>DATAJS010000011.1 GCA_036262035.1 Burkholderiales bacterium | reverse complement strand
GAGGCGTTTACCGGCGCGGAAGCGCAGCGCCCGCTAGCGGGCGCTCAGCCGTCCTTGTTGATGCGGGTGACCAGCGTTTTCAGCACGTCGTCCGCGCTCTCGTTCGAGATCTGGCAGGTGCCCGCGGCGTGGTGTCCGCCGCCGCCGTGCTCGAGCATCAGCGCGCCGACGTCGGTCTTCGACGAGCGGTTGAGGATCGACTTGCCGGTGGCGAAGACGGTGTTCTGCTGCTTCAGGCCCCACAGCACGTGGATGGAGATGTTGGTCTGCGGGAAAAGCGCGTAGATCATGAAGCGGTTGCCCGCGTAGATCACCTCTTCGCGGCGCAGGTCGAGCACGACGAGATTGCCGTGCACCGTCGCGCAGCGCTGCAGCTGGGCGCGGAACTTGTCGGCGTGCTCGAAATACATGTCCGAGCGCTCCTTGACGTCCGGCAGCTCGAGGATCTCGTCGATGCCCATCGTCTTGCAGCGATCGATCAGCTCCATCATGAGCTGGTAGTTGGAGATCCGGAAATCGCGGAAGCGGCCCAGGCCGGTGCGCGAATCCATCAGGTAGTTGAGCAGCACCCAGCCGGTCGGATGCAGGATCTCGTCGCGCGAGAACTGCGCCGAGTCCGCCTTGTCGACGGCCGCCATCATGTCGTCCCACGCCGCCGGGAATACCTTGCGGCCGCCGAAGTGCTCGTAGACCACCCGCGCCGCCGACGCCGCATCGGGGTCGATCACGTAGTTCGACGCGCTGACGTCGTTGCGCTCGGTTTCCGACGAATGGTGATCGAAGATGAGGTGCGCGCCCGCCACGTACGGCAGGTTGGTCGTGATGTCGCGCGGGCCGATGTCGATCTTGCCGTCCTGCATGTCCTTCGGATGGACGAACTTGATGTCGTCGATCATCTCGAGGTGCTTGAGGAGGACCGCGCAGACGAGGCCATCGAAATCGCTGCGGGTGACCAGGCGGAACTTGTCCATGGGGAGCCTTTCGTCGGGGGTGAGTAACGGGCGACCTGCGGGGCGGCAGAGGCGCACCCATCCCTTATCGGCGCAACAAGGACACGCTTTAGCGCCGCAAGGCGCTATAAGCGCGCCGTCGCGCGGGAGGTGCGGCCTAGCCGCACCGACCAGCGGCGTGGACCTTTCAGCGCGAAAACTCAGCCAACACCGGACCGTGGTCGCTGGTGCCGAAATCCCTCAGCACTTCACACGTTTGCGCACGCGCCGCGAGCCGCGGCGAAGCGAGCACGTAGTCCAGACGCCAGCCGATGTTGCGTTGGCGCATGTTCCGCCACGGCGCCCACCAGGTAAAAAGGTTCTCGTTGTCGGGATCGAGCGTGCGGTGGACGTCGACGAGGTGCTCGCCGAGCAGGTCGGCGAAGAGCTCGCGCTCCTCCGGCCGCTGACCGATGATGCCCGGCTTGCGCTCGCGCGGATGCACGTCGATCTCGGTGCGCGTGATGTTGATGTCGCCGCAGAGGACGACTTCCCGGCCCTGCGCGTGCAGATCCCTCGCCCACTGCGCGAGCGCCTTCATGAACTCGAGCTTCGCCGGGTAATCCTTGCCGCCGTTGGGCACGTACACCGACGCGAACACGCGATTCGCCCAAGCCGCCTGCACGATGCGCGACTCCATGTCGAACGTCGGGTGGCTGAAGACCGGCTCGCCGTCGAAGAAATCCTTGCGGATGTGCAGCGACACGCCCGAGTACGCCTTCACGCCCCCGTGCCAGAACGCGTGATAGTCCGCGACCTTGCACGCCTCGGGAATCTGTCCGGGCTGCGCCTTGAGCTCCTGCAGGCAGACGACGTCCGGCCGGTCGCGCTCGAGCCATTCGCAGAGCTGCTTCTCGCGCGCGCGGATGCCGTTGACGTTCCAGGTTCCGATTTTCATCGGCCCGAGGATACCTCAAGAAAAACCGGGGTCAGACCCCGATGAAGCCGGGGTCTGACCCCAAAAAACAAAACGGCCGGCATACAGCCGGCCGTTTGGTTTTGAAGGAAAGGAGGTTCAAGGAGGGAAACCTTGGTTTCCCTCTTTGGCGTTCTCCGGGTCAGCCGAGCGCGGCGAGGCTTAGTTGGGCTTCCGAACCAGCTCGACGCGGCGGTTGACGGCCGAGTCGGGGTTCTTCGGGTCCTTGAGGTCTTCGATGCCGCGGCCGACCGGCGCGAGCGCCTTGCCGTCGACGCCGTAGGCCGACACGAGATACTTCACCACCGCGTCCGCGCGCTTCGCGGAGAGCTGCTTGTTCAGATCGAGCGAGCCCCGCGGGTCGGCGTGGCCTTCGATCACGATCTCCCTGGCGCCGAGCTTGCCGTTGCGCGAGGCGAGCGCCTTGCCCAGGCCTTCGAGCTGGGCCTTGGCTTCCGGCGTGAGCTCGGACGAGTTGGTCGCGAACTTGATGTCCATGCCGATCGAGCGCTCGTTGGTCGGGCGCACGGCCATGCACATGTACTTGGTGTGCTCGCACTCCGCTTCCGGGAACAGGAAGGCTTCGACGTCTTCCGCCTTGGGCGTGGCCTTGCCGACCATGATGGTTTCACGATCGTTCGCCATCGCCGGGGCTGCGCTGATAGCGGCTAACACGGCTGCAAGCGCTACGGTGTGCTTCATCTTCATGG
Source organism: Burkholderiales bacterium (assembly GCA_036262035.1). NCBI lineage: Bacteria > Pseudomonadati > Pseudomonadota > Betaproteobacteria > Burkholderiales > Burkholderiales bacterium. The sequence continues at coordinate 268,980 of DATAJS010000011.1, read as the reverse complement.
TGGACTCCTCTTCGACGAATGAAATGATCAACCGGCGATCGCCGCGGGGCGACCGGCCAGACTGGGGGTGCGGAAAACGGTGACCGGGCCGTCGGATTCGGCCAGGATGGTCACGCCTTCGTGGTAAGCCTTGTACGCGCCGGCGGAACGGCGGTCGTGCTTCGTGGCCGTCTCGCAGCGGTAGTGAACGAGGTCGCGCGGATTGCCGGCGGCGTTGATGCCGACCGAGATCACGCCGTGCTCGGCGAGCTGCTGCGTCTCGCGCTTGAGGAATCGCTCGGCGCCGTCTTCGCCCGACACGAACGTGCCGTTGCTGCTGTGATCGGTGATGACGAAACGGTCGCCCTGCACTTCGATCTTGGCGTGACGGCGCGAGGCCCACGCGCTCGCGATGACGAGGTCGCAGCCCGCTTCGCGGCCGATCTGGATCGGCGAGCCGGTCATCTCGAGCCGCACGGTCTGGTCCTTGTACGCGAGGACGAGGACCTTGGTTTCGTCCGCGGCCGGACGCGCGCTCGACGCGACGACGGTCGTCACGTTCTCGCGGTCGCCGATGACGCGGAAGATCTCGACCAGCTCGGGACGGCCCTTGACGCTCGTGGTGTCGAGCAGGCGCACGGTGGCGCGCTGGAGCGGCCCGAGGGTGTCGACGCACTCGCGCGTCATGAGGATCTCGCCGGGGCCCGAGCGTGCCAGCACGCGCGCCGCGACGTTGACGGTGTCGCCGAACACGTCGTCGCCGGTCTCGATGACCTGCCCGAAGTGCATGCCGACCTTGAGCTTGAGCACCTGGTCGCGCATCGCGAGCTGGATGATGCTCGCCGCGCGGTACGCTTCCTCGACGGAGCGGAAGGACATCATCGCGCCGTCGCCGATGGTCTTGATGAGCCGGCCGCCGTTGCGGCGCGCCGCTTCCGCGACGAGCTTCAGGCAACGGGCGCCGAGCCTGCGCGCTTCGGCGTCACCGAAATCGGTATAGACGCGCTCCGCGTCCGATACGTCGGTGAACATTACCGCCAGCGTGTCGCAGTTCATCGTCATCGTCATGGCTCCCCGCGGTGTCCCTTTGTTCTTCAGTCGGACGAAAGTTAACCCGTGACGCACTTTTGCCCGTATGAAATCCATCACGGGTACGTGTTCACGGGAGACGAGCGGATATAACGGCCGGACGAGCGGTTTCCTGAGGCTGGTGAACGGCCCATTCAGCCCTTAGAATGCGAGGCGAGCCGAGGAGCCAGACGTGAAAAGCATAAAAATTGTCACACTCGCGGCGCCGTTGCTGAGCGGATGCCAACTGATGGACTGGGCCGGGTCGCCCTCCGCGCCCTCGCCGGCCGCCGCTTCCGTCGCCGCGCTGAGCGCTCCTGCCCCCGCGACCGAACCGCCCGCAACAGCCCCCTCGGAACCCGTACAGCTCCGTACCGCCCGTACCCTCGCCGCCGAGGCGCAGCTCGAGCGCGACGAGATCCGTCCCGAGACCCGTTTGGGCGACGCCGAGTTCAGAGGCGAGCAGGCGCGCGGTCTCGCGGGCGATGCGAATGCGGCCATGCGGGTCGCGCGCATGTACGCCGAAGGCAGCAACGGCGTGCCGCGCGACGAGCGGACCATGGTGCTGTGGCTCAAGCACGCCTCGCTCCTCGACCACGCCGGCGCGAGCTACCAGCTCTATCTCTATTACCTCGCCCGCGGGCTCGACCGCGACGCGGTGCGCTACGAGCGCCGCGCGCTGCGCCAGGGTTACACGCTGCCGGTCCGTCTGGACAACCGCAGGGGTTAGAACAAGGTCGTAAGAACAAGGGCGCGAAGGCCCTGTCCCCGGGCCCGCCTTCCTTGTTAAGCTGCGGGCGTGAGGTATTTCACACTTCTCGTGGCTCTCGCCGCGGCCGCGTGCACGATGACGCCCGAGCAGCGCTTCGCGGAGTCCGAGCGCGATTACGGCCCGGTCTGCGAGAAGAAAGGCGTCGCCCGCAACAGCGACAAATGGCGGGCGTGCGTCGAGACCGAAGCGCTCAACGCTTCCCTGGCCACCCAGCGCGATTACGAGCAGGAAATGCTCAGGAAACGCGACTGCGTCAGCCCGTTACAGGCCTGCCAGCGCTGATTCAGGCGGTCTTCGGAAAGCCGTAGAGCGCTTCCGGGTTCTGTACCAGGATGCGCGGGATCAAAGCGTCGTCCTCCACCCATTTCAGCAGCAGGTCGAACAGCACCGCGTCATCGGGCGCAATCTTCGGCGTCGGGTGCGGCCAGTCGCTGCCCCACACCGCGCGCTCGGGCGCCGCTTTCACGAACGCCTGCGCGACCGGGGTCGATTCGGGATACGCCGGCGGCCCGATGCGCGTGTTGAGATAGGCCCCGGAGATCTTCACCCACGCGCGGCCGGCGTCGATCAGCTCGCGCATCACGCGATACGAGGGGTGGTCGAGCCCGTGCAGGCCGAGCTTGCCGAGGTGATCGAAGACGATGGGGCACGGCAGCCGGCGCAGCATGGCGGCTGCGTCGACGACCTGCCCGGGCTCGGCGTTGATCTGCACGTGCCAGCCGTATTCGGCGATGCGCTTCGCCAGCGGCTCGATCATGTCGATCGAGGTGACCGCGGTCTCGGGATTGCCGATCGTGAAGCGCAAGCCGCGGATGCCGCCTTCGTTCAGCTTCTTCAGCTGCGCATCGGTGACGTCGGTCCTGACGACTCCGACCCCGCGCGCATTGTCGATGCCCAGCTCCGCGATCGCATCGACGGTCACCGCGTTGTCGGCGCCGTAATTGCGCGGCGTGACGATGACGACGCGCGAAGTGCCGATGCGGCTTTGAAGCAGGCGGTAGTCGGCGACCGTCGCGTTCGCCGGCCGTGCCACCGGCGGCGCATAGCGCGCGTCGTAGATATGGATGTGGCAGTCGGCGGCGTTCTTCGGCGCCTTCAGCCGCGGCGCCTCGGTGCCCGACGAGTTGGGAACGTTATGGGTGCTCATCTCGATCCTCCGTCGTCCCCGCGCAGGCGGGAACGCATTCCTGACGTTTCGTCGTCCCCGCGCAGGCGGGGACCCATTTTGACTTTAAGGCCTCAACAACCGCGTAAGCTCGCCGAGGCGCTCGATCCGCTCGACCTCGCGCACCGCCTCGACGATCTCACGTGCGCGCGCTTCGCCGAACGCCTCCGACGCATTCGCCACGAACTTCGCCTCCAGCGTCGCGTCGTCCATCGGCTTCTCGGCGTCGCCCGAAGGCACCGCCTGGAAATCGGCGAGCGTCTCGCCGTTCGCGAGCTTCACGCGGAAACCGGCGGGGCGCCCTTTCGGATATTTCGTCGGATACTCAGAGTTCGGGATCACCGTGATCTTCGCGATCAGCGCCGCGACGTCCGCATCGGCCCAGCGGTCGTGCTCGAACTGCGCGGCGGTGAGCTTGCCGTCGAGCAGCGCCATCGCGACGCTCGCCGGCAGGCTGTGATCGGCGGTCTCGCGATTCGCCGGCTTGAACTTCGCGGCGTCGGCGGTGCGCTCTATCGTCACCGGCGCCACGTCGATCTCGACGCTCTCGATCGTGCTGCCGCTGTCGCGGATCTTCTTCGACAGACGGATCGCGATCTCGCCCGTCGTCTGCAGCTCGAACTGCACCGGGAACTGCTTGAACGAGACGCGCTCGATGAGATACGTGCCGTCGTGCTCGAGCGCTTTACGATCGATCGGCAGTTTCAGCACGCTCTTGTCCGACAGCCAGTCGAGAAAATCGGTGGGCCCGGTAAATCCTTCGGACGCGAGCCGAGAAGCCATGACGCTGCTCATCGCCGACCACGCGTAGCCGATCGCCTTGGCCATCGAGAGACCGCCTTTGGAGAGCCCGTGCAGCGTGAACTGGCGGCAGCCCGCGAGCGCGACCGCGTGCTCGATCGCCTCCGGATCCATGCCCCACGCCTTGCCGACGACGAGCGGCGCGACGATGCCGCCGGCGGCGACGTGATGCATCGCCATCTGTTGCAGCGACATCGCATGGGTGAGGCGCAGTTGCGCTTCGTAACCCGCGACGACCGCTTCGATGAGTCGCCTGCCCGAGCCTTCGACGCTCTCGACGCACGCCAGAGCCGCCGGGACGTTCTCCGCGGGATGGCACACGTCCTTGGCCCAGTACACGTCCATCATGTCGAGGTAGCGCACGAGGATGCCGTTGAGCAGCACCGCGCGATGCGTGAAGGACAGATCTTTGTCCCCGATCACGGTCGCGTCCCCGCACGGCCCGTTCGGCATGGCGCGCGCGGCGATCTTCGAAGGCTCGCAGCCGAGCGCGGCGATACCGCAGCCGAGGGCGTCGAGGATCGCACGCTTGGCGGCGGCGATCGTGGCTTGCGACAGATCTTCGTAAGCGACGCGGCTCGTCAGCGCGACGAGCTGGGAGACGATCGTCGCCATCAGCGCGACTTTTCCAGCGCCGCGCGCTTCTCCGCGTCGCGTTGCGCGCACGCTTCCGCCGTCGCGATGACGACGATCGCCCATTCGTCGACCGGCACGTCGATCATGCGGCCGTCGAGCGGCACCGCGGCGGTTCCCTCCGCCACGCCTTTCGCGAACGCTTCGCGGACGCGGCGGTTGTAGTGGACGAGCTCCGGCGTGGGCGTGAACGCGGCATTCACCGGCGCGATCCAGCTCGCATGCCGGCAGAGCACGCCTTTCATGCCGCTGTTCCTCGCCTTGGTCGCCATGCGCTGGATCTCGGCTTCGGGCGCGTCCGCGGGCTCGAGCACGCTCATCGGATACGCCATGCCGACCGCGCCGACCTTGGCCGCAGTCGCTTCCACCGCGAGCCGGCCGCGCGCGTATTCGAACGAATCGATCTCGGGATCGGGCGTTATGTCCAGATCGGCGGCGAGCGAGGTCTCGACGAGCGCGGCCTGCGAGATCCGCGGGCTCGCGGTGAGGATCGACCGGATGTCCCACACCGCGCGCGCGGTTTCGACCCGCACGATGAACGAGAGCTTGCCCGCGCTGAGCCCGCGCTCGCGTTCGAGCCGGGTGACGAGCGCGTCGATGCGTTTCACTTCGTCGGCCGATTCGGCGCGCAGGACGAAACCGGCGAGGCCCGCGCCCACCGCGGACTCGATGTCGCCATCGCCGGCCGCCTCGACGAACACTTCGGCCCCGCCGCGTCCCGCGGCCAGAATCGCGCGTTGCCGCTCGGCCGCCGGCGCCGAGCCGACCAGCGTGACCGCATCGGCGCCGTGGCGCCAGGCATCGTCGGCCGCGGCGACCGGCGCTAAAAGGTTTGTGCGTCTAATCAGCATCTTTTTACGGCCTCGGCTTTTTCGCGATTCCGCGCCGCGCACGCCTCGGCCCACTCGATCAGCTCGCGCGCGCGTTCCGCTTCGTAGCGGTCGATCACGCGGCCTTCGATCTCCGTCCACGTCTCGCCGGCCGCTTCGACTTTCGCGTAATCCTCGAGCACTTGCCTGGCCTCGCGCACCTCGTCCTCGGTCGGCGTGAATCCGACGTTGTGGCTTTCGACGACGGCGGGATTGAGGCCGCCGGTGCCGACCCGCAATCCGCATTTGCGCTGCGATTCGGCCTGGCGCAACGCGCGGTTGCCGTCGCTCACGCTGCCGCTCTTGTTCGCGATGAAAGGCGCGTTGCGTACGCCCAGCCCCAGCGTGCGCGCCGCAAGCTCGCCTTCGCCGCGGCAATAGGCGAACTGGTCGAAGTCGACGAACATCTCGACGCCCAGATCGCGCGACAGGTCGTAGCCGCTCACCGACACGCCGAACTCGCGGATGCGCGGGCTCGCCGAGGCGATCTCGAAGACGTTCGTCACGCCGACGGCGGTCTCGATGCTGGTGTCGATCTCGATCGAGCCCGGCTCGACGCCGCGCTCTGCCTCCAGTCGTGTAATCAGCGCATCGAGCGCGCGCACTTCGTCGGCTGTTTCGGTCTTCGGATACTTGATGCGCTTCAATCCCGGCCACACCACCGCTTCGGTGTCTTCACGCATGAAGTCGTGATTGATGCGCGTAAACGCTTCGGCGCCGCCTTTGGAGACGTTGGGGATCGCGTCCTTGATCAGCGTGCGCGCGTGCGCCTTCATGTGCTGCGGCACCGAGTCTTCGAGATCGAGGGTGATGAAGTCGCAGCCGCGGGTCCACGCCTTGTCGACGAAGCGTTGGGTGACGACCGGCATGGTGAGGCCGGAACGGCGGACTGCTCTCATCCCTGATACCCCCGATTCAGCGCGTCGACCTGGTTCGCACGCAGGCACATCGCGCCTTTGAAGCCGATCGCACGCCCGCGCTTCGCGGCCGCGTAGGTGTTGTCGGGCGTGGCGAGCAGGCCCCGGTCCGGCGCGCGCCACCACGCGCCCAGCGGGGTCACGCCCGCCGCATTCGCGACGATCACCAGGCGCTGCATGAGATAAGACATGAGATGGATCTCGCCCGAAGGCTCGGGCCGCAGGTCCATCACGAGGTCGACGCGGCCGAGCGTCGCGCCGGTCACGCGAGGGCTCGCACGCAAGACGTCATCAGCCGCGTGGTTGCCGTGCGCGGTCTCGAGCGCGGCGACGATCTCGATGCTGCCAGCCGCAATTCCGCGGTCGCGCTCGAGGCGGTCCAGCGCGCTCGATACCGTCTCGATCTGTTCAGGTGTCTCGGCGCGAGAGACGATCACCCCCGACAGGCCGGGCCACACCGCCGCGGCAAGATCGGATACGACGGCGGACGGACCGATCTGCAGGAACGCTTGCGCGCCGCCGCCCGTCACGCGTCCGATCGCGTCCTTGATCGCATCGCGTGCAGCCGCACGGTCGCGCTCCGGTACGAATTCGAACAGATCGAGCACGACCACATCCGCGCCGGCGCGCGACGCCTCTTCGAGCTGCGTAGGCTTGGACGCAGGGACGATCAGCCACGACCTGCGGGATTTTTTGTTCATGGGATTCGCCGCGAAGACTTTCGCGACGAATCTTACATCCGTCTGAGCGACTTCAACCGCTGGGTGTTGTCTCCGGCGAGATGAGTCCAGATGATGGCGTCACGCACCAGCTTGTCCGCGAGCGCATCCATCGTCCCGCCTCGTGCCGCGTGGATGTCGAGGTTGAGCCTGGTCACGCGCTGTATCACGTCTTCCGAGTAATTCATGACGAGCACCGCGTTCGCGCCCTGGCAATGGTTGTCCATCTCCCACGCGGTCCGCATCACGTACGAGCGCAGCGCTTCGGTGAGCGCGTACATCTCGTTGATCTTCAACTGCACGAGCTGATGGTCGTACACCCGTTTGCCGGCGCGCGTCGCTTGCTTCGAGTACTGCATCGCGCTCTCGCACGCGGCATCGCACACGCCGAGCGCGTTCGCCGCGAGCTCGAAATCGCCGAACTCGGCCGAAGCACCGCTCCTCACCTTGACCCCGTTGTGCACTTCGCCGACGACGTTGACGTGCGGCACGCGCGCGTTCTCGAAGATCAGCTCCGCGTTTTGGTAGAAGCGCCATCCCGCCTTGTTGAAGACCTTGCCGACGCGAAACCCGGGCGTGTCGTGAGGCACCAGGAAGACCGTGGTGCCGTCGCGTATGGGCACGTCGGGGTTGGTGCGCGTGCTCACGAAGAAGAGCTTGCCGACGGTGCCGTTGGCGATGAACGTCTTCTCGCCGTTCAGTATCCACTCGTCGCCATGACGTTCAGCTTTGAGGCGCCATCCCGATTTGGGTGCATCGACCGGCGGGTAGCGGTTATCAGAGCCCGCGTTGGGCTCGGTGCTTCCCGAACCGATCGTGTAGGTGTCGTCGGCGAGGAACGGCTTGAGGAAGCGCTCCTTCTGGTCCCTGGAGCAGAATTCGGCGATCTGGTGGCTCCACTTCCAGTTCTGGCTGAATGCCTTGGAGATCGCGCTGTCGCCTTTGGCGAGCTCGGCCATGACGAGCCCCTGCGTGACGAAATCGGTGCCGGGGCCGCCCCACTCCTTCGGCACCGCGAGCGTGCGGAAACCGAGCGCGGATCCTTTCCTGAAAAGGTCCCAGTCCCAGGTCTCGCGCGGCGCGGCGATGCGGTCGCGCTGCAACGCGATCGGTCGGATTTCCTCGAGCGCGAAAGCGCGCGCCTTGTCGCGCCAATGTTTCTGCTCCGCCGTCAGCCCGAAATCCATTTATCGCTCCGCCTCCGCCTTGATCCCCGAATCCTTGATCACCTTGCCCCACTTCTCGTATTCCGCGCGCACGAACTTCGCGAAATCGGCGGGGCTGCTCGTCGCCACCTCGAGCCCGACGTTGGCGAGCTTCGCCCTGGTATCCGGGGCGTTCAGCGCTTTCGCGAATTCGCCGTTCAGGCGCTCGACGATCTCGGGCTTCACGCCGGCGGGAGCGAACGTGCCGTACCAGGTGATGACGACGACCTGCGGCATGCCGCCCTCCGCGGTCGTGGGCACCTGCGGCAGGGCCGGCGCGCGCTCCGGTGCGAGCATCGCGATCGCCCGCAACCGGCCGTTGTTCACGTACGGAATCGCCGCCGGGACGGTGGAAACGACCATGTCGACTTCGCCCGAGAGCATCGCGTTCATGGCGAGCGCCGCGCCCTTGTAAGGCACGTGCGTCATCTTCACTTTGGCGAGCGACTTGAAGAGCTCGCTGCCGAGCTGACTGCCGGAGCCGAGGCCTCCCGAGCCGAAGTTGAGCTTGCCCGGATGGCTCTTCGCGAGCGCCGCCAGCTCTTTCAGATCGTGGGCGGGGACGGAAGGATGCACGACCATGACGTTCGGAACGCTCGCGAGCCGGGTGATCGGCGCGAAATCGCGAAACGTGTCGTAGGCGAGCTTCGAGAAAAGGCTGGGGCTGATGGCGATGGTGCCGCTCGTGAGGAGCAGCGTGTAGCCGTCCGCGGGCGCTTTTGCGGCGAGCTCGGACGCGAGATTGCCGCCGGCGCCGCCTCTGAAATCGGGAACGACCGATTGCCCCATCGAATCTCGCAGCTTGTCGGACAGCAGCAGCGCGAGGATCTGCGGCGAACCGGTGGGGAAAGCTACAATCATCCGGATGCTCTTGTCCGGATACTTTTGTGCGGCCGCGGGCGATGCCAGCGCGGCAAGACAGAGCAATGCGACTCCTCGTACGGTTTTCATCGTTCTCCTCCGAACTGCGACGAACCGGCTGCGACTTCGCTTTTTTCCACTTCAGTGTAATGGCTAAATCGCAACTGCGCGCAACCGCCCGATGACGATCACGCGTCGCCGCGTATTGGCGTCGGCAGCGGCGGCGAGCGCATCGCTGTGGCTGGCATCGTGCAAGCGTGCGACCGGTCCGACGGCGCAGCACACCGATCGCGGTCTGCGCATCGATCTGCGCCACGTCGTGCAGGACGGCGATGAGCGCTTCGAGCTCGTCGAGCTCAGGCGCGAGCCCGCGCCGCCGAGCGGCGGCCTGGACACCCCCGACTGGGGCGATTACGCGCTCACCCTGACCGATACCGCGACCGATGCGCCGCTCGTTCGCGTAGCGCTGGACAGCAACCTCGACCCTGACCGCGCACCCGCGGTGTCCACGCTCTGCGTGCGCTGCGTACTGCCGGCCGCGGCCTTCACCATTACGGTCGAGAAACGCCGGCCCGGCGGCGTCCTGCAGCCGCTGTACACCCGCGGCGCCGATGCTTCCCTCGTGCACGATGCCGAGCCGCCGCGCGTGCTCGTCGATACGCTCGTGCGCAACGGAGACGCCCGCGACCACGTCGATATCGCCATCGTCGGCGACGGCTACGCCGCAGGCGAGCGCGCGAAGTTCGCCGCCGATGCGAAGCGCGCGGCGGGTTATCTTTTTTCGGTCGAGCCTTACAAGTCGCGCATCCGCGATTTCAACGTCCACGCGATCTTCGCGGAAAGCGCGGAGAGCGGCGTGAGCGACGCTTACAACGGCACGCGGGCGGCGAGCGCTTTCGGAACGGCGTACGGCAGCGGCGCCGGCGAGCGCACGCTGTCCGTCGGCGACGAGCGCAAGCTCCGCGATGCCGCAGCGGCGGTCCCGTACGACGTGCTGCTGGTGCTCGCCAATTCGCGGCGCTACGGCGGCAGCGCGTACTTCGGCGGCCCGGCGGTGGTCGCGATCGACAGCGCGGCGGCGCGCTACCTCGTGCTGCACGAATCGGCGCATGCGATCGCGGGCCTCGCCGAGGAGTACTACATCCCGAGCGCCGACGGCCCGGTCTATCGCGGCAACGTCGAGCCGTGGCAGCCGAACGTCACCACGTCGCTGGAAACCACGAAATGGGCGGCGCCGCAGCGCGCGCCGTCGCGCTGGAACAAGGCGCGCTACGAGCGCTATTTCGGCGGCTACGTGAAACGCTACGAAGCGCTGCGCGCCGGCGGCGCCGACGAATACAGGATCGAGAAGCTCATGCGAGAGGTCGCGCCGCGGCAGGCGGTGCTCCTCGGCCGCAGCCGCGAGGTCGGGTTCTTCGAAGGCGCGAACGGCTACGCGCAGGGTTTTTACCGCCCGGAAGCCGACTGCATCATGTTCTCGCTCCAGACCGACTACTATTGCGCCGCGTGCACCGCCGCGATCTCGCGCGCGATCGACGCCCGCCTGCCGAAACGCTGATCAGGCATGCCGATTGCGGCCTTCGCGCGCGTATGGCAATTTGCCGGAATCTGTCCAACCGAATCCCATCATGCGTATAGGCGACGAACGCGAAAGTGACAACGTAGAAGACATGCGCGGCTACAGCGGCGGCGGCGGCGGTGGCTTCGGTGTAGGCGGCATGTCGATCGGCGGCGTGGTGCTCGCGCTGGTCGCGTCGTACATCTTCGGCGTCGACCCGCGCATGCTGCTCGGGATGATGGAAGGCTCGCAGCGGCAGCAGGCGCCGGTCACGCAGAACGCGCCGAGACCGCCCGAGAGCGACGCGAAGGCGGTCTTCGTCTCGCGCGTGCTCGCCACCACCGAGGACGCGTGGGGGCAGATCTTCTCCGAGGCCGGTCGGCGCTACCAGCCGCCCAAGCTCGTGCTCTTCCACGGCTCGTTCCCGACCGCGTGCGGCATGGGCCAGGCCGCGGCGGGGCCGTTCTATTGTCCCGGCGACGCCAAGGTCTACATCGACCTGCGCTTCTACGACGTCATGCGCCAGCGCTTCCACGCGGCCGGCGACTTTGCCGAAGCGTACGTGATCGCGCACGAGGTGGGGCATCACGTGCAGAACCTGCTGGGCATCGCGCGCAAGGTGGACGCGCAGCGCGGCCGCATCTCGCAGTCGGCCTACAACCGGCTCTCGGTCAGGCTCGAGCTGCAGGCGGACTGCTTCGCCGGCATCTGGGCGAACCGCGTCGACCGCAACAAGCGCATCCTCGAGCCCGGCGACGTCGACGAAGCGATCCGCGCCGCGACCGCGATCGGGGACGACACGCTGCAGCAGCAATCGACGGGACACGTCGTGCCGGACTCGTTCACGCACGGCACGTCACAGCAGCGCGTGCGCTGGCTGCGCAAAGGGCTGGAAAGCGGCGACCCGAACGCGTGCGATACGTTCAGCGCCGCACAGATCTAAACGTCAAAACCTTCACCGCAGAGGACGCAGAGGACGCGGAGAAGCGCGCGGTAAACGTCACCAAACCCGTCATTCCCGCGCAGGCGGGAATCCATTTGGCTTTTTGGGTTTGTTTTTCCTCTGCGTCCTCTGCGGTTAAATCGCTTTTACGCGCCTTTCACAAGAATGTTCCCCTCGCTCTCCAGCACCTTGCGCACCGCCGGCCGCGCGAGCATGCGGTCTTTCCACGCGGTGTAGTTCGCAAGCTCCTTCACCGGCAGCTCGGCGCGCACGCCCCAGCCGTAGAACACGATCGCGTAGCAGTCGGCGACGGTGAACTGGTCGCCCATCACCCACTGCTTGCCGGCGAGCAGCGAGTCGACTTCCTTCAGCGCGGTGAAGAAGTTCTGCTTGCCGGTCTGCTTGGCATCGTCCTTCGAGCTTTCGTTCGACACGAATTTCTCCGGCTTGAAGAACTGCGTGAAGTTCGGATGCACGCTGTTCGACAGCCACGCCATGAACGAGATGCACTGCGCCTGCGCCACGGGATCCTCGGGCAGCAGCTTCTTCTCGGGAAAGCGGCGCGCGATGTACGTGAGGATCGCGGTGTTCTCGGTGATCACGCGGCCGTCGGCGTCGAGCGCCGGCACTTTGCCGCGCGGGTTGACCTTCAGATAGCTCTCGGTCCTGTTCTCGCCTTTCCCGAGCAGCGTCGGCCGCTCCTGGTATTCCGCGCCGGCCTCTTCGAGGCCGATGTGCGAAGCGGTCGAGCACGCGCCAGGGCTGAAATAGAGTGTGAGCATGGGGTTCTCCTTACGATTGATCTGCAGGGCCGGCTATTGTGCACCGGCGGGGAAAAGGGGTGGCGGATAGAGCGGTGACGGATAGGACGGTGACGAAAGCGTTCGAGCGACTGTAACCCGTCACCGCTTCATCCGTCACCCGTCACTGTATCATCCGTCACTTTTTTTCCGGCACCGGCACCGGCGGCGGGGGAAGCAACTCATCCTTGTCCATCGGCGGCTTGCCGTCGTACACCAGATTGCGTCGGCGCTGGAGGTACGCGTCGCGCGCGAACTGGTAGGGATCGAGGGTCGTCTTCAGCACCTCGGTCGCGTCGAGCAGGTCGGCGCGGCGATTGACGATGCGGCCACCGCCCAGGCCGTAGCGCCAGCCGGCGGGATCGACGTAGTAGACCGGATCGGTGAACCAGTCGACGCCGAAGCCGACCGTGTCGCGCGCGTTGCTCGGCCCGAAGAGCGGCAGCATGAGGTACGGTCCGTCGGGAATGCCGTACCAGCCGAGCGTCTGCCCGAAATCCTCCTGGTGTTTCTCGATGCCCGCCTCCGACGCGATGTCGAACAGGCCGAGCACGCCGAGCGTGCTGTTGATCGCCACACGGCCGAAATCGGCGTACGCGGTCGTGAACTTGCCTTGCAGCGTCTGGTTGATCACGACGCGCACGTCGTTGAGGTTCGAGAAGAAGTTTCCGATGCTGGTGCGCACGAACACCGGCACCACGGTGCGATACGCACGCGCCGTCGGGCGCAGCACTGCGCGGTCGAGCCTGTCGTTGAACTTGTAGACGCCGCGATTGAACGATTCGTACGGATCGCGCGGGTCCCGCTGCTCCTTGGGGATCGTCGCACAGCCCGCCGCGGAGGCGAGCGCGAAGACGAGCACGAGCGACTTGAGGAAAGGAATCATGGTACGGCAGGCCGACTCAGACGTTCAGCAAGCCAAGTACCCGATTACGTTCCGGCCTGCAATGCGACCAAAGCCGGGGGGTGGCTAATCCGTCACCTTTTGTACGGCACAACCACCTCCGCCTTCATCTTGTATCCCGCGTTGCCCATCCCCGTCTCCGCGCGGGCGGTCTCGAGCGTGCCGCTGATCCACACCGCTTCCATCGGCTGGTCGGTCTTGTAGGGCTTCTGCGGCACGACGTGGATGATCTGGTTGGCGGGCGGCGGCGGCGTGTGGATGCATGCACCGAAGTAAGGCACGAGCAGGAACTCGGTGATCTGCCCGCGAATGCCGTCGAGCGGGACCATGAAGCCCGCGATGCGGATGCGCGAGCCGTTCATCCCGGGCACGATCGGCGCGTTGTCCAGCGCGGCCCTGAGCTTCTCCAGCGCCTTGATCGCGCGCGGATCGGAATCGTCGAGCGCCGAGAGGTTGAGCCCCGCGAGATCTTTCGCCGGGTCCCAGTTCGCGGGCACGAGCGAGTCCCACGGTGTTTCCTTGTAGCCCGCCGGCGCGGTCGTCGTCGACTTCTGCGGCAGCCGGTCGCCGATCCGGTATTCCGCTTTTCTCCGCCGCGGGCGCCGCGCCTGCGGCCGCGAGCGCGGCCACGGCGAAGAGCGCACGCAGGGCGCGCATCGTCGACATCGATCTCTCCTTCCTTACAGGCGCGGCGTGAGGCCGTCTGCCAGTGAAAGCTTATAAGCGCGATAGCCGGGAACGAGGCTCGCCAGCACGCCGACCGCGACGACCGCGCCGAGCAGCAGCCATTCGCTGCCCGCGACGAACGTGGGCTCGATGATAAGCCCGTAGCGCGCCGCCGCGAACTTCGCCAGCGCCAGCGTGAGCACCGCGAGCAGCGCGACGCCGGCGAGCGCGCCCGCCAGGGTGATGCCGAGCGCCTCGACCATGAGGAGCACGAACACGTCGCGCGGGCGCGCTCCGACCGAACGCAGGATCGCGAGCTCGCGCCGGCGCTCGTTGAGCCCGGCCAGCACCACCGCGACGAGGCCCGCGAGCCCGACGATCACCACCATCGCAGACACCGCGAGCAGCACGCGCTCGGCGATGCCGACGACCTGCCACAGCTCGTCGAGCGCAACACCGGGCAGCACGCCGACGAGCGGCTCGGGCTTGTACTCGTTGACGACTTTCTGCATCCTGAATACCGCCGCGCGCGTCTTCAAGCCGACGAGCACCGCGGTGATGTCCTTCGGCGTCACGTCGAACTTGCGCACGTGCTCGGCGGGAATCGACACGCCCGGGATCGGCGCCCCGCCCTGCCAGTCGAGATGGATCGCCTCGATCGCTTCGAGCGGCACGTGCACCGAGCGGTCGACCGGCGTGCCGGTGCGCGCGAGCACGCCGGTGACGGTGAAGGGCTTGTCGCCGTGCTCGGCGTGCAGGCCGCCGCTGCCGTGCGAAAGCGTGATCCGGTCCCCCGTCTTGTAACCGAGGCGCTCTCCGACTTCGAAACCGACGACCGCTTCGAAGATGTCGGCGAACGGCTTGCCGGCGGAAAACGCGAGCGCGTCGCCGGTGCCGTAGCGGAAGTGCTCGAAATACCCGCCGTCGGTGCCGACGACCGGGAAGCCGCCGTGCGAGTCGCCGATCGACAGCGGGATCGCCCACTTCACCAGCGGATGCGCCTTGATCGCCTTGTAACTGTCGAACTGCATGTTGTGCGTCGCGCCGCCGATGCGGAACACCGCGTACAGCATGAGCTGCACGGGACTGGTGCGCGCGCCGACGACGAGGTCGGTGCCCGACACCGATTGCGCGAAGCTCTCGCGCGCGTCGCGGCGGATGCGGTCCACGCCGAGCAGCAGCGCGACGCTCAACGCGACGGCCGCCAGGGTCATGAACAGCGTGAGCCGCCGGTTCCACGCGCTGCGCGCGGCGAGCACGAGGAGATGACTCATGCCGCCTCCGTGTGTGCGCCGTTGATCTCCGGCAGCGCGATCTCGCGCGTGAAGTCGCCGGCGAGCCTGCGGTCGTGGCTCACGAAGAGCAGCGTCGCGCCCGCCTGCTCGCATTCGCTCAGCAGCAGAGCGAGGAACGCGGCCTGGCGATGCGCGTCGAGCGCCGACGTCGGCTCGTCCGCGACGACGATCTCCGGCCTGCCGAGCAGCGCGCGCGCCGCGGCGACGCGCTGCTGCTGTCCGACCGACAGCGCGATGACCGGCCGCGCGAGCAGCGCACCGTCGATGTCGAGCTGCGCGAGCAGCCGCGTCGCTTCGGCCTGTGGGGAGCCGCCCGCCGCGATCGCGCGCTCCCTGCGCCGCGTCGAGAACCGGCACGCGAGCAGCACGTTGTCGAGCACCGAGAGGTACGGCACGAGATTGAAGAGCTGGAAGATGAAACCGACGTGATCCGCGCGATAGCGGTCGCGCGCCGACGCCGGCATCGCCTCCAGCGAGCGGCCGAGCACCTTCAGCGTGCCCCGTTGCGGCACGAGCACGCCGCCGAGCAGCGCCAGCAGCGTGCTCTTGCCGCTGCCGCTCGGACCGTGCAGGAAGACGCGCTCGCCGGCTTCGAGGTCGAGCCGGGGAATGACCAGGCACGGCGCGCGCTGCCCCGGCCACGTGAACGTGAGATCGGCGATCTCGACGATCGGCGATCCCGCCGCGCTCATTCGAACAGCGGTGCGGTCGCCGCGCCCGGCTCCGCCGCGTGCGGCACCGGCGGCATCTCTACCGGCCGGCTCAACGTGCCGACGCGAACGCCCAGCAGCCTGATCCGACGGTCGAGCGGCACGCGCTTGAGGCACTCCCCCGCGGCGCGCCGTATGCGTTTCGGATCGCGCGTCGGCTCGTCGATGGTGCAGTCGCGCGTGACGGTCTTGAAGTTGTCGAAGCGCAGCTTCAGTCCGATCGTCCTGCCGACGACGCCTTTTCTCTCGAGGTCCTGCGCCACGCGCACGCACAGGTCGGTGAAGATGCGGCCGAGCTCTTCGCGATCGCGCTTGGGGTGCATGTCGTTCTCGAACGTCGTCTCGCGGCTGATCGACTTCGGCTCGCTGTAGGTGACGACCTCGCGATCGTCACGGCCGTGTGCGGCGTCGTGCATCCACGCGCCGTAGCTCTTGCCGAATTGCGCGACGAGCATGTCGCGGTCCGCATGCGCGAGCTCGCCGACCGTGCGTATGCCCAGCGTCTCGAGCTTGATCGTCGCTTTCGGCCCGATGCCGTTGACCTTGCGCACCGGCAGCGGCCAGATGCGAGTCGGCAGGTCGGCGTGCGTGAGCACCGTGAGGCCGCCGGGTTTGTCGAATTCGGAGGCCATCTTCGACAGCAGCTTGTTCGGCGTGAGCCCGATCGAGCACGACAGCCCCGTCGCCTCGCGCACCGCACGCTGTATCGACGCGGCGATGTCGCGCACCTGCCACCACGCCATGCGCTCCTCGGTCTCGGTCACGAGCGGTGTCAGATCGATGTAGATCTCGTCGATGCCGCGGTCTTCGACGTCCGGCGCGATCGCCCGCACCGCTTCCTTGAAGAGGCGCGAGTAACGCCGGTACTGGTCGAAGTCCGCGGGCAGCAGCAGCGCGTCGGGCGCGAGCTTCGCCGCTTTCATGAGCCCCATGCCGGAATGGACGCCGAACGCACGCGCTTCGTAGGTCGCGGTGGTGATCACGCCGCGGCCGGTGTACTCGCGCAGCGTGGGAATGCGCCCGGTCGAAAGCTCGTCGACGATGCGCCGCCGGCCGCCGACGACGATGGGCCGGCCGCGAAGCTCGGGATAGCGCAGGAGCTCGACCGACGCATAGAACGCATCCATGTCGAGGTGGGCGATGAACTTCAACGCGGTCGTTGACTCGCCGGCGCGTGCTTCGCCAGCATCTCGGCGATGAACGGCGCCCACGCCGCGTTCGGCTCCCAGATCGTCTCCATCGGCGCGAACGCCCGCTCGACGTCCCAGCCTTCGCGGATCGCGCGGTAAAGGCCGAGGAACGCGGTGACGCGCTTGTTCGCGGCGCAATGCACGAGCACCCTGCGGCCGCGATGGCGCTCCATCGCGTCGAAGAACGCGAAGAGCTCGGACTCCTTCGGCGCGTCGAACTTCACCGGGATGTGCACGTAGGTCATGCCGAGCGCGCCGACGGTGCCGGCCTCGTCGGCGAGGGAATAGCGCGGATCGTCGTGGAGCGCGAGATTGATGACGACTTCGGTGCCGTCGTGCGCGGCCGCCGCCAGCTCTTCCTCGCTCGGCTGGCCCGACGTCGCCAGCGCCGGATCGATGCGCAGGAAGTTGACGATGTCGGTGACCGCCGCGCGGCTCATGTCATCCGGTGAACGACAGCGCGAGCAGGACCACGCCTGCGAGCGACAGCACGCCGCCGAGCGCGTGGTTCGCGAGCAGCGGGCGGCTGCGGTCCAGCGCGCGCGCAATCGAATACGCCGTCAGGGCGATCGCGATCTGGACCAGCGTGAAGCCGGCGAGATAGGCGAAGAGCGGCGTCGCTTCCGCGCCGACGATCGACTCGCCGTAGGCGTAGCCGTGCGCGAGGCCCGCGAGCGCGAAGAACGCGGGCAGCCAGGCGCTCATGCGCCTGCGGGAAGCGAGCAGCAGCAGCGCGCCCGCGACGATGAGGCTGGCCGCGACCCACGCTTCGGCGTACGGCACGGTCAGCCTGTAGTAATGCGCGAGGGTGCCCGCGAGCGCGCAGCCCAGAAACGCGGCGACGGTCCCTGCTCCCAGCCGGAACGCGTAGCACGCGGCGCCGACGGCGAGCACGAACAGCAGGTGGTCGATCCCGATGACCGGATGCGCGAGACCGGACACGAAGCCTTCGAAGAAATTCGAAGGCGTCGTCCCGCCCATCGCGTGGTGGGCATGGGCGAGCGTGGGGAAAGCAAGAGCGGCGCTCGAGGCAAGCGCCCAGCGATTGCGAAGGTCCATGGCTTTTTCGTCTCGTTATGATGGGTGCGGTAAGCTCCTCCGAAGAATATCACCGGGAGCGGCACCATGGCAGCACCGTCGGACGACCCGCCGCGCGCGAAGGTCGAGCACCTCGAAGGCACCGAATGGCAGAAGTCGCGGTCGTTCTCGCCCGCGGTCATCACCGAGGGCGGGCGCACCGTGTGGCTGGCGGGTCAGACGACCGTCGTCGACCTCGACGGCCGCGACATCACGGGCGACTTCGAGGCGCAGGCGCGTACGATCTTCGCGCTCATCGACCGGACGCTGCGCCGCGCCGGCGGCACGCTCGCGAACATGGTGACGATGACGGTCTTCATCAACGACCCGCGCAACGGCGACCGCTTCGTCCGGATCCGCAACGAGCACTTCACCGACGGCCGCTATCCGGGCAGCGCGCTGATCACCGTCTCCAACTTCGCCCGGCCGGGGTGCGTGATCGAGATACAGGGTGTGGCCGTGATCTGAACGGTTTTTTCTACCGCAGAGCGCGCGCAGAGGAAAAACAAAAGCGTCGAGCACGCGCAACGCGTCATTGCCGACCGCGCGACGGCGCGAAGCGGGAATTTCCGTGTTACGCTTTTCGCATGAGAGCCTATCACGACCTCGGCGGCGAGCCCGCCGGCCCCATCGATCAGGACGAGCACGAGCTGCAGCTCTGGGAGAAGCGCGTCGAAGCGCTCCTGGTGCTCCTGCGCCGCAGGAAGCTTTCGACCACCGACGAGAACCGCCGCGGCCTCGAATCGCTCGGCGCCGAGACTTATTTTGCGGCGACCTACGCCGAGCGGCGCATGCTGTCGATGACCAACAACCTCCTCCTCAAAGGCGTGATCAGCGTCGAGGAGCTCGCGGCCAAGATGGCGGAGATCGAGAGCCGCGAGGATCAGTTGCCGTGAGCGCGGCGGTAGAAGCCGGGAACACACCCGCTTTCAAGGCCGGCGACCGCGTGAGGGTGCGCAAGGTCGATTCACAGGGCCACATCCGCACGCCGCATTACGTCCGCGGCAAGTCGGGCGTGATCGAGCGCTTCGTCGGTTACTTCAGGAATCCCGAGAATCTCGCCTACGGCCGCAGCGGCGAGCCGAAGGTCGCGCTCTACCGCGTGCGGTTCCCGCAATCGCACGTCTGGCCCGATTACGACGGCTCGGCGGCGGACACGATCGACATCGACATCTACGAACACTGGCTGAGCGCAGAATGAGCCACGACCACGACCACTCCCACGACCACGGCGATCACGGTCATCCGCATCGCCATCCCTTCCAGCCCGACCACGACGACACGCTCACGTACTACCGCAAGCTCGAGATCGCGGTGCGCGAGCTGCTGATCGGGAAGAACATCATCACCGCGGACGAAGTGCGCAAGGCCGTGGAGGACATCGACAGCCGCAGCCCGGAAGGCGGCGCGCGAGTGGTCGCCCGCGCGTGGACCGATGCGGCGTTCAAGCGCGCCCTGCTCGAAGACGGGACTGCGGCGTGCGCCTCGATGGGTTTCGACATGGCGCTGAACGACGCCAGGCTCACCGTCGTCGAGAACACGCCCGACGTGCACAACATGGTCGTGTGCACGCTGTGCTCGTGCTATCCGCGCATGCTGCTGGGGATCCCGCCCGCCTGGTACAAGAGCCGCGCCTATCGCTCGCGGTCGGTGCGCGAGCCGCGGGCGGTGCTGCGCGAGTTCGGGCTCGAGCTTGCGGAGCACGTCTCGGTCCGCGTGCACGATTCGACCGCCGACCTGCGCTATCTCGTGCTGCCGCTGCGCCCCGCCGGCACCGAGCACATGAGCGAGGCCGAGCTCGTGAAGATCGTCTCGCGCGACAGCATGATCGGCACGGCGATCGTCCGCGCGCCTTGAGCGCGCGCATTACCGCCGCGGTCGGCGCCTTCGACCGCACCCAGCCGCTGCTCGACGGACGCGTTCGCGTCGAGGGCTTCGACGTCGACTGGACTTCGGGCGAGCTCGAGAGCCTCTTCTCCCGCGCGTTCGCGACCGCCGAGTTCGACGTCACCGAGCTTTCGTTCTGCAACTACCTCATCGCGCATGCGAAAGGCGACTGCCCTTACATCGCGCTGCCGATCTTCCCGACGCGCTGCTTCAGGCACCACGCGCTCTTCGTGCGCGAAGGCATCGCATCGCCGCAAGACCTCGAAGGCCGTCGCGTAGGCCTGCGCGAATACACCAACACCGCTTCGCTCGTCGCGCGCGGCGTGCTCGCGAGCTACTACGGCGTCGATCTGTCGCGCATCCGCTGGATCGTCGGCGACGTCGACGCGCGCGAGCGCGAGCCGGGCGACATCAGGCTGCCGCGGCTCGACGGCTACGGGATCGAATCGGCCGGCGGGAAACTGCTCGGGGAGATGCTCGCCGCGGGCGAGATCGACGGCCTGATCGCCTATACCCCGCCGCGCTGCCTCGGACGCAACGGCGTGCGCAGGCTGTTCACGCGCTGGTGGGAAGAGGAAGCGCGCTACTTCCGCGACACCGCCATCTTCCCGATCATGCACGTGGTCGCGATCCGCCGCTCGCTCGCGCAAGCGTTCCCGCAGCTTGCGGCCGCCATCTGCCGCGCTTTCGACGAAGCGAAGGCGCTCGCGATCCGGGATCTGGAGATCGAGCAGGCGCCCAGGACGATGCTGCCGTGGACGCCCGCGCATCTCGCGCAGACGCGCGAGGCGCTCGGCGACGACTTCTGGCCGTACGGTATCGAGCCCAACCGCACGACGCTCGAAGCGCAGATCGCATGGGCGCACGCGCAGGGCCTGATCGACCGGCCTATCGGACTCGACGAATTTTTCCTCGATGCGGGTGCGTAGAACGCGGTAGTACACTCCTTCACACAATAAGATCCGAGGGAATCCGATGGCCGATATCTTCGTGAGCTATGCGAGCCCCGACCGGGAGGTCGCGTTCCGCATCGTCTCCTTCCTCGAGGAGCAGGGGATCACGTGCTGGGTCGCGCCGCGGGACGTCCCGCCCGGCGTCGAATACGGCCAGGCGATCATCGACGGCATCGGCGAGAGCCGCGCCCTCGTGCTCATCCTCTCCGATCAGTCCAACGACTCGCAGTTCGTCAAGAAGGAAGTCGAGCGCGCAGTGAGCAAGACCAAGCCGGTGCTGCCGGTGCGCATCCGCGAGGTCACCCCTTCCGGCTCGCTCGAGTTCTTCATCTCCTCCGCGCAATGGGTCGACGCGTTCAAGTCGCCCATGGAACAGCATCTGCTGCCCTTGGTCGCGGCGATCAAGGCGATCGGTAACGTCGATGCCGCGCCGGTGCGCTCGTCCGCGCTGCCGCCGCCGAAAAAGAAATCGAACGCGCCCGCCCTCGCCGCGGCCGCCGTGGTGATCGTGGCGGTCGCCGCCGGCGCGTGGCTGTTCTCGAAGAAATCCGAAGCGCCGGTGGCGCCGGTCGCGACTCAGCCGCCCGCGCCGGCTGCGCCCGTCGCCACAGCCCCGCCCGCTCCCGCGCCTGCCGCACCGGTCGCAACCGCACCGGCCGCACCGCCCGCAGCGGCGCCGGTGCCCGCTGCCACGACCCCGCCTGCGCCGGTGGCGAAAGCTCCGGCCGCGGCACCTGCGGCCCCCGTGGAAGCGAAAGCGCCCGCGACGCCGAAGCGCACCGACGTCGCGTTCTTCATCGGCTCGTGGTGCCAGCCCTACCAGGGCCAGACGATCCGCTACAACGTGATCCGCACCGGCCCGGATACGGTGATGACGCAGGTCAACCATCCCTTCAGCTCGCCCTGGGACACCCCGCCGGCGCGCATCAAGGTCGTCAAGGGCGGCTTTGAGATGAGCGCGGTCGACAAGGACAAGGACTCGGAGGTCGCGCGTTTCATGATCGTCGACGATGCCACGATGAAGCTCGTCGACGAGCAGGGCGAATCGGTGCAGGGAGTCGTACGCACGCGCTGCGCGCCGCTGCAGAAGTAGCACTGCGTGAGCGCAAACGCCGCCGACTGGCTCGCCCGCGCGCGACAGTTCGAGCGCCGCGGCGAGCTCCTGCTCGCATACGACACCGCGCTGCACGGCCTCGAAGAGCATCCCGGCGACGTGTGGCTCGCGCATCGCGCGGTCCTCAACCTCGCCAAGGCCGGCGCGTTGAGCCGCGCCGAAGCCGAGTTCCAGCGATTGAATCTCGGCGAATCGCGCGAGCCCGACGTCGTCGCGCTCGGCGCGCGCATCGCCAAGGATCGCGCGCTCGCCGCGCCCGCGAACGAGCGCACCGCGCTGCTCTCCCATGCAGCCGATCTCTACGACGCGGTGTATCGCGCGGGCGGCGGCTACTACCCCGCCGTTAACGTCGCGACGCTGCGGCTGCTCGCGGGCGAGCGCGCGGCCGCCGAGCGCGTCGCGCGCGAGGTGCTCGATCTGTGTCGGGACGGCAGTCCCGACGACGCCTACTATCTCGCGGCCTCGTGCGCCGAAGCGGCGCTCGTGCTCGGCGATATCGCGCTCGCCCGAGATGCGTTGACGCGCGCGGCCTCGCACGGCGCCGATCTCGCGGCGCGCGCGACGACCCGCCGTCAGCTCCGCCTGGTGTGCGAGGCGCGCGGGATCCCCGGCGACGTGCTCGAACCGCTCGCCGCGCCGACGGTGATCCACTACAGCGGACACATGATCGCGCCCGAAGGACGCGCAGGCCGCTTCCCGGCGCGCGCGGAGCGCGAGGTCGCGGCGGGGATACGAGCGATGCTCGACGCGCGCGGCGTCGGCTTCGCGTACGGCGCGCTCGCGTCGGGCGCCGACATCCTCTTCGCCGAAGCGCTGCTCGAGCGCGGCGCGGAGCTGCACGTCGTGCTGCCCTTCGCGCAGGAGGAGTTCATCGAGATCTCGGTCGATCCCGCGGGTCCGGGCTGGCGCGAGCGCTTCGAAGCCTGTCTCGCCCGCGCGAGCTCGGTCACCTACGCGACCGACGACCGCTACCTCGGGCACGAATGGATCTTCGCCTACGGCTCGTTCGTCGCGATGGGGCTCGCGGTGCTGCGCGCGCAGTTCCTCGACACGAACGTGCGCCAGATCGCGGTGTGGGACGGCGTCGAGACGACCGGCCAGGCGGGGACGGGCTTCGACGTGCGCACGTGGCGCACGCTGGTCGGCGAAAGCGACGTCATCCCGTCGCGCAGCGACCTGCAGCGCACGGCCGCGGACAGCGCCGCCCCGGCGACCGGACGAGCGTTGCGCGCGATGCTGTTCGGCGACGTCAAAGGCTTCAGCAAGCTGACCGAAGCTCAGATCCCGCCCTTCGTCACGCACGTGCTCGGCGCGATGGGCGCGGTGCTCGAGCGCTACGGCGACCGCGTGCTCTATCGCAACACCTGGGGCGACGGTCTCTTCGTCGTGATGAGCGACGCCGCGGCGGCGGCGGAGTGCGCGCTCGACCTGCAAGCCGCGGTCGGCGCGGTCGACCTCGAAGCGCACGGCCTGCCGTCCACGCTCGCGCTGCGCCTCGGCGGGCATTACGGACCGGTGTTCGAAGCGCAGGATCCGGTGCAGGGCGTCATGAACTACTTCGGCGCGCACGTGAGCCGCACCGCGCGCATCGAGCCCGTGACGCCGCCGGGAGAAGTGTTCGTCACCGAGCAGTTCGCCGCGCGCCTCGCGCTCGAGCCCAAAGGCTACGCCTGCGACTACGTCGGCCAGGTGCCGGCGGCGAAGAGCTACGGGACGTTACGCATGTACCACCTGCACCGCCGCCGTGCGTGATACCGCAAAGACGAAAAGCTATTAACCGCCAAGGACGCAAAGGACGCCAAGGAACAGCAAAAAAGCGTTTTCGAAAAATGCGTCGAGCGCTTAACCGTCATTCCCGCGAAGGGGGAATCCATTTGATTTTGGTTTCCTTGGCGTCCTTTGCGTCCTTGGCGGTTCAAAACGCCTTTAACAACCCGGTGCGCTCGCGCGCACCCGACGATTAGTCCGCCTTGATCCCCGCCGCGCGGATCACCTTCCCCCACTTCGCCACTTCGACCTTGATCTGCGCCGCGAACTGCTCCGGCGTGCTCGCGACGATGTCGAAGCCCTGGCCCGAGATGCGCTCGCGCACGTCGGGCTGGCCGAGCACGCGCAGCACTTCGTGCACGATCTTGTTCATGATCGGCTTCGGCGTACCCGCCGGCGCGAGGAAGCCCGCGATGGTGTCGGCTTCCTGGCCCTTGAATCCCGCTTCGGCCATGGTGGGCGTATCGGGCAGCGCCGACGATCGCTTCCCGGACGTCACCGCCAGCGCGCGCACGCGCCCGGCCTGGATGTGCGGCAGGATCGGCGGCAGGATCGTGCAGGCGATCGGCACCTGGTTGCCCGCGATCGCCGCAACCGCAGGACCGGCGCCGCTGTAAGGCACCCGCACGACGTCGAGCTTCAGCGTCATCTTGAACAGCTCGGCGGAAAGGTCCGGTGTCGTGCCCACGCCGGGGGTGCCGATGTTGAACTTCTTCGCGTCCTTCTTCAGCAGGTTGGCGAGCTCCGCCATCGACTTCACCGGCAGCGTGGAGTGCACCGTGAACACGTTCGGCGCCGCGGCGGCATTGGTGATCGGCGCAAAGCTCTTGAACGGATCGTACGTCGGCTTGGAATACAGCGTCGGGTTGACCATGAAGCTCGAGCTCACCGCGAGCAGCGTATAGCCGTCGGCGTTCGCGTGCGCGGCGAGACCCATGCCGATGTTGCCGCCGGCGCCCGAGCGGTTGTCGACGACGACCTGCTGCCCCCACGCTTCGGTGAGCTTCTGGCCGACGAGGCGCGCCATGACGTCGGTCGAGCCGCCCGGCGCGAAAGGCACGATGATGCGAATCGGGTGCGACGGATAAGCGGGGTCCGCCGCGAAGGCGGTTACGGCGGCAAGACAGCACGGCACGAGCAAGATACGGACGGCGCAACGCAGCATCGTCGACTCTCCCCTGAAAAAGCCCCCTTTGCGCGTAACGCTACCGCATCCGGCGGCGTACGTTCTGCTTTGAAAATGGATTCCCGATCACCTCCGCTGGCGCGGGTCGGGAATGACGATCGTCCAACCGTCATTCCCGCGAAGCGGGAATCCATTCGCGATAGCGTCGTCCTGGCGAACGCCAGGATCCATTTTTACTTTCGAGGCGTTCAGTCGACCTTCGCGCCTGAGCGCTTCACCACATCCGCCCAGCGCGCCGCTTCTTTCCTGATGTGCGCGCCGAACTGCTCGGGCGTGCCGCCCGCGACGACGAGTCCGAGATCCGGCAGCTTGTCCGCGACGGCCGGCGCGGCGAGCGCCTTGTTCACCGCTTCATTGAGCCTCGTGACCAGCGCCTTGGGCACGCCCGTCGGCACGATCACGCCCGCCCACGCGCTCACGTCGAAGCCGGGCACGCCCGCTTCGGCGATCGTGGGCAGCTCCGAGAACGCCGGAACGCGCTTCGCGGTCGTCACCGCGAGCCCGCGCAAGCGGCCCGACTTCACGTGCGGGCCGATCGAGTTGATGTTGTCGGCCATGAGCTGAACGCGTCCGGCGGTGAGGTCCGAGATCGCGACGGTCGCCGCCTTGAACGGCACGTGAACCATGCGCGTGCCGGTCATCAGCTTGAAGAGCTCCATGCCGACATGAACGCTCGAGCCGTTGCCCGTCGACGCGAAGAGCAGCTTGTCGGGATTCTTCTTCGCGAAGTCGACCAGCTCCTGGACCGACTTCACCGGCAGCGACAGCGTCACCGCCAGCAGGTTCGGCGTACCGTACATGTGCACCACCGGCGTCAGGTCCTTGTCGATGTTGTACGGCAGCTTGGGCAGCACGCTGCGATTGATCCCGAGCGTGTTGATATTGCCGTGCCCGATCGTGTAACCGTCCGGCGTCGCGCGCACGATCGCTTCGGTGCCGATCACGCCGCTTCCCCCGGGCCGGTTGTCGACGACCACCTGCGTGCCGAGCTGCCTGCCGAGCTCCGCCATCACCACGCGCGCCGCGACGTCCGGCCCGCCGCCCGGTGCGCTCGGCAGCACATAACGGATCGGGCGGTCGGGAAACTCGGCTGATGCATTCAACGCTGCCCAGCAGGCGAAGGCTACAAACGTTCTTGCGTAGAACACTGCGTCTCCTCCTTGTCGTCGTTCCCGCGAAGGGCGGGAACCCATTTTGACTTAAAGCCGGTTGAAAATGGATTCCCGATCGTTTCGCGCTCGCGCGCGGTCGGGAATGACGTTCGCTCGGCTGTCCTCTGCGGTTAAACGCTTTTGGTTTGGTTTTTTTTGTTTTAACCTCGACGGCATCACCCACGAGGCAGACCCATGTCCGCGAACGAAGCGCTGCTGTCCCTTTCCGCCGTCGAGCTTCGCCGGCGCATCGGGACCAAAGAGATCTCTCCCGTCGAGCTGCTCGAAGCGTGCATCGCGCGCATCGAGCGCATCAATCCCGCGGTGAACGCCGTCACCGCGGTCTGTTACGACCGCGCGCGCAGGGAAGCGAAGGCGGCCGAAGCCGCCGCGATGAAAGGCGGGGCACTGGGACTCCTGCACGGGCTGCCGGCGGGCATCAAGGACCTCGACGAGACCGGCGGTCTGCTGACGACGTACGGCTCGCCGCTCTACCGCACCTTCGTGCCGGAGAAGGACAACGCGATGGTCGCGCGCGTACGCGCCGCGGGCGCGATCGTCGTCGGCAAGACCAACGTCCCCGAGTTCGGCGCGGGCGCGAACAGCCGCAACTTCGTGTGGGGCGCGACGGGCAACCCGTTCGATCCGATGCTCAACGCCGGCGGCTCGTCGGGCGGCTCGGCGGTCGCGCTCGCGACCGACATGCTGCCGGTGTGCACGGGCTCGGATACCGGAGGATCGCTGCGCATCCCTGCCGCCAAGAACGGGGTGGTCGGCTTCAGGCCTTCGCCGGGTCTCGTCCCCGTCGAGCGCCGCAGCCTGGGCTGGACGCCGATCTCGGTCGTCGGCCCCATGGGCAGAACGGTGGCCGACGCCTGTCTGTTGATGGGCGCGCAGGCCGCGCTCGACGATTGCGATCCGCTCTCGTATCCGGTCGACGGCGGCGCGTTCGCGGTTCCCGAAGAACGCGATCCGTCAGGCTTGCGCGTCGCGTACACCGAGGACTTCGGCGTCTCGCCGGTCGACAAGGAGATCCGTGCGGTGTTCCGGGACAAGATCGCCGCGATGAAGCATTTCTTCAGGACGTGCGAGGAAGCGAAGCTCGACTTCGGCGAAGCCGATCGCTGCTTCGACGTCATCCGCGCGCAGAACTACGCCGCGCGCTATCGCGACGCGTACGAGAAGGATCCGAATTCGCTCGGGCCCAACGTGCGCGCGAACTACGAGATCGCGGCGAAGTTCTCGCTCGCCGACGTGGCGTGGGCGCACACCGAGCAGACGCGCATCTTCAGGCGCTTCCAGCAGACCTTCCGCGAGTACGATCTCGTGCTCGCGCCGACCACTCCGGTGTCGCCGTTCCCGTGGTCGCAGCTCTATCTCGCCGAGATGGACGGCAAGCCGCTGCGCAACTACTACCACTGGTTGTCGCTGACGTACGTGGTCACGCTGGCGACGAACCCCGCGATCACGATTCCGTGCGGCACCGACGACAAGGGCATGCCGTTCGGATTGCAGATCGTCGGACGCTTCCGCGGCGATCGCGAGGTGCTGTCCGCGGCGCATGCGATCGAGCAGGCTTTCCAGCGCGTGCCTGCCTTGCGCCGGCCCGTGCCGGACGTGAGCAGGCTCAACCGCCCGACGCCGGAGCTCGTATCCATCGTCACGCACGCACCGGACGCGGGCGTCGCGACCGCGGCCAGACCCGCCTAGAACACCGTGCATCAAGAACAGGGGAACGCGAGAGTGACCGAACGACGCAGCGCCGAACGACGAAGCAACTGGAATTTCGTGATCACCGATACCGGCTGGTCGTGGACGATGACACGCGCCGACGGCAGCGAAGAGTGCGCGGAGAAGTCTTTCACCACGCTCAAGGATGCGGCCGACGACGCGATCGCCCACGGCTACGGTGCGTGGCGCGGCGACGAGCGGCGCAGCCTCGCGGACGACTTCTAAGGCGCGCGGGAGAGCCGGTCCCGATTCGAATTAAGGCATTTTTGCGCCTCTTTTCCATCCGCTGAGGCGAGCACGGCTTCTCTAAGCTGTGCTTCATGATATTCGCATATGCCATCATCCTTCTGGTCACGATCCTGTGGAGCTACGCCGCCGGCACCGGCGCGCTCCGCGACACGCCCGCGCAGTCGCGCCGCGCGCATCTGCTGCGCGAGGATGCGCGCCGGCACCATCAACGCCGCGGACCGCTCGACACCTTCCGCGATCCGCGCTCGAGCCCGGTAATCTTCGCTTCCGAGCACTGGCAGCAGCGCTGGTGGTGCGAGAAGCTCGACGTCACCACCGAGGCGCTGCGCGCCGCGATGCGCGAAGTCGGCCCCATGACCGCGGATATCCAGATCCATTTCGCACGGAAAAACCGCCGCCGCGCGACAGTGCACTGACGCGAGCGTCGTACATCGCCGCGGCCGTGCCCGCGCGACAGCGCGTAGAATCGCGCGATCGGTAAGAAAACCGGGGTCTGCCCCCTAGAAGCCGGGGTCAGACCCCGTTCGTTTTGAGGACCCATGAGAACACGACCGCAAGTCATCGCCATCGAGGAGCACTACTTCGATGCCGAGATCGTCGAGCATTTCGCCGAGGCCGATAAACGCGCCGGCCTGCGCCACCGGCTGGAGGATCTCGGCGCGCAGCGCATCAAGGAAATGGACGAAGCGGGGATCGACGTGCAGGTGCTCTCGCACGCCGCCCCTGCGACGCATCTGCTCGACGCCGAAGTCGCGGTGCCGCTCGCCAGGCGCGCCAACGACCGCCTGCACGAAACGGTGCGCGGCAATCCCGCGCGCTTCCAGGCGTTCGCGACGCTGCCCGCCATCGATCCGAAAGCCGCCGCCGACGAGCTCGAGCGCTGCGTGACGAAGCTCGGCATGAAAGGCGCGATGATCCACGGCCTCACCCACGGCCTCTTCATCGACGACAAGCGCTTCTGGCCCATCTTCGAGCGCGCCGAAAAGCTCGACGTGCCGATCTACTGCCATCCGGCAAAACCTCACCCGGCGGTGATCGAGACGTACTACAAGGACTACGTGAAGGACTTCCCGCAGATCACCAACGCCGCATGGGGCTTCACGGTCGAGACCGCCACGCAGGGCGTGCGGCTCGTGCTCTCGGGCGTGTTCGAGCAATACCCGAAGTTGAAGATCATCCTCGGCCACATGGGCGAAGGCCTGCCGTTCCTCTTGTGGCGCATCGACGCGATGTTCGCGCGCGCCGGCAACAAGAAGATCGCTTTCCGCGACGTCTTCTGCGAGCACTTCTACATCACGACCAGCGGCAACTTCTCCGATCCGGCGCTGCTGTGCTCGATCCAGGAGATGGGCGTGGACCGTATTCTCTTCGCGGTCGACTTCCCGTACGTCGAGAACAAGCCCGGCACCGAGTGGATGGAGCGCCTCTCGCTCTCCGCGGAAGACAAAGCGAAGATCCTGTCCGGCAACACCAAGAAGCTGCTGAAGATCTGATCGTGCGCCACGCCTACGGAGGAAAAGCTCGCTTTTCCTCCGTTCGTTCTTGGGCTCATGGCCGCCGCCAGGCAGCCACGGCGCCTGCCGGCGCCTCGCGATGACGTCATTGCGAGGAGCGCCAGCGACGAAGCAATCCCGGGGCGCTCGATAAACATGTCTTCCTGGTCTCGCCTCGCCCCGGCGCTCTTCGTCGTCCTCTGGAGCACGGGTTTCATCGGCGCGAAGCTCGGCGTGCCTTACGCCGAGCCTTTCACGTTCCTGTCCCTGCGTTTCGTCTTCGTGCTGGCGCTCATGGTGCCGCTCGCGCTCCTGCTCCACGTGCGCTGGCCTTCGACCCGGCGCCAGGCCGCGCACATCGCGGTCTCGGGCGCGCTCATCCACGGCGGCTATCTCGCCGGATGCTTCGCAGCGATCTATCACGGCATGCCGGCGGGGATGATCGCGCTCGTGGTGGGATTGCAGCCGATCGTCACCGGCCTCGCCGCCTCGCCGATCCTCGGCGAGCGCGTCACGAAGCTGCAATGGCTGGGCCTCGCGCTCGGCTTCGGCGGCGTCGTGCTGGTGATGTGGGACAAGCTCACGCTCGAAGGGCTGTCCGCCGTGAGCATCGCATGGTCGGTCGTCGGGCTCGCCAGCATGACGTGCGGCACGCTCTACCAGAAGCGCTACTGCCCGAGCTTCGACCTGCGCGCCGGGTCGATCATCCAGTTCAGCGCGGCCTTGCTGCTGCTCGCGCCGCTCGCGCTCTTCACCGAATCGCGGAGCGTCACGTGGAGCGGCGAGTTCGCCTTCGCGCTCGCATGGCTGGTGCTGGTGCTCTCGATCGGCGCCATCTCGCTGCTCTTCCACCTCATCGAGCACGGCGAAGCGACGCGCGTCGCCAGCCTCTTCTATCTGACGCCGCCGACCACGGCGGCGATGGCGTACGTCCTCTTCGGCGAGAAGCTCACCGCGCTCGCCCTCGCCGGCATGGTCGTCGGGGTCGCCGGCGTGGCGCTCGCGACCCGCAAGCCCGACACCGTCGCCCCCGAGCCTTAGGAAGGTGTAGCCTGACGGGTCCGGCCAACAAAAACGGATCCGTCCATGAAGATCACCGACCTCACCGTCACGCTCTTTGCCTGGGACGACATTCCCGCGCGCACCTTCGGCAAGCACACGGGAACGATGGCGACCGGGCGCAGCGAGCTCGGGCTCGTCACGATCCGTACGGACGACGGCATCGAAGGCCACGCCTTTCTCGGCTCGTCGATGCGCGGCGCCAACTTCGACGCGGCGACGATCCCGCGCTATCTCAAGCCGCTGTTAATGGGACAGGACCCGCTCGACCGCGAGCGCCTGTACGCGGCGATGTGGGCGCGCGCCCGCAATACGAACTATCGGTGCATCGGTGCGGTCGACGTCGCGCTGTGGGACATCGCGGGCAAGGTCGCGAACCTGCCGATCCACCGGCTGATCGGCAGCTACCGGGATGCGGTCCCGGCATACGCAAGCTCCGCGGTGCTGCCTTCGAAGGAAGCGTACGCGGAAGAAGCGATCGCCATCCGCGAATCGGGCCTCACCGCCTACAAGATCCATCCGCCGGCGGTCTGGCAGACCGACATCGAGCTCTGCCGCCACGTGCGCAAAACCGTCGGCGACAGCTACCGCCTCATGCTCGACAGCACGTGGTCGTACAACTACGTCGAGGCGCTGCGCGTCGGGCGGGCGATCGAGGCGCTCGGCTATTACTGGTACGAAGACCCGCTCGACACCGACGACATCACGAACTACGTGAAGCTGCGCCAGAAGCTCGACATCCCGGTCATGGCGACCGAGTACGCGCCCGGCGGATTCCAGGCCTATGCGCCGTGGATCACGATGCAGGCGACCGATTTCCTGCGCGGCGACGTCGCGGTCAAGGGCGGGATCACGCCGCTGCTCAAGACCGCGCACCTCGCCGAAGCGTTCCACATGAACCTCGAGGTCCACCACGGCGGCAACTCGCTCAACAACGTCGCCAACCTGCACGTCATCCTCGCGATCCCGAACACCGAGTACTTCGAGATCCTTTTACCGGACTCCACCCAAAAATACGGACTGGTGGAAGACTTGCACGCCGACAAGAGCGGCATGGTCCGCCCGCCCGAAGGTCCGGGGCTCGGTGCGAAGATCGATTTCGACCTGATCGCACGAAAGAAAACGGCGGTTCTGACCTAGCGCGCACCCCTGCTCGCCACCGGCGTGCCCACGGGCACCGGGATTGCAATTGGAATTCGCTTCTGTCGTATGTCATGTCACAAACGAGGAATAGCATGGCAACGGACAGCCTCCCGTCCAACGTGATCGCGCTCAACCGCAACAGCATGCGGGTTGCCGAACCCGCGGATATACGCCACGCCGGCGAACGCGCGCCCGCTTTCGTGCTGCTGAGCTTCGAAGGGCCGGATCCCTATTCCATGGCCGGCGGGCTCGGTTCGCGCATCAGCGGACTTGCGTGCGCGTTGGCCGAAGAAGGTTACGAAACACACCTGTTCTTCATCGGCGCGCCGGACCTGCCCGGACACGAGATCGCCTACGAAGGCAGGCTGCACCTGCACCGCTGGTGCCAGTGGATCAGCCAGTATCACCCCGGCGGCGTCTACGACGGCGAAGAGTCCAAGCTCCGCGACTGGAGCTCGTCTCTCCCCGCGTGGACCGCCGAGAACCTCCTTCCTCCGCTCATGGAGATGCACCGGCCGATCGTGGTCCTCGCGGAGGAATGGCATACGAGCTGGAGCATCGTTTGCCTGCAGCGGCTCGTGCAGGAAAAAGGCTGGGGCGACCACGTGCGTTTCTTCTGGAACGCGAACAACAGCTTCGGCTTCGAGCGCGTGCCGTGGCGCGAGCTCGACACGGCCGCGACGATCACCACCGTCAGCCGCTTCATGAAGCACCAGATGTGGGATTTCGGCGTCGATCCGCGCGTGATCCCCAACGGCATCGCCACCGACTGGCTTCAGCCTTCCGACCGTCACGCGGTACAGCAGCTCAAACGCAGCACCGACGGTCGCCTGCTGCTCACCAAAGTGGCCCGATGGGACCCGGACAAGCGCTGGCTGATGGCGGTCGACGCCGTCGGCGAGCTCAAGCACCGCGGCGCGCGGCCGCTGCTGATCGCGCGCGGTGGCATCGAAGCGCACGGCCGCGAGGTCGTCGGCCGTGCCCGGGCGATCGGGCTTTCCGCCACGTCGATACGCTGCGAGGACAAGACCGCCGCTGCGCTGTGGCGCGCGATCCGCAACGCGCAGCCCAGCGACGTGCTGTTCGTGGAGAGCGCGCTGTCGCGGCCGCAACTGCAGTGCTTGTACCGAGCGAGCGACGGCGTGCTCGCCAACAGCGGCATCGAGCCATTCGGGCTCGTGGGGCTGGAAGCGATGGCGTGCGGCGGCGTGAGCTTCCTCGGCGCGACCGGCGAGGACTACGCGACGCCGGGGCACGATGCGATCTCGCTCCAGAGCTCGAGCCCGCGCGAGCTCGTCGGGCACCTGCTCTACCTGCGCGAGCACCCGCACATCGCCGCCCGCCTGCGCGTCCACGCGCGCAAGACCGCGACCCGCTACACGTGGGAGCAGGTGATCCGCGCGCACATCACGCCGATCGTCTCCTGGCCCGAGTTCGCGGTGGGTTGAGAGACGTCATTCCCGCGAAGGCGGGAATCCATCTTGACGTTGACGAGGCTTAGCGCGCGCTGAGCCAGATCCCTTCTTCCCCCGGATATCGTGCGCCGTACTTCTCCACGGCCGCAGGATCGAAATTCCATCCCAGCCCCGGCGTCTGCGGCAGCAGGAGATCGCCGTTCTCGGCAACGAGCTGCCGATCGATGAGGCGACGGAAGTTGACGATGTGGTCGTCGGGCATGAACTCGACGTAGCGCGCGTTCGGCGCCGACGCGACGAGCTGCACGTGCACGTCGTGCCACGCGTGCGGCGAGACGGTGACGCCGTAGCTCGCCGCGGTGGCGGCGATGCGCCGCCACTCGGTGACGCCGCCGCACACCGTCGCGTCGGTCTGGAGGATCTCGGCCGCGCGCTTGTCGAGCATCTCCTTGAAGCGCCAGCGTCCTGCTTCGATCTCGCCGGTGGCGACCGTGACGCTGGTGAGCTCGGCGAGCTTGGCGTGGTTGTCGATGTCGTCAGGCGAGAACGGCTCTTCGATCCAGTACGGATCGTACGCTTCGAAGCGGCGCATGTACTCGAGCGCGGTCGGCACGTCGTTCCACGCGTTGTTGGCGTCGAGCATCAGCAGCACGTCGGGCCCGATCGCCTCGCGCGCCGCGCGGACGCGGTCTTCCTCTTCGCGCGGCGAAAGCCGGCCGGTCTTCATCTTCACCGCCTTGTAGCCTTTCGCGACATGCCCCGCGAGCTCTTCGCCCAGCTTGGCGGGCGTCTTGCCCGGAAGGTAGTAGCCGCCGCTCGCATAGGCGGGCACGCGATCGTCGGCGACAGCGCCGAGATACCGATAGAGCGGAAGCTTCGCGGCGCGCGCATTGAGATCCCAGATCGCGGTGTCGATCGCGGACAGCGCGCGCATGACCGCGCCGACCCGGCCCTGGAGCAGCGCCTCCTGATACATGTCGTGCCAGATGCCTTCGACGCGCAGCGACTCCTGGCCGACGACGCGCTGACCGAGCAGATCGGTGACCGCGACCGACAGCAGCCGTCCCGAGGTATTCACGGCGTAGCAGTAGCCGATGCCTTCCACGCCGTCGACCGAGCGCACTTTGACGAGACAGTATTCGCGCGCGGTCACGGTGCGCGTGGAAAACGTCACCGCGTTGTCGAGCGGCACCCGCGCGATACAGACTGAAACCGATTCGATCTTCGCCATTCTTTTCCTTTATCGGGGTCTGACCCCGGCCTTTTGGGGTCAGACCCCGGTTTGTCAGAGCCCGGAATCCTCGCGGCCCGTCGCGTTGCCGCTGTCCGCGATGAGCGAGGCTTGCGTGGCAACGTAGAGGTTCACCCCCAGCTCGCGCGCATACTCGAGCACGAGGTGCAGGTCTTTGCGCAGGTTCGGAGGCGTAACGTCCGGCGGCGTCGGTGCGAGCATGCCTTTCCAGCGCGGCGCGAGGTCGTCCCACAGGCGCAGCACCGCGCTGTCGGCGATGCCTTCCCGGAGGATGCGCTTCATCACCGCCGGCTCGACCCCGCCGGCCTGCCCGAGCGCGAGCCCTTCGAGCAGCGTCATCACGTTCACGCTGCACACGAGCTGATGCGCGAGCTTCGCGGCCTGTCCCGCGCCGACGTCGCCCGCGCGCGTGATGCTCTGTGCGAATGCGCGCAGCGCCGGCATGGCTCGATCGAGCGTCGCCTGCGATCCGCCGGCCATCACGCTCAACTTGCCTTCGGCTGCGGCGAGATAGCCGCCGGAGATCGGCGCGTCGAGGGTCTCGATCCCTTTGGCTCGCAATGCTTCGGCGACCTCGCGCACCGGCGAAGGTCCCAGCGTGCTGCCGGTGACGAAGATCGAGCCTCTCGCCATCGCATCGAGCACGCCGTCGGTTCCGAACACCACGTCGTGAGTCTGCTTCGCGTCGGAGACGAGGCTGATGACGACCTCGCTCGTCCGTGCGAGCTCGGCCGGTGAGCCGCACGCTTTCGCGCCCTCGGCTGCGAGCGCAGCGACGGGCTCGCTGCGCACGTCGTACACCGCGACGTCGAACCCGCCGCTCACCAGCCGCTGCGCGATCGGCTTGCCGATCACGCCGAGGCCGATGACGCCGACGCTTTTCACAGGAACCATGGGCTACTCGGCCTTCAGGTTGTTGTCCTTCACGAGCTTCACGTAGCGCGCGACTTCGGAACGCAGGTAAGCCGCGAACTGATCGGGTGGGCTCGCGACCACGTCCACGCCCATGTTGACGAGCTTGTCGCGCGTCTCGGGTTGCGCGACGGCTTTCGCGACGTCGCCCTGGATCCTGCTCGTCACCGCGGGCGGCATGCCCGCGGGCCCGAGGAGTCCGTACCACGTCGCGATCGCAAATCCCTTGAAGCCCGATTCGGCGATCGTCGGCACCTCGGGCACGAGCTGCGAGCGCGCGCCGCTCGTGTTCGCCAGCGCACGGAGCTTGCCGGCTTTCACGTGAGGCACCGCGACCGAGATGTTGCCGAACATGATCGGGATCTGCCCGCCGAGGGTGTCGGCGATCGCCGGGTTCTCGCCTTTGTACGGCACGTGGTTCATGCGGATCGACAGCAGCGAGTTCAGCAGCTCGCCCGCCATGTGCGGCGTCGAGCCCACGCCGCCCGAGCCATAGGTGAGCGTCGGCGCTTTCTTCGCGTAGGTCACGAACTCGCCGAAGCTCTTCGCCGGAAACGACGGATGCACGATCATCAGCAGCGGCGTCGAGCCGGCCTGCGTGACCGGCGTGAAGTCCTTCACCGTGTCGTACGGCGCGCGGCCGTAGAGCGCGGGCGCCACCGCGAGGCCGGATTGCGCCCCCATGATCAGCGTATAGCCGTCGGGCGGCGACTTCGCGACGAGCTCGCCGGCGATGAAGCCCGACGCGCCCGGCCGGTTCTCGACGACGACTTGCTGTCCCCACGCGTCGGTGAGGCGCTGCGCGATCAGGCGCGTCAGCACGTCGGTCCCGCCGCCGGCGGAAAGACCGATGACGATGCGCACCGGCTTGGTAGGGTATTGCTGCGCGCCTGCGCCCGTCGCAGCAGCCAACAGCGTTGCAAGCAACGCGGCGTAACCTGCCTTTCTCATCGTCCCTCCTCCTTTTCGCGGGAGCGCCGGATGCGCTCTATGCCTTTTCTGAAGTGCTCGCGCGCGCTCGCTCGCGCGGCGTCGCCGTCGCGTGCCGCGATCGCCTCGAAGATCTTGCGGTGCTCGCTCTGGGTCTCGCCCATGCGGCTCGCGCGCGCGGTTCGGCCGCCGGTGATCTGGATTTGCCGTCGGACGTAACGCTCAAGGAACTCGGCGAGATCGACGTACTTGCTGTTGTGGGTCGCTTCGGCGATCGCGCGGTGGAACGCGAGGTCTTCGTCGACGCCGTCGTCGCCGCGCTCGAACGCGGCGCGCACCGCGTCGAGCGCGCGGCGTATCGCGGCGAGCTGATCGGCGCTCGCGCGCTCGGCGGCGAGGGCAGCAGCTTCGGATTCGACGGCGAGGCGAAGCTCGAGGATGTCGACGGTCGCGCCGAACGATTCGACGCTCACCGGATCGATACGGAACGGGATCCCGAGCTTCGACTGCGCGACGAACGCGCCCGAGCCCTGCCGCGTCTCGACGAGGCCTTCCGACTTCAGCCGCGAGATCGCTTCGCGCACGACCGTGCGGCTCACGCCGAACTCGCTCGACAGCGCCTGCTCGGTCGGCAGGCGGCTCCCCGGCGCGAAAACGCCGGCCGCGATGCGCTCGGTCATCGCGGAGCTGAGCTGATCGGTCAGGTTGGCCGGTTTGAGGGACATTTGTCGGGTCATCATACAACGGGGACCTGACACGGGTCTTCGTGGTCAGACCCTTGGTTTGCTCGCCGATGTTGTTATCGTTATCATTCGAGGATGCCGCGCCGACCCGCCACCGCCCGCTCCACCGACAGCGTCACGCTGGAGGACGTCGCCAAGCTCGCCGGCGTCTCGCCGATGACGGTCTCGCGCGTGCTGAACAAGCCGGAGCTCGTCACGCCCGACACGCTCGAGCGGGTGAAGCAGGTGATCGACCGCACCGGCTACGTCCCCAACCTGCTCGCGGGCGGGCTGGCGTCGCGCAAAAGCCGCCTCGTCGCGGCCCTCGTGCCCTCGATCACCAACGGGATCTTCGTCGAGGCGGTGCAGGCCTTCACCGATCGACTCTGGGAAGCCGGCTACCAGGTGCTGCTCGGCCTCTCCGGCTATCCCGCAACGCGCGAAGACGCGCTGCTGTCGGCGGTCCTGGCGCGCAAGCCCGACGCGATCTATCTGACCGGCATCAACCACTCGCCGGAGAGCCGCCAGCGCCTGCTCGCCGCGCGCGTGCCGATCGTCGAGACGTGGGACCTCACGCCGACGCCGCTGGACACGGTCGTCGGTTTCTCGCACGAGAAAGTCGGCGAGAGCGTCGCGCGCCACCTGCTCACCAAAGGCTATCGACGCCCGGCGCTGCTGTGGGCCGACGACGAGCGCGCGCTCGTGCGGCGCCGCGGCTTTCTCGCGGAGCTCGCGCGCGCAGGCGAGCCCGAGGCCACGACCGAGTTCATCCCCGCCCCCTCGACGCTTGCGCTCGGCCGTGCCGGCATGGCGAGGCTGCTCGACGCGACGCCGCGCCCCGATGTTGTTTTCTGCGCGTCGGACCTGCTCGCGCACGGCGCGCTCGAAGAGGCGCGTTCGCGGAGTCTGACGCCGCCGAAGGACGTCGCGATCATCGGCTTCGGCGGGCTCGAGCTCACCGCGCACACCTGCCCCGCGCTCTCCACCGTCGCCATCGACCGCCCCGCGATCGGCCGCCAGGCCGCGGAGATCATTCTCGCCCGCATCGCCGGCGCGACGCTCCCGGAGCACGTGATCGACGTCGGCTTCAGCATCCTCGACCGCCAGACGACGTAAAAGATCTACGCCGCTGCTTGGGCGCAGCTGCGCTGCACCTCGCCGCGCGAAAGCGCGCTTAGGCGCCTGCCAGCGCTACGTGCAAAGGTATTGTTGCGCCCAACCGTCCCGTTGCGACGGGCGGATGTTTGCGCTATCATCCACGCCGGCTCACCCATCCACCTGAGGAGGTTTCCGATGAAGAGCATCGTCTGCGCGGTCGCGCTCGCAACGTCCGCCGCCGCGTACGCCGCCGCACCGAACTACCCGCAAAAACCCATTACGGCGATCGTGCCGTTCCCGGCGGGCGGCTCGACCGACATGGTCGCCCGCGTCGTCGGCCCGAGCGTGAACCAGAAGCTGGGCCAGCCTTTCGTCATCGACAACCGGCCGGGCGCGACCGGGGCGATCGGCGCGGGGATCGTCAAGCGCGCGCCGGCGGATGGCTACACCATTCTGGTCGCGTCAATCGGCGTGTGGGCGATCAACCCGTTCCTCCAGAAGAATCTCCCGTACGACCCCGCCAAGGATTTCGATCTGCTGTCGGTCGCGGTCCGCGCGCCCAACGTGCTCGTCATGAACCCCGCGATGCCCGCGAAGAACCTGCAGGAGTTCGTCGGGTATCTGAAGAAGATGCCGGGCAAGGTGACCTTCGCGTCATCGGGCGCGGGCTCTTCGGATCACCTCACCGCCGCGCTCTTCTGGCAGAAGACCGGCACGAGCGGACTGCACGTCCCCTACAAAGGCGGCGCGCCCGCGGTCTCCGATCTCCTCGGCGGACACGCCGACGCCTCGTTCCAGAACATCAACGCGATCCTGCCGCACGTGCAGGGCGGCAGGCTGAAGGCGCTCGGCATCACCTCCGAGAAACGCTCGCCGGTCATGTCCAACGTACCGACGATGGCCGAAGGCGGCGTCAAGGACGTCGAGGTCTATTCGTGGCAGGCGATCGCCGCACCCAAAGGCCTGCCGAAAGACGTGAAGACGACGCTGCACGGCGCGCTCGTCAATGCGCTGAACGAGCCGGGCAACAAGCAGAAGATGACCGACCTCGGCTTCGAAGTGCTGGCGAGCTCGCCGGAGTATTTCGAGAAGTTCCTCGGGCAGGAGCTCGCGCGCTGGAAAGCGGTGATCGTCACCGGCAAGATCACCCTCGAATGACGGAGCGCGCGATGAAAGTCGGATTCATCGGCTTGGGGCTGATGGGCGCGCCCATGGCGGCCAACCTCGCGAAGGCGGGACACACGCTCTATCTCCACAGCCGCAGCGGCGTCCCGGAAGGCCTGGTCAGCGCGCGCGGCCATGCGTGCGCGAGCGCCAGAGACGTGGCACGGAACGCCGACGTCGTCATCACCATGGTGCCCGATACGCCGCACGTCGAAGCGGTGCTGTTCGGCGAGAGCGGCGTCGTGCAGGGACTCACCGCCGGCAAGCTCGTCGTCGACATGAGCTCGATCTCACCGATCGCCACCAAGGATTTCGCCCGGCGCATCAACGCGCTCGGTTGCGACTACCTCGACGCGCCGGTGTCGGGCGGAGAGGTCGGTGCGAAGAACGCGACGCTCTCGATCATGGTCGGCGGTTCCGAAGCGGCATTCGACCGCGCCAAGCCGCTCTTCGAGGCGATGGGCAAGAACATCACGCTCGTCGGCGGCAACGGTGACGGCCAGACCGCCAAGGTCGCGAACCAGATCATCGTCGCGCTCAACATCGAGGCCGTCGCCGAGGCGCTCGTGTTCGCCGCCAGGGCCGGCGCCGATCCCGCGCGCGTGCGCGAGGCGCTGATGGGCGGCTTCGCCTCGTCGCGCATCCTCGAAGTGCACGGCGAGCGCATGGTGAAGCGCTCCTTCCAGCCGGGCTTCCGCATCGAGCTGCACCAGAAGGATCTGAATCTCGCCCTCTCGAACGCGCGCCAGCTCGGCGTCGCGCTGCCGAACACCGCGACCGCGCAGGCGCTCTTCAATAGCTGCGAGGCGCACGGCGGCGCCGCGTGGGATCACTCCGCGATGGTGCGCGCGCTCGAGCTCATGGCGAATTTCGAGATCGGGAAGCCGGCGTGAGCGCTCCGCTCGTCACCTCGATGCGCGTGATCCCGGTGGCGGGTCACGACAGCATGCTGCTCAACCTCTCCGGCGCACACGCGCCGTATTTCACGCGCAACATCGTCGTCCTCCAGGACAACGCCGGCCGCACCGGCGTCGGCGAGGTGCCCGGCGGCGAGAAGATCCGGCAGACGCTCGAAGACGCGCGCGGGCTCGCCGTCGGCCGCTCGATCGGCGATTACCACGCGATCCTCAACGAAGTTCGTGCGCGCTTCAAAGACCGCGACGCGGGCGGCCGAGGACAGCAGACCTTCGACCAGCGCGTGACCATACACGCGGTCACCGCGCTGGAAGCATCACTGCTCGATCTCCTCGGCCAGCACCTCGGGGTGCCGGTCGCTGCGCTGCTCGGCGAAGGCCGGCAGCGCGATGCGGTCGAGATGCTCGGCTATCTCTTCTACGTCGGTGATCGACGCCGCACGCCGCTCCCCTATCGGGACGAGAGCGGCGCCGAAGACGAGTGGCTGCGCCTGCGTAACGAGGAAGCGCTGACACCGGAGGCGATCGTGCGCCTCGCCGAAGCGGCGCATGCTCGCTACGGCTTCAACGACTTCAAGCTGAAGGGGGGCGTGCTGCGCGGCGAGGCGGAAGTCGAAGCGATCCGCGCGCTGCACGAGCGTTTCCCGGACGCGCGCGTGACGCTCGACCCCAACGGCGGTTGGCTCCTGAAAGACGCGATTCGGCTCTGCCGCGACCTGCACGGCGTCATGGCGTACGCCGAAGATCCGTGCGGCGCCGAAGGGGTGTACTCGGCGCGCGAAGTGATGGCGGAGTTCCGCCGCGCGACCGGGCTGCCGACCGCGACCAACATGGTCGCGACCGATTGGCGCGAGCTCGGCCACGCAATCCAGCTCCAGTCGGTGACGATCCCGCTCGCCGATCCGCACTTCTGGACGATGGCCGGCTCGGTGCGCGTCGCGCAGCTCTGCGACGCGTGGGGCCTCACCTGGGGCTCGCATTCGAACAACCATTTCGACATCTCGCTCGCGATGTTCACACACTGCGCGGCGGCCGCGCCCGGGCACATCACCGCGATCGACACCCACTGGATCTGGCAGGACGGCGAGCGCCTCACGCGCGAGCCGCTGAAGATCGCCGGCGGCAAGGTCGCGGTGCCGGACAAGCCGGGCCTCGGGGTCGAGATCGACATGGAACAGATCGAGAAGCACCACGCGCTGTACCTCGAGCACGGTCTCGGCGCGCGCGACGATGCGCTCGCGATGCAGTACCTCATCCCCGGCTGGACGTTCGACAACAAGCGCCCCTGCCTCGTGCGCTGACGCGGTAAGCTCGGGGCTGCTCTTATCCGGAGTCCCGATGAAGCTGCTGGTCGTCGACGATCACGCGCTGGTGCGCGAAGGCGTGAAGCACGTGCTGCTGAGCATGGAGGACGGCGTGCAGGTGCTCGAAGCGGGCAGCGCCGAAGAGGCGCTGCGCGTCGTCGAAGACCATGCCGACCTCGATCTCGTGCTGCTCGACGTCGGCTTGCCCGGCATGAACGGTTTCGAGCTGCTCCAGGTGCTCCGCGAGCGCGGCCCCGCACCGCGCGTCGCGATGCTTTCGGCGTCCGACGACAAGAGCGGCGTCATGACCGCGCTGCAAGGCGGCGCCGCCGGCTTCATTCCCAAGGCGTTCTCGCGCGACCTCATGATCCAGGCGGTGCGCTTCGTGCTG
This sequence comes from Burkholderiales bacterium, assembly GCA_036262035.1. Taxonomy (NCBI): domain Bacteria; kingdom Pseudomonadati; phylum Pseudomonadota; class Betaproteobacteria; order Burkholderiales; species Burkholderiales bacterium. The sequence goes on along the minus strand of DATAJS010000011.1, from coordinate 227,013 downwards.
GCCGGCGGCATCTACGTGCCGCCTCAGGCGATCGGCGTGGACCCTGCACCCGCGACACCCGACTCGGCGCGCCATCTCAAGCTCACCGACCGGCAGATGCAGGTGCTCGGGCTGCTCGCCCGGGGCAAGTCGAACAAGGCGATCGCCTCGGCGCTCTCCATCTCGGAGCCCACGGTCAAGGCGCACGTGACCGAGGTGCTGCGCGTGCTGAAAGTCACGAACCGCGCAGAAGCCGCGATCGCGGCGCGCCGTCTGGGATTTCACTAGCCCCCTACTTTGGTAGGGGGTGTGCGGTTTTCCCTCCGGCGCGTGCGCGACCATCGTCTTAGACGCTGAGGCGAATTTCGCCGGCGTCCATGCGCGCCTACCCTTCGCTCACGTGTTCCAGACAGAAGGACGTCCCATCATGGTCAACCGTGTAGAACGACAGCGCCTCATGCAGGCCCACGCCGCCGAGCAGATCTCGGTCAAAACGGTCGTCGCCATCTGCTCCGCGTGTCTCTTGCTGCTCGCGGGCATCGCCGCGATGGGCTCCCTCTCTTCCAGCGACGCGTCGGGTGCGCGCGTGGTTCAGACCCAGCGCTGACGCGGTGCCCCTCTCTCGATATTGCGGTAATCTCGACCGCACTATCGAAGCAAGGAGGGGGAGATGAACAAGCCGTACGTATTCGCAGGCAACGCGTACCGCCACCGCGAAGAAGTCCACCAGTGGGCGAGCTTGCGCGAAGAAGCGCCGCTCGAGCCCGAGCTCCCCATCGTCGACCCGCACCATCACTGCTGGGACGATGCCCACCGCGGCCGCTACCTCGTTCACGAGCTCGCGGCCGACGTCGCCACCGGCCACAACATCGTCGCGACCGTCTTCATCGAGTGCGGCTCGCAGTATCGCGCGGGCGGTCCCGAAGCGATGAAGCCCGTCGGCGAAGTCGAGTTCGTCAACGGCATCGCCGCGATGAGCGCGAGCGGCGGCTACGGCAAGGCGAAGCTCTGCGCCGGCATCGTCGGTCATGCCGACATGAGGCTCGGCGATGACGTGCAACCGGTCCTCGAAGCATTGATCGCGGCGGGCAACGGGCGCTTGCGCGGCATACGCCACGGCGTCACCTGGGATACCGGCAATGCCGCCAGGTTCGGCCGCCACCAGGTACCGCAGCACCAGGTCTGCGACCCGAAATTCCAGAAAGGCGTTGCGCGGCTCGCGAAAGCGGGCCTGACCTTCGAGTCGTGGCAATTCCACCCCCAGCTTCCGGACGTGGCGCAGCTCGTGCGCGGCGCACCCGATACGACGATGATCCTCAATCACTGCGGCGGGCTCCTCGGGCTCCCGCCGCACGAGGATCGCAAGGCGACCTTCGAGGTCTGGCGGAAGAACGTTCGCGATCTCGCGCAGTTCCCCAATCTCGTGATGAAGGTCGGCGGCCTGGGCATGCTGTACTGCGACTGGGACTTCCATCTGCGCGATGTGCCGCCCTCCTCCGAAGAGCTCGCTCAGGTGTGGCGGCCGTACGTCGAAGAGTGCATCGCCGCCTTCGGTGCTCGGCGGTGCATGATGGAAAGCAACTTCCCCGTCGACAAGCAGTCGTGCGGCTACGGCGTGCTGTGGAACGCGCTGAAGCGCATCACGCAGAATTATTCGGCTCCGGAGAAAGCGGCGCTGTATCGCGACACCGCCGCGCGCGTGTACCGGCTGGAGATTTAGCGTGCGTTCAGCGGCGGCACTGTTGGTTGCGGCCGCCTGCTCGCTCGCCCACGCGCAAACCTATCCCGTCAAGCCGATCCGCCTCGTCGTCCCGCTCGCGCCCGGCGGCGGCAACGACACGCTCGGGCGTTTCGTCGCGAAACAACTCGGCGAAGCGCTCGGCCAGCCGATGGTCGTCGAAAACCGTCCCGGCGGCGGCGGCGTGGTCGGCGGTGAATACACCGCGCGCGCCGCACCGGACGGCTACACGCTCGCGTTCGGCGGATCGGGGCTGATGGTCGCGTCGCTCACCTATCGCCGCTTCGATCTTTCGAAAGACTTCATCGCGATCGCGCCGTGCGGCGAATACGCATCACTGCTGGTGGTGCACCCTTCGCTGCCGGTGAAGAATCTCGCCGAGCTGATCCGCTTCGCCAAGGCGCATCCGCGCGAGCTCAACTACGGCTCGCCCGGCAACGGCTCTGCGGGACACCTCGTGATGGAGATGTTCCGGTCGCGCGCGGGGATCGAGATGGTGCATATCCCCTATAAGGGCGCGGGCCCGGCGCTCACCGAGGCCATGGCGGGTCAGGTGTCGCTGCTCTTCAGCAATCCCCTGGGCTCGATCTCGCTCGTGCGGTCGGGCAAGCTGCGCGGGCTCGCAGTCAGCGGGCCGAGGCGGCTGCAAGCGCTCCCGGAGGTCCCGACGATCGCCGAAGCCGCTCTCCCCGGCTTCAGCGCGACGTTCTTCCTCGGCCTGCTCGGCCCCGCCGGCATCCCGCGCGACGTCGTCGCGCGACTCAACGCCGAATCGAACAAGGCGATGCAGCGCCGCGAAGCGCACGAGTACCTCGCGAATCAGGGCATGGAAGCGATGAGCGGCACGCCCGAAGAGTTCGCGGCGCGGATACGCGGGGATTACGAGAAGCTGGCGAAGGTCATCCGCGAATCGGGGATGAAATTGAACTAGAGGCTTTAAAGGCGCGGTGCGTTACCACGCACCCTACGATCACAAACAATCGCCGTGGTCGTCGGGCCGCCAGGGATTGGTGAAAGTGCTGAGCGATTCGAGGAACACCACGAGATCGCTCTGCTCGCGCGCGGTGAGCTCGAGCGGTTTCGCGGGACTTCCATCCCGTGCGAAGAGCTTGATCGGATCGATCTCCGAGTAGTGGCGCACGACGTCGGTCAGGCTATCCACCTGCCCGTCGCGTGCGTAGGGATGGCTCAGCGCGAGGTTGCGCAGCGAGGGCACCTTGAATTCGCCGAACGTCGACGGATCCTGCTTCACCGCGCGGGTGCGTGTCGCGCTCACCCTGGTCACGTCGTCGTTGTACTTGCCCATGAGGTTGTAGCGGCTCTCGAGCAGCGTGCGGATGCCTTCGAGACGGCCCGGGTCCGGCTTGCCGAGCGGCTGGAACTTCGAAAGGCCGGTGCTGAAGAACTCGCCGCTCGTGAAGTTGGGCCCCGAGTGGCAGTTGGTGCAACCGCCCTTGCCGATGAAGATCTTGAGGCCGCGCTGCGCGGGCTCCGAATACGTGCCCGGCGGCGGCGTCCGGCCGCGTGCGAGCGCATCACGGAAATTGTCGAACGGCGTGCGGCCGCTGGTGAGCGTCTCCAGGAACGCCGCGAGCGCCTTGCCGATGTTCACGAAGACCGCTTCGTCGTCGCTCTGCGAAGGCGGGGCGCCGAACGCCTTTCGATAACGGCACGCGAGCTGTTCGTCGTCGCGCACGAGCCTGGCGACGTGCTGCGGGCTCGACGCGAGCTCGCGCACGTCCACGATCGGCCGCAGGCTCTGCGCCCAGAGGCTGTCGGACGCGCCGTCCCAGCCGAAGAAGCGGCCCGCGCGCAGGTTCCATAAAGTGGGCGTGTTGCGATAGACCTCGACCATGCCGATGCCGCGCGGCAGGTTGTCGGTCCAGTTGCGCTCGGGGACGTGGCACGTGCCGCACGAGACCTGGCCGGCGGTCGACATGCGCTGCTCGAAGAAGAGCCGCGTGCCGAGCTCGATCGCTTCGCGCTTGCCCGAGACGCGGTTCGTGACGTCCTTCACCGCCGGCATCGGCCACGGGCCGTGCGACAGGATCGTCTCGATCTCCTTCGGCGCGAACTTCACCGCCGAACCTTCGTCTGCGCGCGCCGTCGCTGCGAGCAGCGTGCACGCAGCGAGCGCGGCGGCGCCCACGATGCGGTGCTTCGTGCGTGTCGTTCCCGGCGTGTTTCGGCTCATCGACTGGCTCCGTGCCTGGCAAAGCAAGATCGGTGCGCGTTCGATTGTAACGGCTCGAGGTCTCGACTCGCTTTCATGAGGCTTACACCAGCCTTACAGCGGCATGGGGGTTGCAAAACCATGGAGATCGTTCTGAAGGAGATAACCCATGGCTCTCAAGCTCAAACCGCTCAACCAGCAAGTCGTCGTGATCACCGGTGCGTCGAGCGGCATCGGTCTCGCGACCGCCATCGCCGCCGCCGACCAGGGCGCGAAAGTGGTGCTCGCCGCGCGCAGCGCGCAGACGCTCGATGCGATCGTGCAGGACATCGTCGCGTTCGGCGGCGAAGCGGTCGCGGTCAAGGCCGACGTGGGACAGCGTGAAGACGTCGAGCGTATCGCGCAGACCGCGATCGGGCGCTTCGGCCGCATCGACACCTGGATCAACGACGCCGCGGTCTCGATCTATGGACGCATCGACGAGATCGACGACGCGGACAGCCGCCGGCTCTTCGAAACCAACTTCTGGGGCGTCGTGTACGGCTCGCTCGTCGCATTGCCGCACCTGAAAGCGAACGGCGGCGCGCTGATCAACATCGGCAGCGAAGCGTCCGAAGCCGCGATACCGCTGCAAGGGATGTACTCGGCGAGCAAGCACGCGGTCAAAGGCTTCACCGATTCGCTGCGCGTCGAGATGCACGCCGACAAGGCGCCGATCTCGATCACGCTGATCCAGCCGACCGCGGTCGACACGCCCTATCCCGAGCACGCGGCGAATTACCTCTCGCAGGAGCCGAAGCTGCCGACGCCGATGATCGAGCCCGAGAAAGTGGCGAGCGCGATCCTCGACGCCGCGGTCGACCCGGTGCACCACATCAAGGTCGGCACGATGTCCAAGCTCAACACCACGATGTCCGCGCTGATGCCCCGCATCGCCGAGCGCATGGCGAAGTCGTACATGGGCAAGCAGCAGCGCGACGAGCCGCCGAAGCACGGACTGCAGGGGTCGCTCTACAAGGCGAGCGAAGACGGCCGCACCCACGGCCGCGGCAACGAGAACGCCGCCGACAAGAAGGAAGCGATGGAATCGAACGTGCGACCGGCGTAGGCCGAACCGTCATTCCCGCGAAGGCGGGAAACCATTTTGGAGGCTCTAACGTTGAATGGATTCCCGATCACTTCCGCTATCGCGGGTCGGGAATGACGACTTCTTACGTCGCTCTCGCTTCCGGCAGCCCCGGGATGAGCTCGCCGCCGGTCTCGATCCTGATCGACGACCCGGCGAAGTCGCCTCCCACCGGCTGATAGCGGCCGCCGAGGTGCCTGGCGAAGAACGCCTCGACCACCGCATAGAATGCGAGCCGGTTCTCGTTGCGCACGAAGCCGTGGCCTTCGTCCGGGAAGGTCACGTAGGTCACCGGCGCGCCGTTCTTCTTCAGGGCCGCCACCATCTGCTCCGACTCCGCCGCGACCACGCGCACGTCCCGCATGCCCTGCGCGATCAGGATGGGCCTGGTCGCGCGCTCGAGATTGAAGAGCGGCGAACGGCTGCGCAGGAACTCGCGGCCTTCCTCGGTATCGGGATTGCCGACACCGGTCTTCCACACGCTGAACCACGGCTTCCAGTACTCGGGGATCGTCGCCATGAAGGTGAGCAGGTTCGAGATCCCGAAGATGTCGACGATGCACGCGAAGCGCTCGGGCGTGCGCGTCGCCGCGGTCAACGCCGAATACCCGCCGTAGCTCGCGCCGTAGAAGCCGACGCGCTGCGGGTCCGCATAGCCCTGCTCGATCGCCCAGTCGAGCCCGTCGATGAGGTCGTCGTGCATGCGCGCGCCCCATTGCCGGTCGGCGGCGCTGACGAACGACTTGCCGAAACCGGTCGAGCCGCGGAAGTTGATGCTGAGCACGGCGTAGCCGCGGTTCGCCAGGAACTGGTGCACGCCGGAATAGCCCCAGCTGTCGCGCCAGTACGGCCCGCCATGGATGACGAGCACGAGGGGCACGCGCCTGGCGTCGCGCGCGGGCAGCGTCAGATACGAGTTGAGCGTGAGACCGTCGCGGGCGCGGATCGCCACCGGCTGCATCGGCCTCAATCCCGCGGCATCGAGCGCGGCGCGCGCCCGGTAGAGCTTGCGCACACGGCCGGTCGAACGCTCGTACAGCGCGTACTCGCCGCTCGCGTCGTCGCGCTCGTAATAGGCGGTGACTTTATCGCCGTCGAGGCTGCGGCTCAGGATCTCGAGGTCGCCGCGGCCGGCGTCCGAGAAGCGCTCGAGCTCGCGGCGCGAGGCCGCGTCGAGCCCCTGCCAGCGCACGCGGTCCTTCACCGCAGCCGCCGCGAGCGGCTTGCGCGTGCGGTGATCGAGCTGCACGCGGACGATGTCGGCGTCGCGGTCCTGCGCGAGCACGGTCGCCTTGGCCGACGTCATGTCCAGCGCCACGAGCGCCGCCTTGTCGCGGCCTCGCGAATCGGCGAGATACAGCGTCCTGCCGTCGGCGTCGATGTCGATGAAGGTCGAGCTTTCGACGTCCTCCAGCGCCATCGTCATGAACGGGGCCCAGCCGTCGCCGGCGCGCTGCATCAGCTCGAGGTCGCCGCTGGGCACGTACCGCGCGCCGAGCCGCACTTTGAACGTGCTGTCGGTGAAGATCCACGCGAACTCGCGATTCTCGAAGACGAGCGCGGATTCGCCGGTGACGACGTTGATGCGGTGGATGTCGAAGCGCCCGCGGTCGCGCGCGTTGAGCTGCACCAGCATCTCGTCGGGATACAGGTGGCTGACCTCCTGCATCAGGGCGCGCACGCCGCGCTCCGGCGTGAGGAGCTTCACCGCGCCGCTCGCGATGTCGATGCTCGACGCGCGCCAGTTCTCGTCGCCGTCGCGGTCCCGAAAGAACACGATGTAGCGGTTGTTGTGCGCCCACTCGTAGCGCCACCCGATGTCCCGGTCGGTCACCTGGGTGAGCTGCCGCGCGGCATTCGGCGCCGATACCGGCGCGACGAAGAGATTCAGCACGCCGTTCACCGGCGCGAGATACGAGAGATGATTGCCGTCGGGGCTCACGCGCACGTTGACGTAATCCGCGCGGACGAAGTACAGCCTGCGCGGCACCAGTGCAGGCGCTTTTCGCGGCTGCGCCGCCGAGCTCGCAGCAAGCGGCGGCAGCGCGATCGTCGCTCCGAGCGCGACGCCCGCGCGCAGCACACTGCGGCGCAGCGCGCTATATCGCGTTGCCCGCGGCATGACCTTCGGCGGTCGCAGCCATCACCCCGCGCGCAAAGGCGCAGTCGCCGACCCGCCTCGTATCGAGTCCCGCTGCTCTGAGCGGCGCCACGAGCTCGACCCGCGGCGCACGCGGCGACGCATACGCGAGGAACGCGACGTCCGCGATCTCCTGCGTCTCGCCGTTGTAGACGTTCACCGTTTCGAGCACGCCGTCTTCGAAGCGCGCGGTGATGCGCGGCTCCACAACGTGACGACGCCGATCCGCTTCTCGTGGAAGCGGCGTTGTATGCCCTGCCGCGTCACCAGCGCCACGTCCTGCGCGATCGCCTCGCGCGGCGTGATCACGACGACGCGATCGAAGATCGAGCGCAGGAGCTCGGCCGATGCGTACGTGCCGTCGGTGTGATCGGTGTCGACGATGACCGCGGTGCCGTGCTGGCGCACGGCGTGACCGCGCAACGCAGCCATCGCGCTGCGCAGGTCCGGGACCGCTTCGCGGTACTCGGCCGGCAGCCAGGGCGGCGCGATCATGTCGGCGCCCGTGGCGAGGACCACCGCATCGGGTTTCAGCGCGATCACATCGGCCGCGTCGATGGTCAGCCCCAGCTCGAACCGCACGCCGGCCTTGATCGCCTGCGCACGTTGATAGTCGTAGATGCCCGACAGCGCCTCGCCGCCCGGAAGTCCCGCACGCAACCGCGTCTTGCCGCCGATCTCGCTCGACGCCCCGTACACCGTCACGTGGTGACCGCGCGCGCCGGCGATCCACGCCGCCTCCATACCGGCGATGCCGGCGCCGACCACCACCACGCGCTTGCGCACCGTCGCGGGCGCGGGATGCCAGTCGACTTCGTCGGGTCTGCCGACGCGCGGGTTGTTGTCGCACGCGATCGGCTTGTGCGTGGTGACCGTCGTGTCCCAGCAGCTATTGCACGACACGCAGTAACGAATGTCGTGGGCGCGGCCTTCGGACGCTTTTTTCAGCCACGCCGGATCGGTGACGAGCGCGCGGCCGAGCGCGACGAGCTCGGCGTCTCCGCGCTCGACGATGCGGTCGGCTTCCGCGGGATCGGTGATGCGACCGAGCGCGACGACCGGCACTTTCCCGGCCGAGCGCTTCAGCTCGCGGATCAGCGGCAGGTAAGGCGCCCGCGGTCCGTTGCCGTCGGGCACGTGCAGCTCGAGCGAGCGCGCGTGGCTGCCCTGCGCGAAGCAGAAGTAGTCGGGCGCGGCGCCGGAAGCCAGATGGCGGGTGATGCGCGCGGCCTCGCCGGGATCGACGCCGCCTTTGACACCGTCGTTGCCGGGAAGCTTCACGCCGACGATGAAGCCGTCTCCGCACGTCCGGCGCAGCGCTTCGATCACTTCGACGAGGAAGCGCGCGCGGCCCGGCAGATCGCCGCCGTATTCGTCGTCGCGGCCGTTCGACCACGGCGAGAGGAACTGGTGGAACATGTGGCCGTGTCCGGCGGAGATCTCGACGCCGCTGAAGCCGCAGCGCTGGAGCCTCGCCGCCGCTTCGGCGAGCTCGGACGTCATGCGGCGGATCTCCGCGGCGCTCAACGCGTGAGGCACGGTCCAGCTGATGTCGTCCGGGAGATACGAAGCCCCGACCGCCGCGGGGTTCTTGCCCGGGGCATGACCGCCGCGTCCCGGATCCTGGAGCTGGCCGAGCAGCCGGCAGTCGTGCGATTCGACTGCGTCCGCCCAGCGCTTCAGCCCGTCAAGATTGTCGTCGTTCCAGACGCGCACCTTGTTCGGCAGCACCTGGTGCGCCGCCATGCTGAGCGGCTCGGTGACGATCAGCGCCGCGCCGCCGTGCGCGCGGTTGGCGTGGTACTGGATGAGCCGGTCGGTGACCCGCGCGTTCTCGCCCATCAGCGTCGTCATCGACGCGTGCACGAGCCGGTTCTTCAGGCGTTTGCCCGCCAGCGTGAACGGCGAGAGCAGCGACGCATAGAGAGCCATCGGTGGTTCGCCGCGATGCCCGGATGCGCTCATGAAGCCCCCTGTGTCGAACGACGTTAGCCAAGTCCGCGACATGCGTCAACGCGCTAGCACATCGATTTGTCTTCCTTACGTCTCGCTCGACTGAAATTACTTGTGAGTCGCGCAAGAAATGATGAACGCGTCCCGGGGCACAAAGAGAGAACGCGCGTGACTAATCAGTCGGGTGTCATGACGATTCCGGCACTCCGACGAAAGCTTCATGAAAGGATCGCAGATCATGATCATCATCGACGCGCTGAAGCTCGCGGCCAGCGAGCACATCGTGTACTTCCTGCTCACGGCATACGTCGAAACGGTGGAATACCGCGGCGGTGCCGCGCGCGCCGTTCCCGAAGACGCCACACGCATGCCGGTGCGCGACGCGGGCGACGTGATGCGACGACTCTCGCTGCTGCGCTCGCGGCGCGCGGTCACCACGGCGCCGCGCGACGCGAAGATGATCGACGAGGTGACCTCGGCCTTCAGCGCCGCCGCGGACCGGCTGTGCACGCTGCCGGCCGTTCGGTCTTCACGCCGTCTTCACGATTCGCGCGAGCCGATTTGCCGGACGCGCGCTTCGACCGTGCGTCGAGCGCCTCCGGCCCCGGCCTGACGCCCGCGGTTACAACGCGCTGATCCCCGCTCTCTTCACCACCGGCGCCCATTTGCGGTGCTCGTCGGCGAGGAAACGCGCGAATGCCTGAGGGGTCTCGGGCGACGGCAGCGCGCCGTCGCGCGCGAGCAGCTCCGCGACGACCGACGTCTTCAGTACCTCGACCGTGTCCCTGTGCAGCCGGTCGACGATCGGCTGCGGCGTGCCCGCCCGCACCGACAGTCCGTTCCAGATGATGTGCTCGTAGCCGGGCACTCCGGACTCGGCGATCGTCGGCGTGTCGCGTAACAGCGGCCAGCGCTTCGCCGTCGTCACCGCGACCAGGCGCAGCCGCCCGCTGCGTATCAGCGGCAGCGACGCGGTCGGGTTGGTGAACGCAACCGAGGTCTCGCCGCTCAGCACCGAGGTGGTGGCGAGCGCGCTGCCTTTGTACGGCACGTGCGTGAGCTTCACGTTCGCGAGCAGGTTGAAGAGCTCGCCGCCGAGGTGCGAGCCGCCGCCCGGCCCCGACGAGCCGAACGTGATCTCGCCGGGCTTCGCGCGCGCGATGGCGATCAGGTCCTTCATCTTGTAGACCGGCAGCGACGGATGCACGATCAGCCCGCCCGGCGAGATGCCCACGCGCGTGAGATGCGTGAAATCGCGAAAAGCATCGAACGGAAGCTTCGACTGCAGCAGCGGCGCCATGCTGAAGTTGGTGCTGACGAGATACAGGGTGTGACCGTCCGCCGGCGCGTTGAGCACGAGCTGCGAGGCGATGACCGAGCCGCCGCCGGGGCGGTTGTCCACCACCACCTGCTGCCCGAGCCGCTTGCCGAGCTCGGCCGCGATGACGCGCGCCGCGGCGTCGTTGCCGCCGCCGGGCGCGAGAGGAACGACGAGCCTTATGGTGCGATCCGGATAGTTTTGGGCGGAGGCGGACAGTGCACAGATGGACGAGATGAGCGCCAGCGCGTCACCCAGCGCGCCGCGCAACTCAAATCCCACGCGTACGCCCCCCGTCGACGTTGATCGAAGTGCCGGTGATCATGCCGGCGCGGGCCGAGGCGAGGAACACCGCGAGGTCGGCGACGTCGTGAGGCTTCACCACGCGCCCCATCGGCACGTCGGCGACGAGCTGCTTCTCGGCTTCGGCTTCGGAGATGCCGCGGTCGCGCGCGGCCACCTTGACGAGCTCGGTCCAGCGCCCGGTGTCGGTCGAGCCGGGACAGATCGCGTTGACCGTGACGCCCGCCGGGCCGAACTCGTTCGCCATCGCCTTGGTGATGGACAGCGTGCCGAGGTTGATCGGTCCCGACATCACCTGCACGCCGTGCGGCTCGCGCCCGCGCGTGCCCGAGATGTGGATGACGCGCGCCTGGTCGGACTTTTTGAGGTACGGCATCGTCTCGCGCGTCATGCGGATGAGACCGAGCGGCTTCACCGCGAAATAGGCTTCCCACAGCTCGTCCGGAATGTCCGCGAGCCTGCCGCGATACGCGCCGCCCGCGCAGTTGACGAGGATGTCGACGCTGCCGAGCTCGGCGATCGCGCGCTCGACCGCCGGCTTGATCGCCGCTGCGTCGGCGAGGTCGAGCCCGATCACCGCGGCCTTCACCTTGTGCTTGTCGCGGATCTCCGCCGCGACGGTATTGCAGCGCTCGATGTCGCGCCCGAACAAACCGATGTTCACGCCTTCGGCAGCGAACGCCAGTGAAATCTGGCGGCCGATGCCGCGGCTCGCACCGGTGACGAACGCGGTGCGTCCTTTCAGTGACAACTCCATGCTTTCCTTTCTTCCCGGGTCTGACCCCGGCTTTATCGGGTCAGACCCCGGTTTTATCTGCGAACTTTCTGAGAGCGTCGTAAATCCGGCGATCGATCTCGATGCCTTCCTGCATCAACCGTGCGCGCTCCGTGAAAGAGCGCTCGCCGGGGATGCGGATCTCGCTCACCCCCGGCTGGCGCGGCGTCGCCTTGATCTCGGCGATGGCGTCGGCGAGCGCCGTGCGATACGCCTCCAGCGGCATCAGGAGATCGGGCTTGAACGCGATCGTGACGTAGCCGTAGATGCCTTCCGCGTCGCGATGCACTTCGCACAGCGTCCCGAACGCGCGCATCGCGATCGACAGCGCGTGGCCTTTATGCCCGCCGAACGGCAGGATCGCTCCGAGCTTCGCCCGCGCGGCGTCGGTGGTGGGGTTGCCGTCGGCGTCGATCGCCACGCCTTCGGGCAGCGGGATGCCGAGGCGCTCGCGCATCTTGAGGTCGGTCGCCATGAAAGCCGACGTGCCCAGATCGATGACGAGCGGATCGCCTTCCATGGGAAAGCCGAAAGAAATCGGATTGGTGCCCAACGTGGGTTTGGCGCCGCCGAGCGGAGCGACATGCCGGCTCGCGCTCACGGTGTGGATGCCGACGAGCCCGGCGCGCGCGATCATCTCGACGTAGTACGCGCCGCGTCCGCTCGTCCAGCTGTTGGTGAGACCGATGATGGCGAAGCCGTGCCGTTCCGCGCGCTCGATCGCGGCTTTCGACATGAGGTACATCGTATACATGCCGACGTTGTTGCCGCCGTCGTACAGCGCCGAAACGCTGGTCTCGCGGACGACCTCGATGGGTTTGCGCGGCAGGTTGGAGCGTGGACCGTCGGCGAGGTTGAGGAGCTTGGGGAGTCCCGAGTACTCGTAGCCGCACACCGCCGCGTCGATGCAGTGATCGGCGATGATGCGCGCCTCCTCGGCGCTGAAGCCCATGCCTTCGACCGCGCGCTCGGAGAGCTTGCGCGCATCGGGGATGGAGAGACGGATGCGTTCGGTCATGGGGTCCTCTCAGTCGGCGCGCGCGCCCGATTCCTTCACCACCTTCGCCCACTTCACGAGCTCGGCGCGGATGAAGGCGTCGAACTCCTTCGGCGTCGTGCCCTTGGCCTCGGCGCCGAGGCCGTGCATGAAGGTCTTCATGTCGGGTGACGCCAGGACTTTCACGATCTCGCGATTGAGCGGCTCGACCACGCCCGCAGGTGTCGCGCGCGGCGCGACGATGCCCCACCACGAGGTCGCCTCGAAGCCGGGCACGGTCTCCGCGACCGTCGGCACGTCGGGCAGTTGCGGCGAGCGCGTCAGCGACGTCACCGCGATCGGAATGAGCTTCTTGGTGCGCACGTGCGGCAGCGCGGTCGTCATGTTGGCGAACGCCATCGCGATCTGGCCGCCGAGCAGATCGGTCGTCATCGGCCCGGTACCCTTGTAAGGCACGTGGGTGAGATTGAGCCCGAAAGTGCTCGCGAAGAGCGCGCCCGCGAGATGCTGCGAGCTGCCGATGCCGTTCGAGCCATAGGTGAGCCCGCCTTTGCTCTTGGCGTACGCGACGAGCTCTTTCACGGTCTTGGCCGGTGTGGACGGATGCACGACGAGCATGTTGGCCGTCGTTCCCAGCAGCGAGATCGGGGTGAAGTCGCGGATCGGGTCGTACGGGATCTTCTTGTAGAGAGCCGGGTTGATGCCGTGGCTCGAGATGCTCGCCATCAGCAGGGTATACCCGTCGGGCGGCGCTTTGGCGGTGATCTCGCACGCGAGCAGCCCGTTGGCGCCGGGGCGGTTGTCGACGATGACCTGCTGACCCCACGCCTCGGTGAGACGCTGCGCCAGCGCCCGCGCCATGGTGTCGTTGCCGCCGCCGGGGGCGTAGGCCGAGATCAGCCGGATCGGCTTCGTCGGGTATTTCGTTTCCGCGGCATGCGCGCCGACCACACCAAGCGCCGCGATGGTCCATATCAATCTACGCATATTTCCTGAAATCTGATGGTTCAAGGGAGGGAGGTCCAAGGAGGGAACCGCAGGTTCCCTCCTTGGCGTTCACGCACCGAGCCCGCGCAGCGGGCTCAATCAACCTTTATATCGGAGTCCTGTATCACTTTGCGCCAGCGCGGCACTTCCGCGGCAAGCTGTTTCTTGAGGTCCTGCGGCGTTCCGGGCAGCGGCGTCCCGCCCAGGGCGAGCAGGCGCTCGCGCACGTCGGCGCGCTCCATCATCGCGAAGATCTCGTCGTTCACCTTCTTGATGACTGCGGGCGGCGTGCGGTGCGCGGTATACATGCTGAACCAGCCGCCGGTGTCGAAGCCGCTGAGGGACTGGATACCGGACTCGGCGAGCGTCGGCACGTTCGGCAGGACCGGGCTGCGCTTGATCGTGGTCACCGCGAGCGGCACGACCGCGCCGCTCTTCACGTGCGGCGCGAGCACCGTCACGTTGTCGACCGCGACCTGTACGCGGCCGCCGAGCAGGTCCGGCAGCATCGCGCCGGTCCCTTTGTAAGGCACGAACAGCATGTCGATGCCGACGAGGCGCTTGAACATCTCGCCCGAGAGGTGCTGAACCGTCCCGGGCGTCGAGGCGCCGTAGCTCACTTTCCCCGGACGCGCCTTGGCGTAGCCGATGAGGTCGGCGACGCTTTTCACCGCGGTCGACGGGTGCGCGACCATGACGTAAGGCGTCGTGGCGACCATCGCCACCGGCTCGAGGTCGCGCTGCACGTCGAAGCGGGTCTGCTTGTAGAGACTGCCGACGATGCTGATCGACGAGCCCGAGATGAGCAGCGTGTGTCCGTCGGGCTGCGCCGAACCGACGAGGCGCGCCGCGATGATGCCGCTCGCGCCGGGACGGTTGTCGACGACGACCTGCTGGCCGAGCTTCTCCGAGAGCTTTTCCGCGACCAGCCTGCCGACGAGGTCGGTGGCGCCGCCGGGGGTGAACCCGACCACCAGCCGAATGGGCCGCGTCGGATACGCATCCCCCTGCGCCGCGTGCGCCGATAGACTCGCCAGAGAAGCCATGGCGACCACGACGGTTTTCAGCATTTCCATAGCGTCCCGTCCTTCCTCGTGATCGCCACCGTCACGTTCTCCGAGGCGAGCCGCGTCTGCACCGACAGGCTGTGCGTGCCGACGCCGCCCATCACCACGATCACGATCTCCTCGGGACTCTCGGCGATCGGCACCGCCGCATGGTCGTCGTCGATGTCGTACAGCTTCAGGTTGTGCACGCTGAAGTTCACGAGGTTGCCGCGCGGGATGTCGCGGAACGGCACGCGCGCGTGCTCCCAGATGAAGCGCTTCAGATCCGCCTTGCTGTAGCCGCCGAGCGCGATGAGGCGCGCGTGCTGCGGCGCCAGGATCAGCAGCGGCTGTCCCTTGCCGTTGATGTTGCGGTTGCCGACGTACGCGATCGAGCGCGAGACCGTCTTGAGCAGGTCCTTCGCGGTCTGGCTGCCGCCGTTGTCGTCGATCATCGCCGCGGTGCACGCGGGAATGACCGTCACCACGTTCGCGTCCGCTTCGAATCCGCGCTCGACCGCCAGCGGCTCCCAGGGATTCTCGTCCTCGTTCTCGGCGATGACGTGCTCGTAGCGCGCGATGTGCCCTTGCGTGTGGATGTTGATCGAGCCCGGCGTACCGCCGATGTTGATCATGCAGAGCTGGAGCGCGCGCCCGATCGTGCTCGTCGCGCGCCAGCGGCTGCCGGTGTTGTTGTAGCCGCAGTTCAGATCGATCGCCTTGCACACCGGGCCGTTGACGATGGGCAGCGGCGATGTGTTGTGGGTCGAGGTCTGCACTGCGTCGAGGTTGAACGCAGGACTCGCGACGCCTTTCACGCACGCGATCAGCACCGGCATGTACTCGGGCTTGCAGCCCGCCATGACCGCGTTCGCCGCGATCTTCTCGATCGTCGCCTGGCCGTGCTTGGGCGCCAGGGTGCCGATGACGTCCGAAGGCGTCCAGCCGAGTTCGCGCTCGACGTAGCGCGTCATCGCGTCGACGCGCGGCTGGGTCGGCGGCACGATCGGCAAGCCGTCGGTGAGATCGTGCTCGAGGAACCACTCGTTGATCTTCTCCCACGAGTCTTCGAGCTCGATCGTGGGCTTTTCCAGAACGCTCGTATCCATCACGTCGCTCCCACCGGTTTCGTTTTGTCGCGCGACGGATGCACGTAATCGATGCGCGTCGCTTTCTCCTGCGCGCCCTGTCCCGTGAGCTGGCGGATCACGACCGGATACGCGACGCGCGCGAGATCGCGCATCTGCTCCGGCGTGAGATCGTTCAGCGGATGGGGCGTGACGAGAAGCGGCAAGTCATCGAGCTGCAGGTTCTTCGCCGCGAGGTGCGCGTGCGTGAGGAACGCGGTCGACACGACCGTCGACGACGGCACGCCGCGTTTTTCCAGCCAGGCCGAGTCGTGGATACACCACGACGTGCAGCCTCCTCAATCGCCCCAGGCGTTGACGAGCGCGTCGACCTTGCCTTCGAGCTCGTTCGCGATGAGCTTGCTCGACGTGAAGTTCTTGCGCACGGTGTGCGTCTTCACGTCGGGGTATTCGGCGCGGATCATCTCCTCGATGTACTGCACGAAGAGATTCGCGTTGGGCTTCATGTTGTCGATGAAGCCGATCGACTTGCCTTGAAGCGTTGCGAGACGCTTTGCCAACGCCGCGCGCGCCGCAGCGCGCTGACCTACGGGATTGACGAGTGTGACGGTGCTGGCCGCCATGTGGATCTCCTCCGGTTCTTCTGAGCCGTAAGGATAGCCCACATGGCGGTGCTATCTCAGGACTGTTGCGCAGCCGCGAGCGCCCGGCGCTTTCGCGCGTACCAGAGCAGTATCGACAGCAGCGTGCCGCCCGGCACGAAAAGCTCCAGCGCGACATAAGGGCCCATAGTGCGGAAGGCCTCGAACACTTTCTTCGTCATGACGCCTCCGCTCTGGAAGCGCCCTTGACCTCGAGCGGCTGCACTTCGGGCGGCACCGCGAGCGGGAGCAGACCCGCCGCGATGCGCGCGCCCTGCTCGTCGCTCGTGAGCTCCGCCAGCAGGTCGGCGTAGCGCTCGTGCTGCACGCCCGCCAGCACGTACTGCCAGCGATACGCGCCTACGAAAGCAGCCTGCGCGCGGCCGGCGTCGAGCTTTGCTAGCGGCCGCTGCAGCGCCTTGAAGAAGTACTGCGCGTCCGCCGCGGCCTGCCGCTGCAGCATCATGTTCAGATTGCGCAGCAGCTGAAGAAAATCGTCGACCGCCGCGTCGCGCTCCTTCCCGGTGATGCGCGCGTCCTCGGCGCGCCACTCGCGCTCGGTCAGCCCGGCATGACGCTCCTCGTCGCGCCAGTGGAACAGGAACACGTCCTTGTACAGCGCGGAGAGCGTCGGATCGGGGGCGATGCTCTCGTGGTAATGCGCCTGCGTGACGAGCTCCATCATGTGCGTGAGGGCGAGCACGGCCCAGCGCGAGCGTCCGAGGACGATCCACGCGAACTCGTTGGCGCGAGCGGCGTAGCGGTAGCCCTGCGGCATCGCCCCCGCCATCATGAGATCGATGCGGCCAAAGAGCGCCTGGTGCCTGACCTCGTCGTGCGTGCAGCCCACGAGCGCATCCAGGCGTTCCTGGTCGCCGAGCACCTGCGAGCGCGAAAGCTCGAGGGTGCTCGCGCCGATCGCACGCTCCAGCAGCTTGAAGGTGTTCGCGTACGTGCGGCCCTGGATCTGCGAGAAGAGCACGCGCTCGTGCGGCGCGAGGAAGTCCAGACGGCCGGCGTGCGACAGCCCGTCGGGCATGAACTTGCCCGAGCGGTCGAAGGTGCGGCCGCGGATCACGTCGCGCTCGACTTCCCACGGGCAAGCCGCTGCGGCTTCGGCACCGTGCAGGCTGCCCGCCTTCGTGCGCTGCGGCTGAATCGCCTGGAGTTGAATGACGTTGTCCATGTGGGCCTCCTCGTGACGTTGCTCGATTGCGATGAGGAGAGTCTAGGCAGCGGGGGTATCCGCGCGATTTCGCTACTGAAACACTTTGTATCGGCGTCACCTATATCCGGGGCTATAATCCGCAACGAACGATTCCAGCCTTCCCGACATGTCCACCAACGGCCGCGTGATGATCGTCGAAGACGATCCCGCCATTCGCGAGATGGTCGCCGATTACCTCGGCGACAAAGGCTACGAGGTCCACCAGGCCGAGAGCGGCGCGGACATGCGCGAGGCGGTCGAGCGCAACCTGCCCGACGTGGTGCTGCTCGACATCGGCCTGCCCGGCGAAGACGGTCTGTCCCTCGCGCGCTTCCTGCGCGAGCGTTACGACGTCGGCATCATCATGGTCACCGGTTCGGGCGACGTGGTGGACCGCGTGGTCGGGCTGGAGGTCGGCGCCGACGATTACGTCACCAAGCCTTTCGATCCGCGCGAGCTCCTCGCGCGCGTGAAAAGCGTGCTGCGCAGGCTCCAGTCGCGCCCGGCCCCGGAGCCGGTGAAGGTGGTCACCGAGCGCGTGCCGGTCGGCCGCTGCTTCCTCGACGTCGCGTCGCACCGCCTTCTCGACGTCTCGGGCCAGGAAGTGCCGATCACGAGCATGGAGTTCGACCTGCTCAAGGTCTTCACCGAGCACCCCCACCGGGTGCTGACCCGCGACCAGATCCTCACCATGACCCGCAACCGCGAGTGGGAGCCGTTCGACCGCTCGATCGACATCCGCATCGCGCGGCTGCGGCGCAAGGTCGAGTCCAACCCCGAAGAGCCGCAGGCGATACGCACCGTGCGGGGGGCGGGATACATGTTCGTGCCGCAGGTCTCGTGAAACGTGAAACGTGAAATGTGAAACGTGGGGTTCCCGCGGCTTCGCCGTTTCACGTTTCACGTTTCCCGTTTCACGTTCCCCCTTTTCACCTGTTTCAGTCGTGTAACAGTCGCCCAAACCCTAGTCCGGTCTGCCTATACTGCCTGCCATCGCACAAAGTTTGAGCAGGCATGCAGATCAGCGTAACGCCCGTCACGGCCTCCGACCGAGTGATGCACGGCATCGTCGTGCTCGACGAGACGATCGTCGACTGCAACGAGCGCTTCTGCCGCATCCTTGAATGCACCCGCGAGGAGCTGATCGGCCGCCCGCTGCTCGAGCTGTGCCCGGAGGTGCAGTCCGACGGCGCGTTCTCGCGCGAGCGCTGGCAGCGCCGCTGGCAGGCCGCGCGCACCGGATTGCCGCAGTGGTTTCCCTGGCAGTTCCGTAACTGCCACGGCCGCCGCGTCCACGCCCTGGTGCACCTGGGCTGCGACGAAGGCGACGGCGGCGCGCTGACCGCGCACGTCCACGACCTCTCCAATCTCCAGCGCACCGGCTGGATCAGCCCCGAGACCCAGGCGAAGCTCCAGCGGGTCCTCGACCACACCAAGGCGGTCATCTTCGTCAAGGACCGCGACGGCCGCTACGTCTTCGCCAACCGCGAGCTCGAGCGCGTGGTGCGCATGCCCGCGGAGCGCATCGTCGGCCATACCGACCAGGAGCTGTGGCCGCCGGAAGTCGCCGCGCACTTCCAGGCGAACGACGCCCAGGTCCTGCGCGAGGCCACCGCGGCCGAGTTCGAGGTCACCGCGGACGTCGGCCGCCAGCGCCGCACGTTTCTGTCGTTCAAGTTCCCGCTCTTCGGCGTCGACGGCGAGCCGTACGCGGTCTGCGGCGTCGCGACCGACATCACCGACCCCAAGCGCACGCAGGAAGCGCTGACGAACGCGGCGCTCGCGGTGTCGAGCGCGCAGGGCGCGAGCGTCTATCAGGAGCTGGTGCGCTATCTCGCGGCGATCCTCGAGGTCGAAGTCGCGATCGTCTCCGCGACGCACGACTCGGACCCGGCGCAGCTTTGCATCCGCGCGTTCTACATGGACGGCGAGATGAAGGAGAACTTCGAATACTCGAAGAGCGGCACGCCGTGCGCGACGGTGTTCGGCCAGGAGTTCAAGATCTACCCCGCGTCGGTGACCAGCGCCTTTCCCGACGACGCCGATCTCGCGAAGTTCGGCATGGCGAGCTACGCCGGCTATCCGATGAGCGACGGCAGCGGCAAACCCATCGGACTGATCGCGGTCATGTCGCGCCGGCCGATGCTCAACCCGGAGTTCATCGAGTCCATCCTCAAGATCTTCGCGGTGCGCGCCGCGGCCGAGCTCGAGCGCCAGCGCGCCGAGGAAAACCTCAAGCGCTCCGAATCGAGCTATCGCGCGATCTTCGAAGCGTCGGAAGACGGCGTCTTCGTCCACGACTGGGAAACCGGAGACCTCCTCGACGTCAACCGGCGCGTGTGCGTGATGACCGGCTACAGCTACGAGGAGGTCAAGCGCATGACGATCGGCGATCTCTCGACCGGCCATCCGTATACCGACGAAGAGGCCGCCAAGCGCATCGCCGAAGCGAAGGCCGGCCGCAGCGTGCGCTTCGAATGGGAGGGACGCAGCAAGGACGGCAGCGTGCACTGGTACGACGTCGTGCTGCGTCCCGCGACGATCGCGGGCGAGCAGCGGATCGTCGCGTTCGCGCGGCAGATCGACGAGCGCAAGCAGGCCGAGCAGGCGCTGCGCCAGGCGCAGAAGATGGAAGCGCTCGGACACCTCACCGGCGGCATCGCGCACGACTTCAACAACCTGCTGACGAGCATCATGGGCTACATCGTGCTCGCGCAGGACCAGCCCGCGTCGGCGCAGGCGCGCCGCAAGAAATATCTCGACCAGGCGCACGCCTCGTGCACTCGCGCGCGCGACCTCATCCAGCAGATGCTGACCTTCAGCCGCGGCCGGCGCGGCGAGCCGAGGCCGGTCGCGATCGCCGGCCTCATCGAGCAGTCGATCAAGCTCTTCGGCGGCGCGATGCCCGGCACGATCGACATCAGGACCGACCTGTGCGCCGAAGTCTCGCCGGTCATGCTCGACCCGGTGCACCTCGACCAGATCCTGCTCAACCTGTGCATCAACGCGCGCGACGCGATGAACGGCGCCGGCACGATCCGCGTGTCGGTGGTCGAGTGCCCGGCGTGCGAGGAGGAATGCACCGCGTGCCGCCAGCCCGTCGAGGGCGGCTACGTCGAGCTGCGCGTCGACGACGAAGGACCCGGCATACCTCCGGAGATCCTGGATCGCGTCTTCGAGCCTTTCTTCACGACCAAGCAGGTCGGCAAAGGCAGCGGCATGGGGCTCGCGAGCGTGCACGGGCTCGTGCACGAGCTCGGCGGCCACATCGTCGTCGAGCCGGTGACGCCGCACGGGACGCGTTTCCGCGTGCTGTTTCCGGCGATCGCCGGCGACCGGCAGGGGTGTGAGGGCGACGTCTGCGCGAGCTCGCCGCTGTGCCGGCTGCAAGGCCGCGTGCTCGTCGTCGACGACGAGCAGACCGTCAGCGCCTTCATGGCGGACCTGCTGGAATCGTGGGGGATCGAAGTGAAGACCTCGAATTGCGCGCCGGACGCGCTCTCGGTCTGCACGCACGACGACGCCTTCGATCTCGTCATCACCGATTACAAGATGCCCGGCATGAACGGGCTGCAGCTCGCGCGCGAGCTGCGCCTCAAGCATCCGCGGCTGCCGGTCATCCTCTACACCGGCTTCAACGAAGGGCTGGCCCCGACCGACATCGAGGACGCCGGCGTGCGCGCCCTCGTGACCAAGCCGATCGACCCGCACCAGCTCTTCGGTTTACTGCAGACCCACCTCCCGAAGCTGTAACCCGCGCTTCGCGCGAGATTTCTTCACCCGCCCGAACAATTTTTTTCAGCGTGCGCCGGGAATTTCGCGCATCGCTGTCGATTTGCGGTCTTCTCATTCGACTAGCGCATGCGAGTAGGGCGAGCCCCTACCCGCGCAACATGACGGAAACATACCGGCTACCGACGCGACGTGCGTCAGTCGCTACCATCCCGCCATCCCTGACTACTTTTATCGGATTCACCATGTGCTCATCGCGCGCATACGCTCTTCTGCTTCTCGTCGCGTTTCTTTCCGGCTGCGAGCCCCGGGCGCAGCCTGCCGGGCCGCCGCCTCCCGCCGTCACCGTCGTGACCGCCGAGCCGCGCCAGGTCGCGGTGAGCTACGAGTACGTCGGCCAGACCGCGGGCTATCGCGAAGTCGAGGTGCGCGCGCGCGTGACGGGCATTCTCCAGCGCCGCAATTACAAGGAAGGCGCACCGGTCAAGCGCGGTGAATCGCTGTTCACCATCGATCCCGAGCCTTTCCGCGTCGCGGTGGCGCGCGCCGAGGCCGACCTCGGTGTCGCCCAGGCGCGCCTCGAGCAGGCGCGGCGCGACGTCGCGCGCCTGAAACCGGCGGTCGAAGCGAAAGCGGTCAGCCAGAAAGAGCTCGACGACGCGACCTCGGCGCAGCGCATCGCCGAAGCCGAAGCGAAGAGCGTGCAGGCGCGCTTGAACGAAGCCAAGCTCAACCTCGAATACACGCGCGTCGAATCGCCGATCGCCGGTGTCTCGAGCCGCTCGGCGGTCTCCGAAGGCACCCTGGTGTCGGGGCCCAACGTGCTGCTCACGACGGTGACGCAGGTCGATCCGATGTACGTGATCTTCGGCATCCCGGACCGCGAGTTCCTCGCGATCCGGCGCGACGTCGAGGCCGGCAAGCTCAAGCTGCCGCCGGGCAATCGCTTCAAGACGACGGTGAAGCTCGCCGACGGCACCACATATACGAAGACGGGTGATCTGAACTTCACCGACGTGCGCGTCAATACGCAGACCGGCACGTCGGAGGCGCGCGCGGAGTTCGGCAATTCGCAGCAGCAGCTTCGCGCGGGCGAGTTCGTGCGCATCGTGCTCGCAGGCGCCACGCGTCCGTCCGCGATCGTCGTGCCGCAGCGCGCGGTGCTCGAAGGGCCGAAAGAGAAGTTCGTCTACGTCGTCAACGCCGAGAGCAAGGTCGAGCAGCGCCCGGTGCACGTCGGGGAATGGGCCGGCGACGGCTGGATCATCGAGTCCGGCCTCAATGCCGGCGACTGCGTGGTGGTCGACGGCGTGATGAAGATCGGCCCCGGGGCGCCGGTGCAAGTGACGGACGCGCGCGCCGCGGGTGCGACGGCGCAGCCGTCATCGCGAGGAACGAAGTGACGAAGCGATCCCGGCACGGCCGCTCGTGCGCCACAAGATCGCCACGCCCTGCCGGGCTCGCGATGACCTATAGGAAACTCAAATGATTTCCCGCTTTTTCATCGACCGCCCCATCTTCGCGGCGGTGCTGTCGCTGTTCATCGTGATCGCCGGTCTCGCGGCGATACGCGTGCTGCCGATCGCGCAGTATCCCGAGATCGCCCCGCCGGTGGTGACGGTGCGAGCGTGGTATCCCGGCGCATCCGCCGAGGTGATCGAGCAGACCGTCGCCGCGCCTCTGGAGAACCAGATCAACGGCGTCGAGAACATGATGTACATGAGCTCGACCT
Organism: Burkholderiales bacterium; assembly: GCA_036262035.1. Classification (NCBI taxonomy): domain Bacteria; kingdom Pseudomonadati; phylum Pseudomonadota; class Betaproteobacteria; order Burkholderiales; species Burkholderiales bacterium. Next base: position 204,078 of record DATAJS010000011.1, on the reverse strand, counting down.
CGTCCGCGAGCGGCATGGTCGAGATGCAGATCACGTTCGAGATCGGCTCCGACGTCGACAAGGCCGCGCTCAACGTGAACAACCGCGTCAAGCAGGCCGAGCCGCGGCTGCCGCTGGAAGTGCGGCGCCAGGGCGTCACCGTCGAGAAAGGCTCCTCGTCCTTCCTCCAGGTGCTGGCGTTCTATTCGCCCGACGGACGCTTCGACGACCTCTACACGTCGAACTACGTGACGCTCAACGTGCTCGACCAGCTGAAGCGCATACCCGGCACCACGAACGTGCAGATCTTCGGCGCCAAGGACTACGCGATGCGTATCTGGGTGCGGCCCGACCGCCTCGCGCAGCTCAAGGTGACCAGCACCGATCTGATCCGCGTGCTCAACGAGCAGAACGCACAGTTCGCGGCGGGCAAGATCGGGCAGTCGCCGGTCTCCGATAACCAGGAGATGGTGTACACCCTGACGACCCTCGGCCGTCTGACGGAGCCCGGACAGTTCGAGAACATCGTGATCCGCGCCAACCCCGACGGCTCGATCCTGCGGCTGAAGGACGTCGCGCGCGTCGAGCTCGGCTCGAAAGACTACGAGTTCATCGGCCGCGTGAACGGCAAGCCCGCGACGCTCGTCGGCGTGTTCCTCCAGCCCGGCGCCAACGCCCTGGAGACCGGCAAGCGGGTGTCCGGCGAAGTCGCGCGCCTCGCCCAGCGCTTTCCCCAGGGCCTCACCTACTCCACGCCGTACGACACGACGCGCTTCGTGCGCGTGTCGATCCGCGAGGTGGTGTACACGCTGCTCGAGGCGATGGTGCTGGTGTTCCTGGTCGTGTTCCTCTTCCTCCAGAACTGGCGCGCGACGCTGATCCCGTTCACCGCGGTGCCGGTGTCGCTGATCGGCACGTTCGCGGGACTGCTTGCGCTGGGCTATTCGATCAACACGCTCACCCTCTTCGGCATGGTGCTGGCGATCGGCATCGTGGTCGACGACGCGATCGTCGTGCTGGAAAACGTCGAGCGCATCATGCGCGAAGAGCATCGGGACGCGCGCGACGCGGCGATGAAAGCGATGCACGAGGTCACCGGACCGGTCATCGCCATCGTGCTCACGCTGTGCGCGGTGTTCGTGCCCATCGCCTTCCTCGGCGGCCTGACGGGTGAGCTCTATCGCCAGTTCGCGGTGACGATCGCGATCGCGGTGGTGATCTCGGGAATCATCGCGCTGACGCTCACGCCTTCGTTGTGCGTGCTGATCCTCAAGCGCGAGCACCACCAGCCGGGCCGCTTCTTCCAGTGGTTCAACCGCTGGTTCGAGCGCGTGACGCTGCGCTACACCGATGGTGTCGCGTGGATGCTTCGGCGTGGCGCGCTCGCCGCTGTGCTGTTCCTCGGCATGGTGGCGATCACCGTCGGACTGTGGCGCACCACGCCCGGCTCGCTCGTCCCGGACGAGGACCAGGGCTATTACATCGCCGCGGTGTTCCTGCCGGACGGCGCGACGCTCGAGCGTACCGACCGCGTGGTCAACGAGGTCGTGAAAGCGATCCAGTCGAACCCCGCGAACGAGTACGCGGTGGCGTTCACCGGCTTCGACTTCCTCGGCGGCGCCTTCCGCAACAGCGCGGCGACGATCTTCGTGACGCAGAAGCACTGGGACGAGCGCAAGGTCGACACCAAGCAGCTCGTCGGCGAGCTCTTCATGAAGACGGGACACATCAAGGAAGCGCTGGTGCTGGCGTTCAACCCGCCGCCGATCTTCGGCCTGGGCAACGCCGGCGGCTTCGAGTTCTACATCCAGAACCGGGGTGAAGGCGGCTCGAAGCGTCTGGCCGAAGTCTCGCAGCAGTTCGTCGGCGCGGTGAGCAAGGACCCGATGTTCGGCATGGTGAACACGCTGTGGCGCGCCAACGTGCCGCAGATCTATCTCGAGACCGACCGCGAGAAAGCCAAGACGCTGGGGGTGCCGCTCGAAGAGCTGTACGGCACGCTCGCCGCGACGCTGGGCTCGTATTACGTGAACGACTTCAACAAGTACGGCCGCACCTGGCAGGTGCTGCTGTCGGCGGAGTCGCGCTATCGCAATCGGCCGGACGACATCGGCGCGGTCTGGGTGCGCTCGCAGACCGGGGCGATGGTGCCGCTCTCCTCGCTCGTGCGGGTGCGTCACTCCTCGGGCCCCGACACGCTGGACCGCTTCAACAACCTGCCCGCGGTGAAGCTCTTCGGCTCGGGCGCGCCCGGCGTCAGCTCGGGTCAGGCGATCGAGCGCATGGAGCAGATCGCGAAAGAAGTGCTGCCGTCGGACTTCAGCTACGACTGGAGCGGCGCGTCGTTCCAGGAGAAGCGCTCGGGCGGCACGTCCACGCTCGCACTCGGGCTGGCGGCGCTCATGGTGTTCCTGATCCTCGCCGCGCAGTACGAGAAGTGGTCGTTGCCGCTGTCGGTGATGCTCGCCCTGCCGTTCGGCACCTTCGGCGCGCTCGCCGCGGTGTGGCTGCGCGGCTACACCAATGACGTGTATTTCCAGATCGGTCTGGTGACGCTGCTCGGCCTCGCGGCCAAGAACGCGATCCTGATCGTCGAGTACGCGGTGCTGAAGAAGTCCGAAGGATTGTCCACCGCAGCCGCGGCGCTCGAAGCGGCGCGGCTGCGGTTCAGGCCGATCCTGATGACCTCGCTCGCGTTCATCCTCGGCGTCGCACCGCTGGCGTTCTCGCACGGCGCGGGCGCCGGCGCGCGGCTGTCGGTGGGCACGGGGGTCATGGGCGGCATGCTCGCGGCGACCTTCCTTGCGATCTTCTTCATCCCGCTCTTCTACAAGGCGATCGTGGACAAGCGCCTGTCGGATTCGCGCTCGACGCACGAGATCGAAGCCGAAGCCGCCGAGCACCGCGAGATCGAGCAATCGGGAGTCAGAGATGCTTGAACGTAAGACCCTAGCGCTCGCCCTCATCGCGGGCGTGCTTGCCGGCTGCTCGGTGTGGCCCGGCTACAAGAAACCGGCGATGGAGCTGCCGCAGCAATGGAGCGACGCGCCGGCGCAGGGCCAGCCGATCGTCGGCGAGCGCTGGTGGACGCTCTACGGCGATCCGACGCTCGATGCGCTGGTCGACGAAGCGCTGAAGAACAACCTCGATCTCGCAGCCGCCGCGGCGCGGGTCGACGAAGCGCGCGCCCTGCTCGTCGTGACCGACTCGCAGCGCCTGCCGAGCGTCGACGCGACGATCGACGCCAACCGCGCGCGCTCGTCCGCGCGCTCGTCGATCCCGCTGCCGCCGTCGGTTCCGCTCGAGCGCAGCACCTATACCGCGCAGGTCAACGTCGCGTACGAGCTCGACCTGTGGGGGCGGCTGCGCGGACAGACCGACGCGGCTCGCGCGCAGCTCCTCGCGAGCGCCGCCGCACGCGACACGGTGCGCATCGCGCTGTCGAGCCAGGTCGTGCAGACCTACTACACCCTGCTCTCGCTCGACGACCAGGTCGAGGTGACGCAGCGCACGCTGGACCTGCGCGCCCAGAACTACGCGCTCGAGCAGTATCGCTACAAGTCGGGGCTCATCACCGACTTCCACCTGCGCCAGCTCGAAGCCGAGATCGCGGCGGCGCGCGCGCAGCTGCCGGCGCTCCAGCAGCGCCGCGCGTCGGCGCAGACCGCGCTGGCTATCCTGCTCGGGCGCAGCCCGCGTGCGATCGCCAACGATGCGGTTCTGGTGACGCGCGATGCGGGCGAACAGCCGATCGTGGTGATCCCGGAAGGCCTGCCGTCCGATCTGCTGCTGCGCCGTCCCGATGTGGTGCAGGCGGAGCAGACGCTGATCGCGGCGAACGCGCAGATCGGCGTCGCGCGTGCCGCGCTGTTCCCGCGCATCGCGCTCACCGGCGCTTTCGGCTCCGACAGCGCCACGCTCGGCGATCTCTTCAGCGGTCCTGCGCGCATCTGGTCGCTCGCTTTCGGACTCGCCCAACCGATCTTCCAGGGCGGACGCCTGCGCGCCGAAGTCGAAGCGGCGAACGCGCGCGAACGCCAGGCGCTGGCGCAATACCAGAAGACGGTGCAGACCGCGTTCGGCGAAGTGCGCGACGCGCTTCAAGCCCAGGCGCGCACGCGCGAGGTCTACGCCGCCGAGACCGAACGGGTCGCGGCGCTGCGCGAGACGCTGCGCCTGTCGCGCATCCGCTTCGACAACGGCCTGTCGAGCCAGCTCGAGACGATCGACGCCGAGCGCAACCTGCTACAGGCCGAGCTCAACCGCGTCGACGCGCTGCGCGCGCAGCGCGCGGCCGTGGCCGACGTGGTGCGGGCCCTGGGCGGCGGCTGGCAGGGGCTGGATCCGCAGGTCGCGCTGCGACGATCGGATAAGCTGAGCGGCCCCTAGCGCTAAATCCGGGTCAGAGTCAGATTTCCAGTTCAAAATGTGACTCTGACCCGGATTTTTCTGGAGGAGGAAAGCCATGGCCCAGGCGCCCGTAGATCCCAACGACGTCCTCATGACCGGAGAGAACTCGTTCATCCGGCTCTCCGCCGACGGCGGAAAGACGCACTCTTCGCGCGTGTCGCACTGGCGCGTGCTGTGGTGCCCCGCCGGTTCCGGCCACGCGCTCTTCATGAAATCGCCGCTGGTCGACGATCACGTGCAGATCTACAGCGACAACGTCGCGGTCGCACGCTGGCTCCAGCGCACGATCGAGACGCTGCTCTATCCCGCGTTCTCGGACGTCAACCTCCCAGTCCACGATGCACAGTTCGATCGCGCCGGCGATCCGCGCTCGACCGTCACCGAGACCGTGATCTCCACCACCGAGCACATCGTGCTGACGTGGTACGACTGCATGGACCCGTTCGTGCTGACGATGGCGCCGGGCATGGGCGATCGACCCATCGGCGTGTTCAGCACGTTCTTTCCGGCGAAGTCGGCGCAGATCGAGATGAACGGACACTTCGCGCGCGACCTGCCGTGGCCCGAGACGCGCGGAAACCGCCAGTCGTCGAGCGCGTGCCTCGCGTGGTCGGAGACCTGGGTGAAGCCCAAAGGCTGACGCGGCGGTTGCGCGTATGCACGCGCCTACCCTGATCGTCGGCGCGGCGTTCCTTGCGATCGGCGCGGGTGGCGGCGTGGCGGGCGCGTATCTCCTCAACGCGGGTGAAGCGGCGCGCCTGCTGCGCGAAGGCCGAGGCGCGCACGCGGAGGTGGTGCACAAATCGATACGCGCCGACCGCACCACCGGCGGGTCGCTGCGGCCCGCTTACCGCGTCGACTATCGCTTCGTTCCTTCGCGCACCGAAGCCGTCAGCGGCACGCGCGAGATCGACGCCGCGCTGTGGATGCGCGCAGGCCGGGGCGATCGTGTCGAAGTCACGTATCTCCCGTCCGAACCCTCGGTGCATCGCATCGAGACCGAGCCGAACAACCGCGCGGCCGCGATCGTGCTGACTGTCGTCGGTGCGGCGTTCGTGCTGCTCGGCGGCTGGCTTTCCCGTCAGGCGTTCGCCGGAGGGCGACGCACGCCGGATAAGCCGAGACGCTCAGCCATTGCCGACCGCTTGAGCGCCGCATTCGCGCGCTCGGCCGCATTCACGTTCGGAGTGGCGGGCGTGCTGTTCTTCCTGCCGTTCCTGGTTGCAGGCATCGCGTGGTCATGGGCGCAACGCGCCGAAGATCGTGTCTTCTCCGCGCAAGCGCTTCCTGTCGAAGCCACCCTCCTCGACAAAGCGGTCGTTCGCAAGCAGACGAGCGTCGGGAATCGGCCGAGCGGGACGTACACCTATTACCGCGTCACCTATCGATACATCTCCGGCGACGGTCGGGAGATCGTGGGAACCAGCAACGTCGCCGGCGATGCGTGGGACCGGCTGAAAGAGCGCGGCCCGATCGGCGTGCGCTACGTCCCGGATCGGCCGTGGCTGCATCGGCTCGGCAGCGAAGGCGGCGAATGGACCGGACCGATCGCACTGCTCGCGCTCGGAGGCATCGGGATGCTCGCGAGCGCGTTCGCAGGTATCCGGGGTTGGCCGAGATGGCGACGCAACGCGACGCGACGCACTCGTGCGTCGGCTGCGCGAACGGCGAACCCCCCGATGGTGCAACCCGCCGCGGCGCGCACGCCCGAACCGTCGCGCTGGGCGCTCTTCTTCGGCGGGGTGTTCTTCGTGGCCGGCGGCGCCGCTCTGATCGACGGCACGCTCGACGTGTTGCACGAGCGCCGCTATGCCGCCGAAGGGCGCGAGGCGCAGGCGCGCATCGTCGACAAGCGCGTGCAGGAAGCGCAGCGCAGCGGGAACACGCGCACCCGGTACCTCGTGCTGTACCGCTTCACCACGCCGGATGGGCGATCGGTCGACGGCGAAGCGGCTGTGGGCATGGAAGCGTGGGAAGGCGCGAAACGCGGAAACACGATCGACGTGCGCTATCTCGCCGGCGAACCGCAGACGAACCGCGCTGCAACGGAAGGGGCCATCACCGGCAGCGTGCTGGTGATGGCGATGGGTGTCTTGTTCGCGCTCGTCGGGGCTGCGATCGCCTACCTCGGTTGGTGGAAACCCGAAAATCCGGGTCAGAGTCACATTTAGCGCAGGTAGATCAGCCACGACGCGACGAGCCACCCGACGAACGCGATCAGGATCCACACCGGTCGAAAAGTACGCCCGTCGGTGAACACCGCAGGGCGTTGCGTCGGCGCGTAGTAGTCGAACGCGAGTATGTCGAGCAGCCCTCCGATCGAGGCTGCGAACAGATCGCCGATGAATTCACCGACCAGGAAACCGAGGACTCCGAAGTACACCGTGGAGAACCCCAGGATGTCCGGCGGCCGGACGGGCAGCGCCAAAGCGAAGAGCGCGACGAGCAACAGCCCGACACCCGACACGGCGCCGAAGCCGGCGCCGATGGCGCCGTACTTCAGCCGGTCTCCGAGCGTCAGCGACGTCCCTGCGCCTTTGAACGAATCCTCGCGTCGTCGCCGAGGACGGCTCACTGAGCGGTCACCGCCTCCTTCGCCTTCAGCGATTCCAGCATCGCCAGCGTCTTCTGCATCGTGAAGTCGCGGGTCTTCTGGTCGTAGGCTTTCACGCTGCCGGGCATCATGTAACCGTGCAGCACGCCGGGGAAGATGTGCACGTCGACGTTAGGCATCTTCTTGTCGATCTCGCGATACGCTTCCTGCACCGGCGGCGGCGCGGCGTGGTCCTGGTCGCCCCAGACGATGAGCACCGGCTGCGTCACGCCTTCGAGCTCCCCGATGAAATCGAGCATGCTCGTGCCGTGGCACGAGACGCCGCCCGCGTAGCCGAGGCGCTTCGGCCCGAGGATGGCGTACGGCCCGCCGTAGCAGAAACCCATCGCGATCGCATTGCCGTTGAAGCGCGCGATCTTCTTCACTTCGCCGAGCGCGTCGCGCATGTCGGTCTCGCCGGCCTTGATCCTGGGCAGCCGCGGCTGCGAGCGCTCCTTGGTGCGGTTGTCGTCGCGTCCGAGCGGACCGGGGATGGTGCGCCAGAAGAGATCCGGTGCGGCGACGATATAGCCGTGCGAGGCGAGCTCGTCGGCGATCTGACGGACGTCCTCGTCGACGCCGTGGACCGCCGCGGCGATGACCACCGCCGGGACTTGTCCCTGACCGTCGGGTTGCACGACGTAGCAATCGAACTCGCCGCCGTCGCTCGAACGGATCCTGATGTCATTACGATTCATGAGTCCTCCCTCGGGTGGTTGGGTCCGGCGCTTGCCTGACGCGCGGTCTCTGTCGGAGATTAAGGATGCTGGAAAAAGTTGTCGAGACGCTGCGCGAAGAGTTCTCGGACCTCGCCGACGCTTCGGACGTCACGCGCCTGCTGCTGCGCGTGCTGCTCGCGGTCGGTCTCGCCGCCCTGATCGGTTACGAGCGCGAGGTGCGCGGCAGCACCGCGGGCCTGCGCACCCACATGATCATCGCGCTCGGGGTGGCGCTCATCGTGGTAGCGGCGCAGCAATCGGGCATGGACTCCGAGGACGTGAGCCGGGTCATCCAGGGCGTATTCGCCGGGATCGGCTTCCTCGGCGCGGGGGCGATCATCAAGCAAAGTCGGAGCGAGGAAGTGCGCGGCCTGACCACGGCCGCGAGCCTGTGGACGACCGCGGCAGTGGCGACGGCATGCGGGCTGGGCAGCGAGCTGACCGCGATCACCGCGACGCTGATCGCGCTGTTGATCCTCTCGGTGTTGCTGCGGATCGAGCGGCGGACGATAAAGCGAAACCCGCCCCCACCCTAACCCTCCCCCTGAGGGGGAGGGAATTTTCATTGGTAAACCCTGCGTCACCGCTTCTCGTCACCGGTTCATGTCACCGGTTTTCGTCAGCGTCTCGCCCGTCACTGCTTCATCCGTCACCGCTTTATCCGTCACCGCTTTATCCGTCACCGCTTTATCCGTCACCGCTTTATCCGTCACCGCTTTATCCGTCACCGCTTTTATCCGTCACTTCTCGCCGTAAACCGGACCCAGCGGATACAGCCTGACCCCTTTCCGCAGCTTGCGATAGGCGTACTTCGTCGGATCGACGATGTGCCCGCCCGGCGCGACCGCGACGAGCACTTCCTGCGCGATCGGCTGGAAGTCGGCACGGAAGTGCACGGTGCTCTTCAACGCGAGGATCTTCTCGGTGACAGGCTCGATGCCCAGATGCCTGAACGGCGCCTGGTCGTGCGCCTGCATGCGCTTGGTGGTGACGGCGATCTTCACGTCGCCGATGCCCAGCAGCGCCATCGGACCGAGGTCGATGTTGCGGCCGCCGACCGACGGCCCGGTCGTGCGCATCTTGCCGTCGCCGAGCTTGAGCACGCGGAACTTCGCCTTGTACGGCGCATCGCCTTCGATCCCGAACTTGCCGCCGAGCGCGATCTCGATCTCCGCGCCTTCCCCCGCGCGATGCGCGGCCGCGGCGGCATCGGCATCGAAGAAGTAGCCCAGCGTCGCGTTCGCCTTGTTGCGCACGAGCGCGGCGAGCAGCCCCGTCGTGTCGCCGGTGCCGCCGGCGCCGGGATTGTCCTGCGTATCGGCGATCACCACCGGCTTCTTCGCTTCCGACGCGATGCGCATCGCCTGCCGCACCGCTTCGTCCGGATCGAGCAGCGGCTGCGCGAACTCGGCTTCGCGCGCTTCGATCTCTCGCGCGAGCGCGTCGGCCGCCGCATCGGCCTTCTCCTGCGAGTACGCATGCACGCTCACCGACGGCCCGCATTCGGCGAGGTCCGCCGGCGGAAAGCCCGCAAGATAGGACACGTTCAGGATGTCGCCACCTTCGAGCGACTCCGCGCGCTCGATGATGAGCTTCGACGGATCGATCATCGTGCACTGCGAGTTGAGCGGGATGAGGAACGGAATGCGCCGCAGCACGCGCGCCGAAGGCCGGCCGCGTTGCAGGACCGTGCGCATCACGTTCGCCGAGCGCTGCCCGGTCTCGATGCGATCGACGTGCGGATAGGTCTGGTAGCCGATGAGCCCGTCGGTCATCTCCACCATCTGCTTCGTGACGTTGGAGTGATAGTCGAGGCTGATCACGATGGGCACCTTGTCGCCGACACACGCGCGAATGCGGCGCAGGAGCTCGCCTTCGGCGTCCTCGAAATCCTCGCTGACGCCCGCGCCGTGCAGGTCGAGATAGATCGCGTCCACCGGCATCTGCCGCGACAGCATGCCGACCATCTCGCCGGCGATGCGCTCGAACGCGTCGCGCGTGACGTAGCCGCCCGCGCCGCCGCTCGTCCAGATGAGCGGAACGTAATCGTGCGACGGCCCCATCGACTGCAGGAAGCCGGACAGCGCGAAGCTCGTGTTGCCGAGCCACTCCAGCACCTCGGGCCCGCGCACCAGCGGCGGGCGGTCGCGGTGCGCGGCGAAATACTCGAAATCGGTCCGCGTGGGGACGAAGCAGTTGGTCTCGTGATGGAAACCGCCGACGGCGATGCGCGCCATGATTATTGGGCTCCTACGTGGATGTTCGCGGTGCGCACGATCTTCTCGATCTTCTCCCCGTCCTTCCGCGCGACCTGCAGCATCTGCTCCGGCGTGTTGGCGACCGGCTCCATGCCCGACTCGATCACGCGCGTCCGATACTCCGGCGATGCGACGACCTTGGCCGTCGCATCCGCGAGCCGGTTGACGATGTCCCGCGGGGTCTTGCCCGGAGCGAGCAGCGCGTAATACGCATCGAGCTCGTAGCCCGACACGCCCGCTTCCGCGATCGTCGGCACGTCGGGGATCTGCGCGACGCGCTTCGAGCCGGACACGCCGAGCGCGCGCAGCCTTTTCGCCTTGATGTGAGGCACCGCGCTCCCCACCACCGCCATGCCCATCTCGAGCCGTCCGCCGAGCAGATCGATATACATCGGTCCCGCGCCCTTGTACGGCACGTGGGTGATGTCGATCTTCGCCATGGCCTTGAGATACTCGCCCGCGAGGTGCGGCGTGGCGCCGATGCCCGACGAGCCGTAGCTGAGCTGCCCCGGCTTGGCTTTGGCCATCGCGATGAGCTGCTTCAGGTTCTGCGCCGGCAGCGACGGGTGCACGAGCACGATGAGCTGGTAGTTCACGACCTGCGAGAGCCACGCGAAGTCGCGCCACGGATCGATGGTCGCGTCCGGACGCAGCGTCCTGATCGCCCCGAGGCCCGACGCGGCGAGCAGCATCGTGTAGCCGTCGGGCGGCGCTTGCGTCACGTACTGCCACGCGACCAGGCCGCCCGCGCCGGTGCGATAGTCGACGACGACCTGCTGCCCGAGGAAGTCGGGCATCTTCTGGGCGATCAGCCTGCCGAGGAGATCGTCGGTGCCGCCGGGCGGCGAGCGCAGCACGAGGCGCAGCGGTTTCGACGGGAACCCCTGCGCGATGACGGCGGGCGGAAGCAGGCATAACAGCAGCGCAAGCATGACGCGCATGACGATCTCCTCGGTTTGTTTGGTCCTATTCTACAGAGTGAGGTAATCCTCGACCGCGCGCGGAAACAGCGCGCGCAGCATGAAGCGCGGCAGCTCGTATTGCGGAAAGCAGCGCGACGTGTTGCTCGCGTGGAGCACGTGAAGACAGATGCCGCGCAGGTCGCGGAAGTGCTCGACCCGGAACGCCGCCCGCGCCGCCGACGCGAACGGCTCGTCCTCGCCGCGGAACGCGTGCCCGGAGAACGGCTGGCGGCGCCAGACCTCGGTGCGATAGACATAGGAGAAGCCGTAACCGAGGTGCACGTTCTCCAGTCCCCGGTTGTTCTCGTTCGTGAGGCGCCGCGCCGTGCGCGGCTGCGGCGGCTGCCACACGTGCACGCGGCCGGTCTTGCGGTTCAGATCCCAGTAGCCGAGCGCGCGATACGCCACCGCGTACAGGTACCACCCCGAAAGCTTGACGAAGTCGCAGCCGGCATCGAGCCGCCGCAGCATGCGCTCGACGTACGACGGGGCGTAATAGTCGTCGTCGTCGAAGTGCGCGATGACGCTGCCGGCAGCGGCCGCGGCGAGCTCGTTGCGCTTGCGGCCGATCTCCATGCGTCCGGCGGTGTGCAGATAGCGCACGCGCGGGTCGGTCACCGAGCGCAGATACTCCGAGGGTTTCGGGCTGTCGTCGAGGATCAGCCACTCCCAGTCTTGATAGGTCTGCGCCCGTATCGTGCGATGCGCCAGGCGCAGGAACGGCTCGCGCTCGAACGTCGGCGTGACGATGCTGACCTTCTCGCGCCGCATCACGCGCGCCGCGGTTTGTCCGCCTCGAAGATCATCGTCTCGAACGCCACCATCGCCACGTCGCCGACGTTGTGGCCGTGCGATTCGATGCCGCGCAGATGCGGATCGGACGATTCGCCGTACGCGCAGCGCCGCACCGAGACGAAGCCCGCGCGCACGAGCGCGGTCTCGAGGAGCTCGGCGTCGTACAGGAACTGGTGGCCCCACGCGCGGAACGCGTTGTTGATGACGAACGCCGGCTTGTAGCTGCCGATCTCGGGCAGCGCGCGGTCGGTGATCCAGCGCACGTAGCGCTCGGCGGTCGCGTCGCGGGGCGCGGTGTACAGCGCAAGCAGCACCGCGAGGTCGGGCGTCGCCACGCGTATGGTCGCGCCCGGTTTCATGATCCTGAAGCACTCGTCGAGCATGCGCGCCCCCGCCTGCCACGAGATGTGCTCGATCATGTGCTCGCTGAAGACGTAGTCGAAGGCCGCGTCGTCAATCGGGAAAGGCTCGCACGCGTCGAGGTAGACGATGCGCTCGGAGAGCGGCGAGATGTCGGTGCTCAACCAGCCGTCGAGGCTGCCGGCGCCTGCGCCCAGATGCAGCTTGCGCACCGGGTGCGAGGCGACGTACGCGTCGATCGCGCGTCCGCCCGCCATCCGTTGCAGGGCGGCCGGGCTCGCACCGCCCTGTTTGGCGAACAACGAGGTCAGCAGCTTGGCCAGCATCGAGAAGCTCTCGTCTTGAAGAGCCTCAAGCTTAGTCGAACTCGACGCGCGCCGCCGCCTTACGCGGGCGCGAGCACGCGCAGGATCTCGGTCACATCCTCGAGCTCGTCAAGCTTCGCGACCATCTGAATCGCCCGCTCGACGTTCTCGCCCGGGACCGGCGCGGCGGAAAACGACACGCAATCGCGGAACTTGGCTTCGAGGAGCGCATCATCGACCGGATGATCCGGGTCGCCCGGCACACCGTCCGGACAATGCGAGTACGCCTTGCCGCCGCGCGTGACGATCTCGACCGTGGGCCGCGACAACGACGAATAGCCGCCGACCGGAAGCTTCGCATTCGCATCGATGCGATAGCTCACGCGGTCGGCCATCGCGAGCACCGCGGGGTCGCGCAACCCCTCGTCAGTGTAATCGCGCAGCGTCACGTTGCCTTTGACCATCATCACCGCGCTCGTGAACGGGATGCTGTACTTGCCGTCGATCGCGAGCTTGGGGCGGCGCTTCTTGTCCAGCGGCTCGGAGAGCAGCCGTGTGCCGCCGGAGCCGCCGACGACCGTGATCGACTCGACGTCTTCGGCGCGCAGCGCATGTTTCTCGCGCAGGTAGCGGATCGCGGTGTTGGTCGCACGCGTGTAACCGCACGCCGGCCACACCTTGAAGCCGTGCAGCTCGAGCAGCGGGAATCGCCGGCCGAGCCCGCCGAGGATCGCATCCCAGTCGGGCTCGCAGCGCACGTAGGTCTTGAAGAGGCCGTAGCGGCCTTCGAGCACTTCGCGCGAGCCGACGATGCCGAGCCCGGCGAGATCCGCCGCCAGCACCGCGCCCTGCCCCGAGAAACCCGCCTGCATCGACCGCAGGTGCGTCGCTTCGCCGACCGCCATCTGCCGGCTGCCGCCCATCTGGGTGAACGCGATGCCGAAAGCGTTTTCGATGGTCGCGGCATCGGCGTGCCTCAGCCGCGCAGCGGTCGCCGCGCCGGAGAGATAACCGAAGAGCTGCGTCGGGAACCAGCCTTCGGCGATCGTCCAGTCTGGGATGCGGATGCCCGCGTTGATGCGCGTGTGGATGTCGGTGCCCGCGGCGATCGCGGCGATGAAGTCGCGGCCGCTGACCTTGCCGAGCGCTTCGGCGACCGCGAAAGCGACCGGTATGGTGACGATGCTCACGTGGCCGCCCGCGCCGACGTCGTCGTAATCGACCATGTGACCGAGGCTGCCGTTGACGAACGCCGCCGAAGCAGCGGGCGCCTTGCCGCCGAAACCCCAGATCGTCGCCACGCCTTTGCCGCCGCTGCCGGCGACGTAGTCGCGCAGCGTGCGCGCTTCGGTCGCGAGCGTGCTTGCCGCGATCGACACGCCGAGCGTGTCGAGCACGCACTGCTTGACCAGGCGCACGAGCGGCTGCGGCAGATCCTCGTAGCGCAGGCCCGCGGCGTATTCGGCGAAGGTGCGCGTCGCCCCGTTCATTGGAGCGTCACTCCCGCCCGCTTCACGACCTCCCGCCACTTCGCCATCTCGTGCGCGATGTGCTTCTGGAACACCGCAGGCGTGCTGCCGTTCGGCTCGGCGCCGTCGGCGAGCAGACGCTCGCGCAGATCCGGCGCGTGCAGCGCCCTGCTCGACGCGGCGGCGAGACGCTCGACGACCTGCGGCCGCGTGCCGGCGGGGGCGAGCAACCCGTACCACGTGCTCGTCGAATAGCCGGGCACGCCCGCTTCCGCGACCGTCGGCACGTTGGGCAGCGCGGGCGAGCGCTTGGTGCCGGTCACGGCGAGCACGCGCAGCCGCTGCTGCTTCACGTGCGGCGTCGACGACAGGACACTGGCGAACATGAAGCTGACCTGGCCCGAGACGACGTCGACGAGCGCGAGGCCCGCGCCTTTGTACGGCACGTGCAGGAGCTGGGTCCTGGTGAGGCTCTCGAACAGCGCGCCCGCGAGATGCCCCGAGCTGCCGTTGCCGCCCGAACCGAAGCTGAGCGTTCCGGGCGATGCTTTGGCGAGGGCGACCAGGTCCTTCACGTTTCTAGCCGGCACCGACGGATGCACGACGAGCAGGAAAGGCGCTTCGGCGAACAGCGAGATCGGCGCGAGGTCCTTCTGCGGATCGAACGGCAGGTTCGAATACAGGCTCGGATTGATCGAATAGCTGCTCGACACCACGAGCAGCGTGTAGCCGTCGGGCGGGCTCTTGGCGACCGTCGTGGCGGCGATCGATCCCGCCGCGCCGGTGCGGTTCTCGACGACGATGTTCTGGCCGAGCGGATCGGTCATCTTCACCGCGACCATGCGCGCCACGATGTCGGTCGCGCCGCCGGGGGATTGCCCGACGAGGAAGCGGATGGGTTTGCTCGGATAGGTGTCTTGCGCTCCGCACGTCATTGCGAGGAGCGACAGCGACGACGCAACCGCAAAGCGTTCGATGGCGCGCCGCGAGATCGCCGGGCGGGCGTTGCCCGCTCGCGATGACACTCTGTTCATTTCACTGTCCTCACTGCTTGTTCCCGGATGTATCGTTCGTACGCAAGCTCCGGCAATCCGCCGGCCGAGAAGATCTCCTCGATCAGCGGCGGAAACTTGCGCAGCTCCACACTCTTGCCGTTGGCGGGATTACGCACCGCGCCGTTCGGATAATCGATCTCGAGCGTCTCGCCGTCCTCGACGATGCTCGTGATGCCCGGCGCCATGAAGATCGGGATCGCGCGGTCGATGCTGTTGCGCAGGAACAGCCGCGCGACCGATTCGGCGAGGATCGCCGCGATGCCCACTTCGCGCAGCACGAGCCCGGGGCGGCTGGAGCCGCAGCCGAAGTTGCGGCCGGCGACGAGGAGGTCGCCCGCCTTCACTTCCTTCGGGAATTCCGGCCGGTACGCTTCCATGGTGTGGAGCTTGAGCTCGTCCATCGTCGGATAGCGGTAGTACGGATTGATCGCGTCGGTCTCGATCGAGTCGCCGAACTTCCAGACGCGCCCGCGGATGGGACGCGACAGATCAAATGCCATCGATGACCTCTTTGGGGTTCACGATCTCGCCCGCGAGCGCCGCGGCGGCGACCGTGAGCGGACCGGCGAGATAGATGTCGGCGTTCAGGCTGCCTTTGCGGCCCTTGAAGTTGCGCGTGGTCGAGGTGATGCATGCCTCGCCGTCGGAGAGAAAGCCGACTTTCGGCTGGCACACGCCGCAGCCCGGCGTGACGACCTGGGCGCCGGCTTCGACCAGAGTCTCGACCAGCCCTTCTTTCAGGCACTTCAGATACACCTGCTGCGACGCCGGCGAGATGATGAAGCGCATGCCCTTCGCCACCTTGCGGCCTTTGAGCACGCGCGCGGCGATCTCGATGTCCTCGAAGCGCCCGTTGGCGCAGCTTCCGATCATCGCCTGCTGGATCGGCCTGCCCGCGACTTCGTCGACGAGGCCGACGTTGCCGAACTGGTGCGGCTTGGCGACGACGAACGGCATCGAGTCGACGTCGAGCACGATCTCGCGCTCGTAGCGCGCGCCTTCGTCGGCGGCGAGCTTCTCGTACTCCTTGTTCGTGCGCGGCGCGAGGAACTCGAGCGTCCTGTCGTCGAACGGGAATACCGCGAGCTTCGCGCCGATCTCCACGCCGTGCGCCGACAGGCACATGCGGCTGTCGATCGACAGCTGCGGCACGAGCGAGCCGGCGTACTCGATCGACATGTTGCCGGCGAAATCGTCGCCGTACTGTCCGGCGAGATACAGCACGATGTCTTTGGCGATCGGATAGTTCGGCTGCGTGCCGTTGAGCACGAGCCGGATCGACTGCGGCACCTGGAACCACAGCTCGCCGAAGATGAGCGCGTACAGCATGTCGGCGCGCGTGATGCCGATACCGCCGCAGTTGAGCGCGCCGTAGCTGATCGTGTGCGAATCGTTGCCGACGACGAGCTCGCCCGGGCGCATGAGCCCGTAGTCGGCCATCATCTGGTGCGCGATGCCCGGCTCGGAATCGTGGAAGCAGCGGATGCCGAGGCGCTCCACGTCGCGGCGGATCAGCGCGTTCTCGTCGGCCTGCTTCTGCGAGAGCGTCGGCTGGTGATGGTCGAGCAGCACGAACACGCGGTCGCGGTCCCACACGCGCGGGATGCCGCCTTTGAATCCGGCCTGCACCGCGAGATCGTGCATCGGCTCGTTCGCGTGGTAATGCACCATCGCGCCGTCGATGCGCGCTTCGAGGATGTCGCCGGCTTCGACCTGCGTGCCGGCGAGGTTGTGGCGCGAGAAGAGCTTCTCGGCGATGGTCTGCGGCATACGGGGTTCCTATTGCGCCGATTCGGGGAAAAGCTGCTTGAGACGCTCGCGGCGCGCGGACTGCACGTGGCGCCGCGCGAGGTCTTCCGCCGCGTCGGCGTCGCGGCGCTCGATCGCCCTGAAAAGCTCGGCGTGCTCGTCGATCGATTCCTGCGCGCGCTCGGGGATGAGCATCTGGCTCCTGCCGAGCAACCACATCGAGTCGTTCACCGCCGAGAGGCTTTTCTCGAGATAGCGGTTGTGCGCGCCGCGGTGCACCGCCTCGTGGAACTGTCGATTGTGACGGACCAGCGCGTCGAGATCGTCGACCAGCTTCGCTTCGCGCTTGACGAGCTCCGAGAGCTCGAGGAGCTCGATGTCCGAAGCGTTGCGCGCGCACAGCCGCGCAGCGGTGCCTTCGAGCACCTCGCGCATGACGTAGAGCTCGAGCATCGCCTGGCGGCTGATCGATGCGACGACCAGGCCGTTGCGAGGCTCCATCTCGAGCATGCCTTCGCTCTCGAGCCGCCGCAGCGCTTCGCGCACCGGCGTGCGGCTCACCTCGAGCCACTCCGCGATCTCGACTTCCATCACGCGCTGGCCGGGCTTGAGCTCGCCCGCCTCCATCGCCTGCCGCAGCTTGCGGTACGCGAGCTCGCTGCGCGAGGCGTACTCGGGCTCCGGGGCGGTCTTAAGCGACCGCGACTTCGTCGCCTTCGATGCGGAAGCCATCGCTGTATCCCTCGGAGACCCACTGCATGTATTTCACCGCGTCGTCGAAGCGCGGGTCGCCGTGCTTCAGCGCTTCGGGCCGCAGCCTGGTATCGATCAGCACCGGCAGGAACGACGCGCGCTCGACGCCTTTCTTCGAAAGCACCGCTTTCGCGATCAGGCTGCGCTTCGCGTCGACGCCGTACGGCAGGTTCGGATACGCCGGATCGAGCGCGACGCCGTAGCGTTTTGCGAACGTCTCGAAGCGCTCCGGCTTCGCCGGCGGCGCCGACATGATGAAGTTCGACAGGCTGTAGAAGCACACCTTGCCGCCGTGCACGCCGATCGCTTTCGGCACGTGCGCGTGATGGCCGAGGATGAGATCGGCGCCGGCCTCGAACGCGGCGCGCGCGGCGACCGGCTGGTAATCCGCGATCGCACGCGGGATGAAGTGCAGCCCCCAGTGCAGCGAGACGACGACCACGTCGGCGAGCTCGCGCGCGGCTTTCACGTCTTCGACGAGGCCCGCGAGGTCTTCCTCGTAAGGCACCGTCACCACGCGCGGCGGCATGCCGGCCTGGTATTCAGCGGGCTCGTAATAGGTGTGCGCGCGCAAGGGCGCGACGCCTGCCTTGTCCTTCTTCGCCGCATAGCCTTCGCGCAGGACCGAGCAGTACGCCAGAAATGCGACTCTGACCCCGTTTTTCTCGAGGACGGCGGGTTTGCGCGCTTCGGCGAGGTTGCGGCCCGCGCCGACGGTGGCTAGCCCTCGCTTCTGCAGCGTCTCGATCGTGTCGAGCATCGCGTCGGGCCCCCAGTCCATCGAGTGGTTGCTCGCGACCGAGACGACGTCGAAGCCGCAGTCGCTGAAGATCGACGCCATGTGCGGCGCCACGCGGCTGTGGGCGTCGCCCGAATGCACCTGCATCGCGCCGCGCTCCGAGTACACGCGCTCGCACTGGCCGAAGCGCAGATCGGCCTGCGCGAGCACGGGTTTGACCAGTGCGCAGAAATCGGCGACCGGCTCGTGGATCGGGCCGACGTCGCCGACACCGTAGAGGGTAATCGTCATCGCGAGGCGACTCCGAAAGGAACGCCGTGGCGATCCCGCAACGTGCGCGCTTTGTTTCGTCCGCAACGAGATTGCTTCGTCACTTCGTTCCTCGCAATGACGTCGAATGAGTAGCGGCTTCTCTTCCCGCGATGCGCCCGAACACCGAGCCCGCCATGAGCCCCGAGCTCCCCGGATAGTTGAAGTAGAACAGCCCGCCGACGAGCTCGCCCGCGGCGTAGAGGCCGGGGATCGGCTTGTCCTCGATGTCGAGCACGTGGGCGTCGGTGTCGATCTTCAAACCGCCGAAGGTGAACGTGATGCCGCAGGTGACCGCATAGGCGGTGAACGGCGGCTTCTCGATCGCGTTCGCCCAGTTGGACTTGGGGATCGCGAGCCCTTCGGCGCGGCGCCCGTCCTTCACGTTCGGATTGAACGGCACGTCGCGCGTGATCGACGCGTTGAATTCGCGCACGGTGTCCAGGAAGTTGCCGGGATGCACGTCTTCCATGCGACCGACGAGCTCTTCGAGCGTGTTCGCCTGCACCTTGGTCGTGCCCTTGGAGCGGTATTCCTCGTGCAGCAGGTGCTCGACCTGCGAATCGAAGACGTGCCACGCGTAGCTGCCCGGCTGCTCCAGCACGATGCGGCCGTACTTGGCGTAGGTGTAGTTGCGGAAGTCGGCGCCTTCGTCGACGAAGCGCTTGCCTTCGGCGTTCACCATGATGCTGAACGGATAGCCGTTGCGGCTCGCGGTGATCGGACGGTCGAGCTCGCCGAAATCGGGCGCGTAACGCTCCCACGATACCGAGTGGCAGCCCGACCACTGGCCGTACGCCTGCGCGCCGATATCGAGCGCCATGCGGATGCCGTCGCCGGTGTTGTAGCGCGTGCCGCGCACCTTGGCCATGTCCCAGCCCGGACCGAGGTAGCGCGTGCGCCATTCGCGGTTGGCTTCGAAACCGCCCGCGGCGAGCACCACCGCTTTCGCGCGCAGATCTTCTTCGACGCCTTCGCAGCGCACGCGCACGCCTTCGACGCCGGCGCGGCCGCGCACGAGCCCGATCGCCTGCGTGCCGTAGCGCACCTCGATGCCGTGCTTCTCGGCGGCCTTGAACTCGGCGGCGACCAGCCCGCGACCGCCGCCCGCCGCTTCGACCACCGTGCCGCCGAAGAACTTGAATTTGCCTTCGTGCTTGAAAGCGTAGCGCCCGAAGCGCGGCACGAAGCGCACGCCGCGGCCGTGCAGCCACTGGACGGTCTCGGTGCTCTGCCGGACGAGGGTCTCGGTCAGATCGGGGTCGCAGTACCATTGCGTCACGCGGCCGAGGTCGTCGAGGTACTGCTCCGCGGTGTATTCGCCGAAATCGGTGTTCTCGATCTCCCCCTGCGACAGGTCGGGCACCACCGAGCGCACGGTCTCCACCCCGGCGTGCACCATGCGGAAACCGCCGCCGGTATAGGCGCTGTTGCCGCCGCGCCGCTCTTCCGGCGCGCGCTCGAGCACCAGCACGCTCGCGCCCTGCTCGCGCGCCGACAGGGCCGCGCACAACGCGGCGTTGCCGCCGCCCACCACGATCACATCCCCGGACTGTCCGCTCATGCGCATTCCCGTGTATACATGAGCATACTGTATCATACAAACCATCGACCCCCAGGGAATTTCGAATGACGACCCGATCCGCCCGCCTGCGCGAGCTCATGGCCCGCAAGGACAGAGTACTGACCGTGCTCCACCCCCCCACCGCCGCCCACGCGCGCATCATGGAAAAAGCCGGCTGCGAAGTCGGCTTCGTCGGCACCGGCGGCGTCGTCGGCGCGTACACCGGCCTCGCCGACGTGGGCGCGCTCGGCATGATGGAGTGCATACAGATCGCCGGCTGGATCGCCCAGGCGGTGAATTTTCCCATCATCATCGACGGCGACACCGGCCACGGCGGCGTGATGGCGGTGCGCAGGCTGGTGCGCGAATGCATACGCGCCGGGCTGTCCGGCATCCGCATCGACGACCAGCCGCTCGAAGGCAAGCGCCGGACGCAGGACGCGGGGATGGAGGTCGTGCCGCTCGAGCAGGCGATCGCGCGCTACCGCGCGGCGGTCGAGATGCGCGACGAGCTCGATCCCGATTTCGTGATCATGGCGCAGTGCTATGCGCGCGACGCGGCGAACAGCAGCTTCGACGATACGATCGCGCGACTGAAAGCCTATCGCGAAGTCGCCGGCGTCGACTGGGTGCAGCTCGAATCGCCGCATTCGGTCGACGAGATCCGTGCGGCGCGCGCGGCGGTCGAAGGGCCGTTCTCGTTCATGAAAGGCAAGCTCCCGCGCTACCTCGGGCTCGACGAGCACCTCGCGCTGGGAATCAACATCGCCTGGTATCCAGGCTTCACCCACGCGGTGACCTGGGCGGCGCTGTGGGACTTCATGCAGGACTTCAACGCCCGCGGCATCGAAGCGTGGGAAGAGTTCGAAGCGAGCCGCAAGGACAAGCCCTATCCCATCCCCCGCGTCGGTCCCGAAGGCGAAGGCGCCGACCGCCAGCGGGAGCTGGAAGAACGCTACTTCTCCGGCGCCGGCTTGAACAAATACCGCAAAGCGTAAAAAGCAGTTAACCGCCAAGGACGCAAAGGACGCCAAGGAAAACCAAGGCGAAAAACGATTTCCTCGGTCGTCCCGCCCGAGAGAAACGCTTTTGCCCTTCCTTGGCGTCCTTTGCGTCCTTGGCGGTCAATCAGCTCTTAGTCGGCCTGCGGCTTGCTTTAGCTGCGCCGTATGCGCCTGCACGGCCCCCTCATCGCGTGTCGCGAATGCGACCTGCTCCAGCGCCCCACCGCGCTCGCCGGACACATGGTCGCGCGGTGCAGCCGGTGCTCGGGCGTGCTCTACCAGCCCCTCGACGACGATCTCGACCGGCCGCTCGCCTACACGCTCGCGGCGACGATCCTGTTCGTGCTCGCCAACGCCTTTCCGATCGTCGGCCTCGAAGTGCAGGGGCAGACGACCGTCGCGACGCTCTTCGGCACCGCCAGGACGCTGTACGACGAGAACATGCGCGCGCTGGGCGTCCTGGTGTTCTTCACGACGATCGTCGTGCCCGCGCTCCAGCTCGGCGCGATGCTGTACCTCCTCGTCCCGCTGCACGCGGGGCGCGTTCCGACGCTGCTTCCGGGTGCGGTGCGCATGCTCCAGGCGATCCGCCCGTGGGGCATGACCGAAGTCTTCATCCTCGGGCTCCTCGTCTCCCTGGTCAAGCTCGGCGCGATGGCGCGCGTGCAGCCGGGCGTGGGTCTGTGGTCGTTCGGCGCGCTGCTCTTCGCGATCGCCGCGGCGGTCGCTTCGTTCGACGCTCGTGTGATCTGGGCGAAGTACCGGCCCGCGCCGGGCGGCATCGACGAGGCCGGCCGCCGTCACGCGTCTTCGACGCCATGAGGCCGGGAGACATCACCGCCGCGGGAGCGGGCCTCTTGTCGTGCCTCACGTGCGGCCTGCTGTCGCAGCCGGCGTCGCACGAGGAAGACGCGAACGCCTGCCCGCGCTGCGGCCGGCGGCTCCACGTGCGCAAGCCCCACAGCCTGCTTCGAAGCTGGACGTTCCTCGTCGCGGCGATGGTGCTCTACCTGCCGGCGAACCTGCTGCCGATCATGGACACCGAGTCGCTCATCATGGGCTCGCACAGCGACACGATCATGAGCGGCATCGTGCTGCTGTGGAAATCGGGCTCGTGGGGCATCGCCATCATCGTGTTCATCGCGAGCATCATGGTGCCGATGCTCAAGATGCTGGCGATGCTGGTCATACTGGTCGCCGTCCACCAGGGTGTCAGCACGCACTGTCACGATCTCGCCAGGCTCTATCGCATCCTCGAGATCATCGGCCGCTGGTCGATGCTCGACGTCTTCGTGGTGGCGATCCTCGTCACGCTCGTGCAGCTCCAGCTCCTCGCCGCGATCACGCCCGCCAAGGGCGCGCTCGCTTTCGGCGCGGTGGTCGTGCTGACGATGCTCTCGACGATGAGCTTCGATCCGCGGCTCATCTGGGATTCGGCGGAGCACGCGAGGCGGCGGCCGCATGGCTGAGATTCGCGAGGACGATCAGGAGCTGCCGCGCGCGGTGCGCGTGCGCAAGCGCCGCTTCGCCTTCCAGTGGGTGTGGCTGCTGCCGATCGTCGCGGCGGTGGTCGGCGGCTGGCTCGCGGTGCGCGCGATCATGGCCGACGGCCCTACCGTGACGATCCGCTTCAAGACCGCCGAAGGCATCGAAGCGAACAAGACGCGCGTCAAGTACAAGGACGTCGACATCGGCATCGTGAAGAGCATCTCGCTCGGCGACGACCGCACCGGCGTCCTCGTCAAAGCCGACCTGTCCAAGGCCGCCGAGGGCCTCGTGGTGCAGGACACG
Source organism: Burkholderiales bacterium (assembly GCA_036262035.1). Classification (NCBI taxonomy): domain Bacteria; kingdom Pseudomonadati; phylum Pseudomonadota; class Betaproteobacteria; order Burkholderiales; species Burkholderiales bacterium. Next base: position 181,264 of record DATAJS010000011.1, on the reverse strand, counting down.
CGCTTCTGGGTGGTGCGCGCGCGCATCGCGGGCGGCACGGTGTCGGGCATCGGCACGCTGCTCTCGGGCTCGTACATCGGGATGGATCCGGGCAAGTCGAAAGAGTCGCGGCGCGACTTCGAAGGGCTCGACACGCCGCCGGTGATCACCACCGGTCTGGCGGGCAAACAGTTCGTGCTGCGCGCGGAGGACATCGGCTCGCTCGACGTGGGCTCGCCGCTGTACTACCGCAGGCTCGAAGCCGGCCGCGTCGTCGCCTACGAGCTCGACAAGGAAGGCACCGGCGTGCTCGTGCGCGTCTTCGTCAACGCGCCCTACGACCGTTACGTCACCCCCAACGCGCGCTTCTGGCACGCGAGCGGGGTCGACGTCGCGCTCGACGCGAACGGGCTGAAGATCAACACCGAATCGATCGCCTCGGTGCTCGTCGGCGGCATCGCGTTCCAGGCGCCCGACGGCTCGGCCAGGCAGCCGGCCGCGCCGGAGAACTCGATCTTCAGGCTGCACGCGGACCGGGTGCAGGCGATGAAGGATCCGGTGACCGTCATCGAGCCTTACGCGCTGGTGTTCCACGAGTCGGTGCGCGGCCTGGGCGTGGGCGCGCCGGTCGATTTCAACGGGCTCCTCGTCGGCGAGGTAAAGAGCATCGACGCCGAATACGACCGGCAGAAGCGCGAGCTCTCGATGGTCGTCATGATCGACTTCTATCCCGAGCGGCTGTTCCGCAACCGCTACAGCGGCGCCACCCCGCCGCCCGACGTCGGGCCCTCGCTCGCGCGGCTCGTCGAGCGCGGCTTGCGCGCGCAGATGCGCTCGGCGAACCTCCTGACCGGGCAGAAGTACATCGCGCTCGAGCTGCGTAAAGACGTGAGGCCGGCGCGCATGGACACCGCGCAGAACCCGCCGACGATTCCGACGGTGCCGGGAGCGGCGGCGGAGCTGCAGACGACCGTCGCTTCGATCGCGAGGAAGCTCGAGCGCGTCCAGTTCGAGGAGATCAGCAGCGACCTGCGCAAGACGCTGCAGACCGCGAGCGGCGTGCTCTCCCGCGTCGACCGCGAGATCGCTCCCGAGGTGCGCGACACGATGGTCGAAGCGAAGCAGGCGATGGTCGAGGCGAGGAGCGCGCTGATCGAAGCGCGGCAGGCGATCACGCAGGCGAAGCAGGCGCTGGGCTCGGTGGAGCGCACGATGCGCGACGCCGAGCCGCTGCCGCTCGAAGCGAGCGACGCGATGCGCGAGATCGGTCGAGCCGCCGCGTCGTTCCGCGTGCTCGCCGACTACCTGGAACGCCACCCCGAGGCGGTGATCCGCGGCAAGAAGGAGGAGAAGCGTTGAAGAACTTCGCTTGCGCGGCAGCCCCATCGCCGCGCCACCCTGCCTTCGTCGCAGCTGTCTTGGTGCTTCTCCTCGCCGCCTGCGGCATCACCGGCACCAGCCCCGAGCCGCGCTTCTACACGCTCGCCTCCGAAGCCCCGCCGCCGGCGCCCGCCTCGGCTGCCGCAAACACGGTCGTCGTCGGACCGGTGACGATCCCGGAGCTGGTCGACCGGCCGCAGATCGTCACGCGCACCGCCGAAAACCGCGTCCAGATCGACGAGCAGGCGCGCTGGGCGGCGCCGCTCAAGAGCGAGATCGCGCGCGTCATCGCCGACCGTCTCGCCAGGGCGCTGCCGAACGCGCGCGTGTCGACCATGGACCAGCGCGCGACCGGCGCGCCCGATTACCGCGTCATCGTCGACGTGCAGCGCTTCGATTCGTCGAACGAAGGCGCGGCGATACAGGCGTCGTGGCAGGTGAGGACGAAAGACCATCCGGCCGCACTGTCGGGCCGCTCGGTCGTCGCCGAGCCGGCGGGTGCCGGCTACGATGCGCTGGTCGCGGCGCACAGCCGCGCGGTGGCAAAGATCGCCGCCGAGATCGCGGCGGCGATCGTCACCGCATCGAAGTAGCGCCACCCGTCATTCCCGACCGCGCGCAAGCGCGAAACGATCGGGAATCCATTTTGATTTTTTCGGGGTTGAAGCATGGATCCCCGCCTGCGCGGGGATGACGATCCGGCCTCAGGCAGCTTTCGCCACCCGCTGCTCGCGCCCGACCCAGAACTCGAGCACGTGAACGAGCTGGTCTTTCTTGAAAGGCTTGGCGAGGTAGTCGTCCATGCCCGCCGCGAGGCAGCGCTCGCGGTCGCCTTCCATCGCGTTCGCGGTCAGCGCGACGATCGGCATGCGTCGCCGCGGCAGGCCGGAGCCGATGCGCTCGACGTCGATCTCGGCTTCGCGCGCGCGGATGGTGCGCGCAGCCTCGAAGCCGTCCATCTCGGGCATCTGGCAATCCATGAGGACGATGTCGTACGGCGCACCCAGCGCCGCATCGACGCCGGCGCGCCCGTCGGCGGCGACGTCCACAGCACAGCCGAGCTTCGCGAGCATCGCCTTGCACACTTCCTGGTTGACGCGGTTGTCTTCGACCAGCAGCACGCGCGCGGCGACGAGCGGCTGCTTCTCGACCGGTCCCACCGGCGCCGGCCGCACGGGCGTCCTGCCCGCCACGCTCGCGATGGTCTGCCACAGCTCGCTGCGCCGTACCGGTTTGTTGCGCCACGCATTGAAGCCCGCGTCCCTCGCCGCGACGCCATCACCCGAAGCGAGCGACGACAGCAGCACGAGCGGCATACGTGCGAGCGCAGGCTCGGCACGCACCGCTTGCGCGAGCTCGAGACCGTTCATGCCCGGCATCTTCATGTCGACGAGCCCGAGATCGAACGGTATGCGCCTCGCCGCGGCGTCGCGCAGCGCGACCAGCGCGCGCTCGCCGCTGTCGACGCTCTCGCTCGCCATGCCGGCCGCCTCGACGTAGCGCTCGAGGATGATGCGGCTCGTCGGATTGTCCTCGACGATGAGCACCCGCAGGCCGTGCAGGTCCTCGGCGCGCTCGATGCGCGCGCCGGCGTCCACGCGCTGGGCGAGCGCGACGGTGAACGAGAACGTCGAGCCGTGGCCGACGCGGCTCTTCATCTCGATCTCCCCGCCCATCATCTCGATGAGCTGCTTGGAGATGACGAGGCCCAGCCCCGTGCCGCCGAAGCGGCGCGCGGTCGATCCGTCGCCCTGGGTGAACGCCTTGAACATGCGCTCGCGTGCTTCGTCGCTGATGCCGATGCCGGTATCGCGCACGGCGAAGTGCAGCACGCAGCCGCCGCGCACCGCGCACACCCGCCCCTCCGGCGCGCGTCCGACGGTGATCCCGACCTCGCCGCGCTCGGTGAACTTGATCGCGTTGCCGACCAGGTTGACGAGCACCTGGCGCAGCCGGTTGGGATCGCCCGCGAGGCCCGAAGGCACGTCGTCCGCGATCTGGCACGTGAGCTCCAGCCCTTTCGCCTGCGCGTGGCTCGCGAGCAGCTCGACGACCTCCTCGGTCGTCTCGCGCACGTCGAAGTCGACCGTGTCGAGCTCCATCTTGCCCGCCTCGATCTTCGAGAAATCGAGGATGTCGTTGATGATGTGCAGCAGCGATTCGCCCGAGTTCTTCACGTTGAGCGCGTAGCGCCGCTGCACGTCGCTGAGCGCGGTGTCGAGCAGGAGCTCCGCCATGCCGAGCACGCCGTTCATCGGGGTGCGAATCTCGTGGCTCATGTTCGCCAGGAACTCGGACTTGGTGCGGTTGGCGTCCTCGGCCGAGCGCTTCGCGGTTTCGGCCGCCTGCTTGTCGCGCTCGCGCTGCTCCGACATCGCCGCGATGTCGAAGCGCATCCGGATCGATTCGAGGTTGGTCCTGCCGAGGCGGCGTGCGGCGCTGATCGCGATCGGGACGAAGAAGAGCAGGATCAGGCCGAGCACGGTCGACTCGCCGTCGCCTTTGGCGAGCAGCGTGATCGTCGAGGGCAGCATGAAAGGCAGCACCAGCGCGGCGTAGGCGCGCGTCCAGGGGTAGACCGAGAAGATGCCGATCGCCGCGACCGCGACGTCGATCACCGAGAAGATGACCTGGTATTTGTACGACTCGACCGGAATCAGCGGCGTCCCGAGAACGCCCCACGCCGCGCCGGCGCAGAACGTGCCGGCGCAGAAGTAATAGCCCCACCGTTTGGCGTTCCCCGCCGCCGGCCTGGCGCGGCGGTAGGCGAGCACCAGGGCATAGCGGCCGATCCACGTCACGGCCAGCGCCGCGAGCCACGCGAGCATCGCGGTGCGGTCGGCGAACCGCCAGAACAAGGCGAAGATGATCGAAGCCCCGAACGCCGACGTGACGAGCGCGTGCGGCGACAGCCGATAGAGCATGTCGACCTGCTCGGCCTGGATACGGACGTCGATTTTCGCGATGCGGGAAGTGGACATAGCGCTGGCGCCGCCGGAATAGACGAACACCAGCCCGGTCGGCACGAGTTTAACGGCAGGCCGAGAGGAAACCTTGAGTGGGTCTGACCCCCGCTTCATCGGGGTCAGACCGCGGTTTTATCGTTTCCGCCGCGCCACGTGCTCCACGAATCCCTTCACGAACTTGCCTATGGCCTCGCGCGTGGCCGCGTCGGTGATGGTCCCCTGCGGGTCGACGACGCTGCCGGCGCGCGAGACGAGCAGCCTGCCGCCGGACCAGAGCTCCGCGCCGAGGGTCCTGAAGACCGGCAGCCAGGCGTTCTGGGAAAGGATGGTGCCGAAACCGCCGGGCGAGGCACCGGCGATGGCGACCGGCTTGCCGCCGAAGACGCGGCCGATGTCCGCGGGCGGCCGCGACAGCCAGTCGATCGCGTTCTTGGTGACGCCGGGCAGGCTGTTGTTGTACTCGGGCGTCACCAGGAGCAGCCCGTCGGCGGTCGCGATCGCATTCTTCAGGCGCGTCACCGGATCCGGAATGCCGCTCGCGGCTTCGTCGTCGCCGTCGTAGAGCGGTATGCCCGCGATCGATTCGATGACGACCTCGCTGTCCGCCGGCGCGAGCTCTGCCGCGACTCGCAGCACCGCCGAGTTGAACGAGCCTTTGCGCAGGCTGCCCGAGATGCCTATCAGCTTGACCACAAGCGACTCCTATCGCATCAGCGTGACGATGACGAGACCCATCACGAGCAACACCATGCCCGCCATCTCTATTCCGGTCACGCGCTCGCGGAAGAAGCGGTGCGAGATCACGTAGCCGAAGAACACTTCGATCAGCGCGAGGGTGCGCACGTGCGCGACGGGCTCGATCGCCATCGCGGTGAACCAGCACGCCGACGCCGTCGCGCCCATGAGCCCGGCGAAGAGCGATCTCCTCCACTCGCGCAGCACGCGCACCACGACGCTGGAGCTGCGCACCAGCAGCCAGCCGCCGAGCAGCACCGTCTGCAACGCCTGCGCGGCGACGAGCGTGTACGCCGCGGCCATCAGGAACTCGGTGCCGGGCAGCGCGAGCGCCGCGCCGCGATAGCCGGTCGCGGCGAGGCCGAAGCCCGCGCCCGACGCGACGCCCAGCAGGGCGGTGCGCGTCGTCCAGCCTTTGATGAGCGTGCTCACCGGCTTTTGCCTGTCGATCGGCGCGAGCAGCATCACGCCCACCGTGCCGAATGCGACTGCAATCATCATCGTAGGCGTGATCGGGTCGCCGAGGAAGACCAGGCCGAAGACCGCGATCTGGATCACTTCGGTCTTCGCGTACGCGGTGCCGAGCGCGAAGTTGCGCTCGTGCATGACGCGCAGGAGCAGCGCGGTCGCGCCGATCTGCGCGACCGAGCTCACGACCACCCACGCCGCGAAGCTCCAGTTGGCCGAGGGCAGCGGCTGCCCCGTGGCGAACGCCACGATCCCCAGCCAGATCAGCGCGAACGGCAGCCCGTACAGGAAGCGCACGAGCGTCGCGCCCAGCGTTCCGAGGATCGGCGTGAGGTGCCGCTGCGCGGCGTTACGCGAGGTCTGTGCGAGCGCCGCGCCGATCGTGACGGGTATCCACAGCCAGTCGGGCGCGATCAACCGGCGAGCCTGCTTGCATGAGTCATCGGGCCGATTATGCGTCACGCGATGTTACGATGCGGGGGTTTTTCACTCTTCGACCGTTCCATGCTGCGTGCCTGCATCCCATTGTGTTCGCTGCTGATGGGCGCAGCCTACGCGGCGGATCCCGGACCGCTGAAGGAAATGCCGCAGGAGGGAGAGATCTCCCACGGCGTGACGGTCTACGTGGACGACCGCAAGTGCCCGAAAGGCGAGATCAAGGAAGTGATCGGCGGCAGCCGCGAGAAGAATATTTCAAGACAGGTGCGTTGCGTGCCTCGCCCGGCGCGCGCGTCGACCGACAGGCCCCAATGAAACATCGCAATCAGGTTCCACCGCTCACGACCCGCGCGAAAGCTGCCAAGCGCCGCGACAGGATCGCCGGCATCGCCCTTTTCATCGTCGTGGTCGGCTGCATCGCGATCACGGCCTACACGTGGTGGGTGCGCACGCGCGGGGGATGAGGGTGCGAGCCAGCGCACCCTACGATGAGGCCCGGTGCGTTACCGCTTTCGCCTGACGCACCCTACGCTTCGTAGCGACGGTCAATCGCCGGGCAAGGCTCCGAGCAGCGCCGCGTTCCCGCCTGCCGCGGCGGTGTTGACCGTCACCGTCTGCTCCACACAGAAGCGCGGGAGGTAGTGCGGCCCGCCCGCTTTCGGGCCGGTGCCGCTCAACCCTTCTCCGCCGAACGGCTGCACGCCGACCACCGCGCCGATCATGCTGCGGTTGACGTAGACGTTGCCCACGCGCGCGTTAGCAGAGATGCGCTCGGCGCGGCTGTCGATGCGCGTCTGCACGCCGAGCGTGAGGCCGAAGCCGAGCGCGTTGATCGACCCGACGAGCGCGTCGAGGTCGCCGCTCCAGCGCACGACCTGCAGCACCGGGCCGAAGATCTCCTCGTCCGCCGCTTCGAGGCGGTCGATCTCGTAGATGCACGGCGCGACGTAGTTGCCGCGCAGCGCTCGCGGCAGCGTTCCGCCCGCGATGTGCCGGCCGCGCGCGGCGAGCGCGGCGATCTGGCGATCGAGATTCGCTTTCGCCGCCGCGTCGATCACCGGCCCGACGTCGGTGGAAGGATCGGAAGGGTCGCCGACGGTCAGCTCCGCGATCGCGCCTTTCAGCATCGCGATCACGCTGTTCCACAGCGCTTCGTGCACGCACAGCGCGCGCAGCGCGGAGCAGCGCTGCCCCGTCGAACGAAAAGCGCTCGCGACCACCGCGTCGACGACCTGCTCGGGCAGCGCGGTGGTGTCGACGATCATCGCGTTGACGCCGCCGGTCTCGGCGATCAAGGGACGCAGCGCACGGCGGTCGTCGTCGCCGATCAGCGCGCGCGCGATGCTGCGCGCCACCGCGGTCGAGCCGGTGAACGCGACGCCCGCAGCGAGCGGATGGGCGACGAGCGCCGCGCCGACGGTCTCGCCGTCGCCGGCGCACAGCGCCAGCGCATCGCGCGGCACGCCGCACTCGTGGAAGAGATCGACCATGGCCGACGCGATCGCCGGCGTCTGCTCGGCCGGTTTGGCGGCGACGCTGTTGCCCGTGGCGAGCGCCGCGGCGACCTGCCCGGTGAAGATCGCCAGCGGGAAGTTCCACGGCGAGATCGCGACCCACACGCCGCGCGGCTTCAGGCGCAGCACGTTCGATTCGCCGGTCGGCCCGGGGAGCTCGCGCGGCGCCATGACGCGCTCCGCTTCGACCGCGTAATAGCGCAGGAAGTCGACCGCCTCGCGCACTTCGGCGACCGCGTCGTCCCAGGTCTTGTGCGCTTCCTTCACGACGAGCGCGGCGAACCGCGGCAGGCGCGCCTCGAGCCGGTCGCCGGTCTCGCGCAGGATCGCGCGGCGCTTCGTAACGTCGCGCTGCGACCACGCGGCGAATCCTTCGCGCAAGGTATCCATCACCGCATCGACGCGGGCGAGGTCGGCAATCGACGGTACGTCCACATCCGCCGCGGCGTCGATCAGCAGCGCGCGATGCGTTCGTTCGGCGACGTCGAGCCCGCGGCTGTTCGGCCGCTCGGCGCCGTACAGCTCGCCCGGCAACGGCAATGCCGGACGGGGCGCGACATGGAGCGGCGAGCGCACGAGCTCGGCGGCAGGCACGTCCTCGTTCGCGAGCTGATGCACGAACGACGAGTTCGCGCCGTTCTCGAGCAGCCGCCGCACGAGATACGCGAGGAGATCTCGATACTCGCCGACCGGCGCGTACACGCGCACCGGCACATCGCTCGACGCGAGCACCTCTCGATAAACGCTCTCCCCCATGCCGTGCAGCCGCTGGAGCTCGAACGGCGCGTTCGTCTCGCGCGCGAGCTCGAGCACCGCGGCGATGGTCGCCGCGTTGTGGCTCGCGAGCTGCGGATAGACCGCGTCCTTTGCTTCGAGCAGGCGCTTCGCGCACGCGAGATAGCTCGCGTCGGTGTGAGGCTTGTGCGTGTAAACGGGATAGCCGCCGACGCCCAGCACTTGCGCGCGCTTGATCTCGGCGTCCCAGTACGCGCCTTTGACGAGACGGACCATGAAGCGCAGCCCGTAACGTCGCGCGAGATCGATCGCGTGTCCGGCCGTCTCGAGGGCGCGCGTCTGATAGGCCTGCACCGCGAGGCCGAAGCCGCGCCACGACGCGTGCTCGCGCGCGACGCGCTGCGCCAGCGCTTCGAACACGTCGAGCGAGAGCTCGAGGCGCTCGCTCTCCTCCGCATCGATGGTGAGGTTGATCCCGGCGGCGGCCGCGCGCTCGCACAGCGTCCAGACACGCGGGACGAGGTCCCGCATCACGCGCGCGCGCTGGACGTCTTCGTAGCGCGGAAACAGCGCCGAGAGCTTGATCGAGATGCCGTCGCGCGCTGTGGCGCTGGCGCCCTCGCCTGCGGCGAACGGCCGCGCCGCGATCGCCTCGACCGCCTGGAGATAGTGCTCGAAATAGCGCCGCGCATCCTCCGCGGTGCGCGCGCCCTCACCCAGCATGTCGTAGCTGAACCTGAACTGCGCGTTCTGTGCGCGCCACTCGTCGCCGCGCGCGATCGCTTTTTGAATCGTCTCGCCCAGCACGAACTGGCGTGCGAGGAGCTGCACCGCGCGCATCGCGATCGCGACCACGGCTTCGCCGCCGAGGCGTTTCAGCAGGCCCGGATGTGTCGCGTCGCCTTCGGGCAGGAGCGAGCTCGCCAGCGCGAGCGCGCGAGCGGACACCGCGATCGCGCCGTGGCCGTGGCGCTGCTCGAAGTTCGCGCGCGTGAGCTGGTCGGCGGTGAGCGCGATCGCGGTGTCGCGGTCGGGGATGCGCAGCAGCGCTTCGGCCAGCCGCATGAGCGCAGTGCCTTCGGCGCTCGAGATCGGGTACTCGGTGAGCAGCGTCTCCAGCGCCCAGAACGGATGCGGCGCGCTGCGAACGCGCTCGATCCACGGGATCGCCGCCGCGGCCACGCGGTTCCAGTCTAGCGCGCCGTCGAGCGCTGCTATCGCCGCCCGCGCCGCCGCGCTTTCGTCACGATACGGCGAGGGCAGGCGCGGCGGGGGAACGTCCATCGGCATGCGGGAAGGATACACGTGCGCCACGGGATTGCTTCGTCGCTCGCGCTCCTCGCAATGACGTAATCGTGCTACTTTCAGCCGAGGAGGAGAACAACACCAATGCAGCTCGTTGCACGCGCCGCGCGGCCGCCGACGCCGTGAGCGCCGTCGCGCCTACATCCGCGCTCGCACCGTTTCGCATTCGTGCGTTCCGCTACCAGTGGCCCGCCGATCTCGCCACCTCGTGGGCGTTCGAGATGGAGACGCTCATCCTCGGCTGGTACGTCCTGGTCGAGACTCAGTCGGTATTCCTGCTGACCCTGTTCGCCTCGATGCAGTACCTGGGGACGTTGATCGCGCCGATGTTCGGAGTGATGGGCGACCGGCTCGGCCACCGCAACGTGCTCTCCGGGATGCGCACGATCTACGCCCTGCTGGCGAGCACGCTGTGCGCCCTCATCGTTCTCGGGGCGTTCAGTCCCGGCTACGCGCTCATCAGCGCGGGCCTCCTCGGCCTCGTGCGCCCTTCGGACGTCGGCATGCGCGCCGCGCTCGTCGGCGACACCATGCCGGCGGAGCAGATGGTCGGCGCGATGAGCATCCAGCGCACGACCCAGGATTCGGCGAAGGTCATGGGTGCGCTGACCGGCGCGGGGCTCGTCGCGCTGCTCGGCATGGGCCCGGCGTATCTCGTGGTGGCGTGCCTCTACGCGTCGAGCGTCGCGCTCACGCTCAAGGCGCGCAGCGTGCGGGCGGCGAAGCGGCTGGAAGCGAGGGCCGTCCCGGCGAGCGTGTCGCCGTGGCGCGATCTGCGGCTGGGGCTTTCGTACGTGCGCCGCACCCCGGCGCTGTTGGCGCTGATGTGCCTCGCCTTCCTGCTCAATCTCACCGCGTTCCCGCTCTTCAACGGGCTCATGCCGTACGTGGCGAAGGAAGTCTACGGCACCGACCGGACCGGGTTGGGTTACCTGGTGGCGGGCGCCGCCTTCGGGTCGCTGCTGGGATCGATCTGGCTCACGCGTTTCGGCGGGTCGATCCGTCCGGGACGCTGGATGATCCTTGGCGGCATCGGGTGGTATTCGATGCTGCTCGTCTTCGCCTACGTGCCGTGGCACGGCCTCGGCGTCGCGGTGCTGATGCTCGCGGGATTCGCGCAGAGCATGAGCCAGGTGCCGATGTCCGCGATCCTGCTGCGGACCTCCGACGAGCAGTTCCGCGGCCGCGTGATGGGCATACGGATGCTGATGATCTACGGCAACCTGCCCGGCCTGTTGCTGGCGGGGCCGCTGATCGCGCGCTTCGGCTATTCCGCGACCGCCACGTTCTACTGCGTGTTCGGACTCGCGTTCGCGATCTTCATCGCGTGGCGCTGGCGCGCGGACTTCTGGAGCCTGAGGGCGGCGGCGAACCGTCGGTGAAAGATAACGCCGCTGCTTCGCTGCGCTCGCCGCGCAACGGCGCGCTTAGGCGCCTTGCGGCGCCACGCCCGATCAAAAGTTGCCGGCGGCGGCGAGCAGGCTCTGGCTGCGCAGCTCGCGCGAAGCGCGGCGGCCGCTGCGGGCCTCGCGGCGCACCGGCACCGCCTGGTAGCCCTGGGGCTGCTGGTCTTTCGCCTCGGTGTCGAACAGCCGGATCACCCGCGCGTTCTTGGGCTCCGGAGGATTCGCCGGCATCAACACGTCGAGCAGGCTGTGCCCAGGTCCCTGCACCCGATAGCTGTACTCGACTTCCGCCTCACCCTGCTCGCTGGGAGCAGCATTCATTTCCGATTCCATTGTTGTCTCCCGCTGTTGTCGAACCGTTACCCACCGCCATGCTGGCGGCGCCGTGTTGCGTGCATGTGAAAGATATCTGCGCCTCTATCGACAGCGACAAGACATTTCTCACGGCTTTTCCGGGCGGCCGACTGCCGGTCGTCGTTCGGCGACAGGCGGCAGCAGTAACGTGTTAACGACGCAACGAACCCCGGGTTTAGGGGTTTCGTCACTCGCCTTCTCCCGCACGCGATCTCATGACCTGCAGCTGCGAAACGGGACCGGCGCGGTTGCCCCAGGCGCTGCGTATATACGAGACGACCGCCGCCACGGCTGCATCGTCGAGCACGTGGGCGAAAGGCGGCATGCCGTACGGGCGCGGATTGCCCGCGGTCGCGGGCAGGTAACCGCCGCTCAGCACGACGCGGATGAGGTTGGCGGGGACGGCCATCGTTACGGCCCGGTTGCCCGCCAGCGCCGGATACGCCCCCGCTGCGCCCTCGCCCGCGTCGCCGTGGCAACCCGCGCAGTGGTCCCGGTAGAGCTTCTCGCCCGCGGTGCGCAGGGCGTCGGGCACCGCCGGCGAATCGTCGGTGGGCGCCGGCGCCGCCTGCGGAAGCGCCTTCAGGAAAACCGCCATCGCGGCCAGATCGGCATCCGACAGGTATTGGGTGCTGCGAAAGACGACCTCGGCCATCGGCCCCATCACCGAGCCGCGCGGCGAGACGCCGGCTTTCAGCAGGTCGACCACGTGCTTCGTTTCCCAGTCCGCCACGCCCGCTTCGCTGATCGAGGTCAGCGCGGGCGCATACCAGCCCTGCATCGGGATGAGCCCGCCCGAGAGCTCGAGCTTGTCCTCGGTCGCGCCGAACGCGTTGCGCGGACCGTGACAGGCGACACAGTGGCCGAGCCCGTGCACCAGGTACGCGCCGCGGTTCCACTCGGCCGGTTTCGCGGGATCGGGCGTGTAGCGCTCGGGCTCGAAGAAGAGCGCGCGCCACACCGCGAGCGCCGCCTGGCTGTTGTAGGGGAAGCGCAGCGCGTGCGGCCGGTTGAGCTTCTCCACCGCCGGCATGCTCATGAGATAGGCGAAGATCGCGTCGGAGTCTTCGCGCGTGACGAACGTGTAATTCGGATACGGAAACGCCGGATAGAGCAGCCGGCCGTCCTTCGAGCGCCCGTTGTGCAAGGCCCGCCAGAAGTGCGCCGGCGTCCACGAGCCGATGCCGGTCTTGCGATCGGGCGTGATGTTGGTCGACATGACCGTGCCGAACGGCGTGCGCACCGGCAGCCCGCCCGAATAGGGCGCGCTGCCGCGCGCGGTGTGGCACGCGATGCAGTTGCCGGCGCGCGCGAGATACTCGCCGCGCTTCACCTGCTCGACCGTCGGCGCGAACGCCGCCGAACTCTCCGGGATCGGGTCTTCGCCGCGCACGTTCAGCCACACGACGAGCGCCGCGAGCAGCACGAGCACGGCGGCGACGCCGAGCAGCACGCGCCTCAACGTCATTTCGGCACCCCGCCGCAGTCCATCGGCGCCGGGCGCTTCATCGCGCCGGCAGGCTTGGCATCGCGCGGGACCGCCTGCGCGGCGAGCCACGAGGACAGCGCGCCCACTTCGTCGGGCGTGAGCTGCGCCGCGATCTTCGCCATGCAGTCGGGTTGTTGCGCTCGGCGCTCGCCCGATTTCCAGTGGCCGAGCTGCGCCTGGAGGTAATCGCTCGACAGGCCGAGCAGGCCCGGAATCGCCGGCGCGACGCCCGTGAGCGCATCCCCGTGACACTGCGTGCAGGCGGGGATCTTCCTCGTTTGATCGCCTTCCTGCACGAGCCGTTCGGCGCGCTGCAAGGCCGCCGGGCTCGCGCTCGGCCGCTGCGGCGGCGGATACGGCAGGTCCAGGCTCGCGAAGTACTGCGCGATCTCCAGCAGATACTCGTCGGTGAGATGGTCGACGAGGTAAGTCATCAGCGCGTAAGTGCGGCGGCCTTCGCGGAAATTGACGAGCTGGTTGTAGAGATAACCGGCGGGCTTGCCCGCGATGCGCGGGAAATAGCCCTGGTTCGTCGCGCGGCCTTCCTTGCCGTGGCAGGTCGTGCACGCGGCCGCGCGCTGCGCGATGGTGTTTTCTACTTTGCGGGACTCGGCGGCATCGGCGTGAGACGCGATCGCGGCGAGCAGGGACAGGAGAAGCAGCTTCTTCATGCAGGAAACGGGAGAAACGACAGCGCGGCCGACGTTGCAAGGGATGTTCCGCGCGCCGGCCGACGGATTACGCGGCCGGATTGTCGCCGAAGAGCGAGCGGATGCGAAGGTCTTTCGATCGCGCGGCCGCTTCGACCGCGGTACCCAGCGCGGTGGGCTCGTAGGGCGAAGCGCCGAGCTGGACGAGGAGCGCCGCGGCGGCGTAATGGCCGTTGAAGATCGCGCACAGCAGCGGCGTCGCGTCGAAGGCGCCGTGCGCGTCGAGCGTCGCGCCCGCTTCGACGAGCATGTCGATCGCCCGCACGTCGCCCCAGTACGCCGCGTAATGCAGCGGCGTGTCGTTCGTGGCGTCGCGCGTGTGGACGGTGACCGGCGAGACGTCGACCGTCATCGCGCAGCCGATATCGTCGAGGAGCTGCTGCACCCCGGCGCGCACCCCGCGAAGCTGGAACATGAGGTGGGACATGCGCGCTTCCTTGGCTTGCTTGCTCTGGCAGTTATCCATCGGCCGAGCATAGAAGCCGCCGCGACGCGCCCGGAATCCCCCGCTCCACCGCTGCCGAATGGCTTATTGCGCGCAGCGCGCGACCGCGGCTGCCGGGCACGGCGGGCCTGATGTACCATCGCGGGCTTCGGCGATCCGCGCCGGCCCTATCCTCGAGGAGCTTTCCTGCGATGAAGAAACTGTTTGCCGCGCTGATCGCGCTCGGCATGCTCACGATCAATCCACTTCAGGGTGCAACGATGTCCGACAACAAGACCGTCACGACCGCTTCGGGTCTCAAATACGAAGATGTGAAACAGGGCACCGGCGAGGCCGCCGCAGCCGGCAAGACGGTGTCGGTGCACTACACCGGCTGGCTCACCGACGGCAAGAAGTTCGATTCCAGCAAGGACCGCGGCCAGCCGTTCGAATTCCCGCTCGGCGGCGGACGCGTCATCAAGGGCTGGGACGAAGGCGTGCAGGGCATGAAGGTCGGCGGCGTGCGCAAGCTCACCATTCCGTCCGATCTCGCCTACGGATCGCGCGGGGCGGGCGGCGTCATTCCCCCGAACGCGACGCTCGTCTTCGAAGTCGAGCTGCTCGGCGTCCGCTGATCGCACCAACCGGGGTCAGACCCCGGTTTCTCGCTTGCCGCGAATCGGGGTCTGTCCCGGATGTATGACGGCGGGTCAGAGGGTGTGTATCCAGTCCCAGCGCTTGCCGGCGCGCTCGACGATGCTCTCGAGGTCTTCGGCGAGCACGTGCCGCTTGTCGATCAGCTCGCGGGTCTTCGCCCTGACGTCTTCGAGGTACGCGGCGCGTGAAGGATAGCGCTCGGCGATCGAGCGCCGCGGGTCTCCGGTCTTCTCGCGCTCTTCGCGCGTGAGCGGGAAGCGCAGCGTCGAGCCGTTCATCGACATGAGGTCGCCCGCCGCGCCGGTGTCCGGATGGCGCGTGTTCCAGCCGGCGAAGGTCGCGAGCGGCGCCTTGAGCTCGACCGGCGTCAGGCCCGCGACTTCGTTGCCGTCGGCGTCGACGGCGGAGACGTAGCTGCGATACGCCTCACCGGCTTTCGCGGGATAGACCGCGACGCCCTGGTCGATGTCGGCACCGAAGTCGAGCACCCTCGGTCTCGCCACACGCACCGGGAAGCGCGCGCCGGGAATGGTCTCGTAGAACGCCTGCAGCGATTCGGCCGCGACCGCGGTGTTATCCGAGAGCCGCGGGATTGCGCTCGGCGGCGGTTCCACGCCTTCGCTCACCCAGCGGTCGAGATTGACGAGCGCGGCGCGCAGGAGCGGCGAGTAATCGACCACGTTGAACGGGTGATAACCGCGATCGCCGGTGCTCGAGTTCGCCGCGAGCGGCGGCAGCGCGCCGGGTGTGTGCTGGGTGCCCGCAAAGAGATAGGCGCGCACGAACGATGCAGGCTCGGCGTCGCGCTCGCCCTTGATATCGGTATGGATGAGCGAAGCATCGCCGCGCCAGTATTCCGGCGTCGAGTTGGTCGCGACGATCTTGGGCACGCCGCCGCGCGCTTCGAGGCGCTCGTACACGCCGGCGTCGTTGAAAGGCGGCAGGCTCGCGACCGACGCATGGATGTTGAGCGACGGCTGGCCGAAGCGCAGGTTGAACTCGCCTCGCCGTCCGCCCGCGACGTGCGGCAGCACCCCGTCGAACACGATCCGGCCCTGCTCGTCCTCGTCGAGACCGAGAAACAGCATGTGCCGCAGGAAGCGCCCGCTCTGCGACACGCCGAAGAGATACGCGCGGTCGATACCGCCGACGCAGGGGTTGCCCGCGTCGCCCGATCCCCAGCGCAGGAAAGCCGCCGCGTCGCGCACCGCGAGCATCCCCAGGCCCACGATCGAAGGATCGGCCGAACGATACAGGATCTGGTAGATCGCGCCGGGCGTGAAACCGCCTTCGAGCGCGACATGGCTCGCGTCGGCGAAGCGCCACTTGCCGCGCGGGATCTCGACGAGCGGCGCACCCGAGCGCTCGCGCATCGTGAGCTTCGCGTCGGGCTGGCTCAGGTCCGCCGCCGCATACGGAATGTGATAGCGGTCCGCGAGCGGCAGCGTATCCACGCGATCGTTGGGACGAAGCTGCACCCGCACCGTTCCGGTCAGGCCTTTCGCTCGCGGCACGTCCATCGCCATCATGCCGTCCTGGCGCGGAACGTCGGACTGCCAGCCGACCCACGCGACGGTGTAGCCGTGGCGCATGAGGAAGCCGTTGCCGAAGTGCGCCGGCTGTGAGGGCTCGGGAACGCGCGGCGCGCTGTTGAAGATGTCGAGCGCGACCTTGCGGCCGCGGTTCGGCACGTCGAGCAGCAGGCGGCGATTGCCTTTGCTCATGTCGACCGGCTTCAGCACGTAGAAATCGGCGGCGAACTCGACCTCGCCTCGAGCGTTCGCGGGCGCCAGGGCGATGTCGGTGATCTGCGCGTGCAGCGGGTGCTTCGGATCGACGGCGAAGCGCAGCGTGCCGACGACCTTCTCGTATGCGCCCGCGTCGCCGAACGGTTTACCGCCGAGTACGACTTCGCGCCTTGCGATCTCGAAGCGAGTGCCCATGATGCCCTCCCTCAAACGATACCCATCCAGAACATGGTCTCCTGGCCGACGTCGACGTCGTACTTGCGGACGTATTCGAGCGTTCCGTCCCCGGCGACTTTGAACACCGCGAGGCTCGGGCTGATCGCGCCTTCGCGCGTGCGGATAGCCACCGAGTTCGCCGCGACGAGCAGCCTGGCCGTCGGATCGAGCGCGAAGGTGCGCGGGACGACGCCGTGCGTGTCGGCATGCTGGATCGCCGTCGGCTCGCCGGTCTTGGCGTCGATGCGATAGACGGCGATGTTGTTCTCGCCGCCGATGTAAAACCCTTCGCCGTCGGCGCCGCTCGCGCGGTTCGCGACGTAGACGTACTGGCCGTTCGGATGCACGTGGATCGTGCCGGGCCGCTGACGCCGGCGCTTACCTTGCGCATCGGCCAGCGTCTCCTTGGTATACGCCGGCGCCTCTTCCATCGCGTCGTTGTCGAAGCGATACATCTGCAGCGTGTTCTGCCGCTCGAGCGAGGCGTACACCCACGGCCGCGAAGGATGGAAATCGATGTGCCGCGGCCCGAAGCCGTAGCCGCCGTTCGGGGCAACCGGGCGTGACGGCGCAAGCTGTCCGTCGGCGTAACGGAACACTTTCAGCGCGCCGGGATCCTCCGCCCGATCGCCTTGGGCGTCGTTGCCGCGCGCCACCACGACCACCGCGCGGTTGGACGGCGCGACCTTGACCTGGTGCGCGTAGATGCCGGTATCGAGATCGCCCGACTGGCGAACGAGCGCGCCGATCGATCCTTCGCGACCGATGCGATGGACCGTGATGCTGCTCGGCTTGTTGTAGACCGTGAGCATGTGCGCGCCCGCGCCGTCGAGCGTGACGTGTATCGGCCGCGACGGCAGCGGCACCTCGGGGCCGTGCGCGCGCAAGGCGCGCGACTTCGGGTCGATGTCCAGCGCGACGGCGCAGTGTGCGTCACCGCCGCTCTCGGGCGAGCCGTTGCTGCACGCGGCGTAGAGGTATTCGTGGGACGGATGCGGCCACGCATACTGCAGGTTCTGCGGGAGCTCGATCGTCGCGCGCTTCACGAGCTCCGCGCGCGCGACATCGATGTCGTAGTGCGTGAGCTCGCGGCCGACGCTTACGTAGAGCGCCGCGCGCTGTTCTCTCTCCAAGACTTCTCTCCGTTCTTACGCGGGGGACCGCCCGAGTATGACACAGCGACGTGTGGCATCATCGGCCCGTGCCGCGCCTGTCCACGACAGCGTTCGTCCTGCTATCGCTCGTCCCCGGAGTCGCTCGTTCGGAGGGACCGCGCGTCGGCATCGAGGTCGAGCGCGAGAGGGACCGAAACCGGGGCGTGTCGAGCCACGGCGTCACGCTGCAGCCGGGCTGGCAGTTCGCCAACGGCAGTCTCATCGACCGCGTCGAGTTGCTGATCGAGCGCGGCCTCGACGAGCGCGCCGACGCGAGCGGAGAGCGCGAGCACGAGACCAAGCTCTTCCTGCGCATGCGTCACAGCGGAAAGATCACCGGGTCGCTGACGTATTACGTGCGCGGGGGCGTCGGCCGCAGCTTCGGCAGCGATCGGACGTTCAGCTACGCGTACGCGGAGCCCGGGCTCAAATACGAGTTGGGCCGAGGCTGGGAATGGACCGTCGGCTGGCGCGAGATCGACGCCATCGACGGCACCGCGGGCGAGCGCGTGCACCGGCTCAGCACCGGGCCGAGCCTCGAGATCGGGCGCGACCACGAGATCGAGCTGCGATACGGCCACACGTGGGGTGACAAGCGCCTGCGCGCGCTGAGCGTGCAGTACATCCGCAAGTTCTGAAGCGTCACCGCGCCGGACCGCGACCGGGTCGCGAGCGTGGACAGCAAGCGGCTTCAGCCGTGCAGCTTGACCGCGCGATCTACAACCAGAAGCACGACGGGCAGACGCGTTAGCGTCCGAGCGTCACGGGATTCTTCGTCGCTGCCGCTCCTCGCAATGACGTCATCGCGAGGCGGCTCCGATAGGAACGCCGGGGCGATCCCGTGGCGCACGACCTCACTTCACGCTCTTCGCCAGCCACTGCTCGATATACGCCGCGATCTCGAGGTTGTTCTTCTCGATCATCAGCATGTGACCGTTGCCGCGCAGGCCGACGTCCTCTAGGCGCACGAAGGTGTTCTTCACGCCGGCCTGATCGAGGTATTTCGCGGTGCAGTGGTCGTAGACCGCGTGATACGACGACTCCGCGGCGAGGATGAGGATGGGAATGCCCGCGAGCCGCGGCAGCCGGCGCACCGGCTGGCCCTGCAAACGGCAGCGCTCGAGGTTGGGACCGTCCGCCTGCGCCTCGCGCACGACGACGAGCTGCTTCGCGTCGGTGATCGGCGGGTCGTAAGTCATCGGGATGTCGGTCACGCCCCATAGGCGCGCCGGCTGCTCGCCGAACACCGCGTTCGCGAAAGGCGGCCCGCTCGGCTCCGCCGCGACGATCGCCTTGACGAGCTGCGGCCGCGCGTCGGCGATCGGCCAGCCGATGGCGCCCGACTGCGAGTGCGTGAACACGATGGCCGGGCCGATCCTGTCGAGCAGCGCCGCGCCGGCGTCGCGGTTCAGCGCCTGCGTGGTGACGTTGCTCGCGATGTACTGCACCTGGGACGCATAGAACTGGTCGAAGATCGGATCGCCCTGCTGGCCTTTCTTCGGACCTTCGCCGGGCCACTGGGTGTGCAGCTTCGCCTGCGGCCACAGGTTGAACTTCTCGTGCGCGGTGAAGCGCTGCTCGATCTGCGACGCCGGGAAGCGCGTGAGCGCGCCCATCGAGTCGTTATAAGCCGAGCGGCCGCGCCCCGGCTGGTCGATCACGTACACCGCATAGCCCTGCTCGACGAACCACTGCGCCCAGCCCTTGCGCCCGTCGGGCGTGCCGGTGAAGTTCGACCCCGTCTGCGCCGCGCCGTGGATCATGACGATCGGGTACGGCCTGGTGCGCTGCGCCGGCATGAAATACTCGACGTACGACTGGCGCTCCATGAGCGGCCCGGTCTTGCCGTCGACGTACCGGCCGCCGACGAAGAAGTACCCGGTGCGCACCTCCTGGTTCGCCGCGCAGCCGGTCAATGCGAGTGCGGCCAGCGCGGCCGCGGCACGTGCAACGGTGATCATGGGCTCCCTCCCTTTCCGGCTTCGAGCTGCGCCACGCGTGCGCGCAGCGCCCGCTCCTCTTCGTAACGCGCGGTGCAATCGCGCGCGGTGGCGACGACGCCGGTGACCGCGCCGGCCGCATCCCTGATCAGCGCGAACGCGAGATCGACGTAGAGCTTCGATCCGTCCTTGTGCATCGAGCGCGTGGTGAGCACGCGTCCGGCGTATTTCTCGCGGCCGCTCGCCAGAGCCGCGTCGAACCCCGCCCAGTGCGCCGCCCGCAGCCGCTCGGGAATGATGACATCGAGGCTGCGGCCCAGCACCTCGTCGGCGCGGTGGCCGAAGATGCGCTCGGCGGCCGCGTTCCAGACTTCGATGTTGCCCTCGCGGTCGCTCAGGATGATCGCGTCCGGGGATTGCGCCACCAGCGCCGCATTCAGCGCGTCGTTTTGATCGGATGATCGCATGCTCTACTCCTCGTTGGCCGTCTCTATCACAACATGATATGTTGACCGCTCCAAAGGAGGAACACACACCATGATCCAGACCGAGCTTACGCGCATGTTCGACCTGAAACACCCGATCGTGCTCGGCCCGATGGGCGGGGTCGCAGGCGGACGTCTCGCGGCAGCGGTTTCCAACGCCGGCGGACTCGGGCTCGTCGGCGGCGGCTACGGCGATCCCGCGTGGCTGCGCAAGGAGCTCGACCTCGTCACTCGGGAAACGAAGCGGCGGTGGGGCGTCGGGCTCATCACCTGGACGATCAAGCGCGAAGCGCTCGACCTCGCGCTGTCCTACCGCCCCGCCGCGTTCGTGCTGTCGTTCGGCGATCCGCGTCCGTATGTCGCCGCCATACGCGCCGCGGGCTGCAAGCTCATCTGCCAGGTGCAGGACGTCGAAGAGGCGCGCGTAGCCAAAGAAGTCGGCGCCGACCTCATCGTCGCCGAAGGCAAGGAAGCCGGCGGTCACAGCGGCGCGCGCTCGACGCTGCCGCTGGTGCCCGCGGTGATCGACGCGGTCCGGCCGATCCCGGTCGTCGCCGCGGGCGGCATCGCCGACGGGCGCGGTCTCGCCGCCGCGCTCGCCCTCGGGGCGCACGGCGTGCTGCTCGGCACGCGCTTCTATGCGTCGGTCGAGGCGCTCGGCACCGACGCGGCCAAACAGCGCATCGCCGAAGCGGCCGGCGCCGAGACTTCGCGCACGCGCGTCTTCGACATCGTCCGCGGCTATGCGTGGCCGGCGCACTTCCCGGGTCGCGCGCTGCGCAACGCGTTCATGGAGCGCTGGCACGGCCGCGAGGACGCTCTGGAATCGGACGTCGCGACCGCTGCGAAAAGCTACGACGCCGCCGCCCGCGCCGGCGATTACAGCGAGGCGGTGGTCTGGGCCAGCGAGGCGATCGACCTCATCGATCGCGTCGAGCCGGCGGGCGCGCTCGTCGAGCGCATCAGCGCGGATGCGGAAGCGCAGATCAAATCGGTGTCGGCGCTGGTGCGTTGAGTATCATTCGGGCTCGCGACCGTGGAGGAGTCTGAATGAAAGTTCGCTCGACGCTGTTGACGTTCTCATCCTTGCTGCTCTCGGCCGCCGCCGTCCAGGCGCAGGACGCGTATCCCAGCCGTCCGATCCGCATCATCGTCGCGATACCGGCCGGCAGCGGCAGCGATACCGCGGCGCGCCTCATCGCCGAAGGGCTCACCAGGCGCGTCGGCAAACAGGTCGTCGTCGAGAACCGTCCCGGCGCGGGCACGATCCTCGGCAACGACGCGGTCGCCAAGTCCAAGCCCGACGGCTACACCCTGCTCATGAACGGGGCGGCGTTCACCATCGCGCCGGCGTTCTACAAGAAGCTCCCTTACGACGCCGCACACGATTTCGCACCGATCACCAACGCGGTCGTCGCACCGAACGTGATGTGCGTCCATCCGTCGGTGCCGGTGAAAAGCGTGAAGGACCTGATCGCGCTCGCCAGGGCCAAGCCTGATCAGATCCTCTATGCCTCCGGCGGCAACGGCACCAACTCGCACATGGCGACCGCGCTCTTCGCGAGCATGGCCGGCATACGTCTCGTGCACGTGCCCTACAAGGGCAGCACGCCGGGCGTGATCGATCTGATCGCGGGACAGGTCGCGCTGATGACCAACAGCATGTCGACGCTGATGCCGCACGTGCGCGCGGGACGCCTGCGCGCGCTGGGCGTGGCGAGCGCCAGGCGCGCCGCGTCGGCGCCCGAGCTTCCGACCATCGCCGAAGCCGCAGGCCTGCCGAAGTACGAGTCGGCCCAGTGGACCGGCGTGTGGGCGCCGGCAGGGACCGCGGCGGAGATCGTCGCGAAGCTGCACCGGGAGATCGTCGCGGTGCTCGCGCTCCCCGACGTGCGCGAGCGCCTCGCGCACGACGGCTCCGAAGTCGTCGCAAGCACGCCGGAGGAGTTCGCGGCGATGCTCAAGTCGGAAATAACCCGCTGGCAGGCGGCGGTGAAAGCGGCGGGCATACAACAGATGTAACGAGGAGGAGGCTGTTCGATGATGCTGCGTCATTGTTGCTGCGTTCTTGCGTTGCTCGCCGCGCCGGCGTCCTACGGCGCCGATCAGTACCCCAACCGTCCCA
Organism: Burkholderiales bacterium; assembly: GCA_036262035.1. Taxonomy (NCBI): domain Bacteria; kingdom Pseudomonadati; phylum Pseudomonadota; class Betaproteobacteria; order Burkholderiales; species Burkholderiales bacterium. Next base: position 159,036 of record DATAJS010000011.1, on the reverse strand, counting down.
TACGTCTCGTCGTGCCGTACGCAGTCGGCGGCGCGACGGACATCACGAGCCGCATCATCTCGCCGCGCCTCTCCGAGAGCATGGGCGAGCAGGTCGTGGTCGATAACCGCCCCGGCGGCGCGAGCATCCCCGGCACCGCGCTGGTCGCGAAAGCCGCACCCGACGGCTATACCGTGCTCGTCGCCACGATGTCGTTCGGCGCGGCGCCCGCCTTGTTCGAGAAGCTGCCTTTCGACGCGCGCAAGGACTTCGCGCCGGTCACGCTGATGACGACGCTGCCGATGGCGCTCACGGTGCATCCGTCGGTCCCCGCGAAAAACGTCGGCGAGCTCGTGGCGCTGTCGAAGTCGCGCCCGAACGGCCTCAACTATGGATCGGCCGGCAACGGCAGCGCGACCCATCTCGCAGGCGCGCTGTTCAAGACCATGAGCGGCGCGAACATCGTCCACGTGCCTTACAAGGGCGGCGGGCCGTCGGTCGCGGCGATGATCGCCGGCGAGGTGCAGGTGATGGTGGCGATCGTCTCGACCGTGCTGCCGCACATCAAATCCGGCAAGCTTGTCGCGCTCGGCGTCGGCACGCAGAAGCGCCAGCCGGTGCTGCCGAACGTCCCGACGATCGCCGAGCAGGGAATTCCCGGCTTCCAGGTGTTCGAGTGGCAGGGCATGACGGTCCCGGCCGGCACGCCGCGCGCCGTCATCGAGCGCCTGCACCGCGAGATCACGAAGGCGCTCGCGATTCCCGAGACGCACGAGCGCATCACCGGCCTCGGCGCCGACATCGTAGCGGCCGGGCCGAAGGAGCTCGGCGCGCTGATCGACAGCGAGATCCCCAAGTGGATCAAGGTCGCAAAGGAAACCGGCATCAAAGCCGATTGAGGAGCATCATGAGCAAGGTTGCACTGGTCGTAGAGTTCCGCATCAAACCCGGTCGCCGTGACGATTTCCTGAAGCTCATGCGCGAGCACGCCAAAGGCACCCTCGAGAACGTCGACGGTTGTCTGCAGTTCGACGTGCTGGTGCCCAAGGAAGTGCAGTTCGACGCGCCGTCGCACGAGCCCGACACGCAGCGCGTCTTCCTGTACGAGATGTATCGCGACGAAGAGGTGCTGCAGAAGCACCTGAAGTCCGAGCGCGTCGCGAAGACTCGCGGCGGCTACGCCGACTTCATCGAAAGCCGCAGGATCACGCGCTGCAACGTGGGTTGACGCGTGCTGCACGCAGCGATCGCCGGCCTCGGCCGCTGGGGCAAGAACCTCGTCGACTCGGTGCACGGCAGGAGCGAGCGCGTGCGCTTCGTGCGCGCGGTCGACGCGGCGCCCGACAACGTTCGGGCGTTCGCGGAGGAGCGCGGGCTGCCGCTCTCGAGCGATTTCGACGCGCTGCTCGAGGACCGCACGGTCGACGCGGTCGTGATCGTCACGCCGCACTCGCTCCATCGCCCCATGGTCGAGGCGGCCGCACGCGCCGGCAAGCACGTGTTCTGCGAGAAGCCGCTGGCGCTGACGCTGGCCGATGCGCGCGCGATGGTCGACGCCTGTGACAAAGCCGGCGTCGTGCTCGCGGTCGGCCACAACCGCCGCCTGTGGCCGTCGATGGTCGCCCTGCACGGTATCGTGTCTTCGGGCGAGCTCGGACAGGTGCTCCACATCGAAGGCCACTTCAGCAACGACAACTCGACCAATGCCGCGGGGAGCTGGCGCGACTCCCCCGCCGAATCGCCGGGCGGCGGCATGACCGCGACCGCGCTGCATCTCCTCGATGCGTTCGTGAACCTGGTCGGGCCCATCCGGCGCATCCACGGCTATCAGTCGGTGCGCAAGCCCCCGCCGGACCCGCGCGACACCGCGACGCTGCTGATCGAATTCGAGAACGGCGCGAGCGGCACGATCGCGACGGTCAGGCCGACGCCGTTCTTCTGGCGGGTGCACGTCTTCGGCGACCGCGGCTCGGCGGAAGTGACCGGCGAGCACGTGCTGCTCGTGCATCGCAAGAACGCGCCGCCCGAGCGGCAAACCTTCGAAGCGGTCGACAGTCTGCGCGCCGAGCTCGAAAGCTTCGCCGACGCGGCCGCAGGCCGCGGGACCTTTCACATCGCGCCGGCCGAGATGCTCGCGAACGTCGCGGCCTTCGAAGCGTCGATCGCCGCGCTCGCGTCGGGCCAGCCGGTGAGCGTGGCGTGAAGATCGGCGTCGCCGGCATCGGACGCATGGGTGCGGCGATCGCGGAACGGCTGCTCGCCACGGGTGAGACGGTCTACGTCTGGAACCGCACGGCTGCGAAAGCACGGGCGCTGGAGGCGCTCGGCGCGCAGGCGGTCGGCACGCCCGGCGAGCTCACGCTCGCGGCCGACGTCGTGCTCACCATCCTCACCGACGACGAAGCGATACGTGCGACGTATCTCGGCGAGCACGGGTTGTTGTCGGTGGATGCGCGCGGGAAGGTCTTCATCGAGATGAGCACCGCGCGAGCGAGCGTGCAGCGCGAGCTCGCCGGGGAAGTCCGCAGGCGCGGCGCGCGCTTTGCGGAGGCGCCGGTGGGCGGCACCGTCGGGCCGGCACGCGAAGGCAAGCTCATCGCGTTCGTCGGCGGCGGTACCGACGATTTCCTGAGCGCGAAACCGGTGCTCGACCGACTGTGCCGCCGCATCGAGCACGTCGGCGACGTCGGCGCGGGCGCCGCGATGAAGCTCGCGGCCAACCTGCCGATGCACGTCTACTGGACGGCGCTGCGCGAAGCGCTCGTCCTGTGTGAGCCGCTGGACCTCGATCCCGCGCGGCTCATCGACATCATGGCGGACACGTCGGGTGCGCCGCAGTCGCTGCGGGCACGCGCGGCGGCGATCGTGCAGGCGCTGCGCGGCGAGGACGCGCCCGCGCCGGCATTCGACATCGACGGCATCCGCAAGGACCTCGCGCTGATGATCGAAGAAGCGCCGGCCCCTCTTCCGGTGACCCGGCAGGCGCTCACATGCTTCGACGAAGCGGCAAGGCAAGGATACGGCGCCGAGAGCGCGGCGGCGCTGCTGCGCAATCGGCGATGAAGAGGGCGGGGATACAGCAGATGTAACGCGAGGAGGCTCATATGCAGACGCCATGCTCTGTTCGATGCATCTTGCTCGTCGGTGCCGCTGTCGCTGCGGGCGCGTCGAGCGCACAGGAGTATCCGACCCGACCCATCCGCATCGTCACCGCCGCGGTCGGCGGCGGCATCGACTTCAATGCGCGGCTGCTCGCGACAGGGCTCACCGAGCGGCTCGGTCAGCAGGTGATCGTCGACAATCGCGGCGGCACCAATGTCGCGCCGCAAACGGTGGCGAAAGCCACGCCGGACGGTTATACCCTGCTCGTCCACAACAACACGGTCTGGATCGCGCCGCTGCTCGACAACGTGCCGTACGATCACAGGACCGAGCTCAAGCCGATCACGCTCACCTCGCGCTCGCCCAACATCCTCGTCGTCCATGCGTCGCTCGGTGTGGGCTCGGTCAAGGAGCTGATCGCGCTCGCGAAAGCCAACCCCGGAAAGATCGACTACGCATCCGGACCGATCGGCGCGTCGAACCATGTCGCCGCGGAGCTTTTCAAGGCCATGGCCGGCGTCGATCTGGTGCGCATCGGTTACAAGGGCGGCGGCCCGGCGCTGAACGACGTGGTTGCGGGCCAGGTGAAAGTCATGTTCGCAACCACCGGCTCGGTGACTTCGCACGTGCAGGCGGGCCGCTTGAAAGGCCTCGCGGTGACGAGCGCCGAACCGTCGCCCCTGGTGCCGGGAATGCCGACGGTGGCGGCTTCCGGCGTGCCCGGCTATTCCGCCGAAGCGATCTACGGTTTCTGGGCGCCCGGCAAGACGCCCGCCCCCATCCTCAAACGGCTCCATGCGGAAGCCGTCAGGGTGCTCGGTGAGCCCGAGACGAAGGAGCGCTTCCTGCGATCCGGCGTCGAGGCGGTCGGCAGCACGCCGGAGCAGTTTGCAGACGTGATCAAGGCCGAAAGCGCACGCCTGGCGAAGGTGTTCGATACCGCAGGAATACGCCCGAAGAAGTAGCGGTCGGGAGCGTCAGGGCGTCGGAGCCGCGCGTCACGGCAGGTAATCGTCGGACGGCTCGGTCTTGTCCGCAACGAACGTGTCGGCGGCCTGCCGCAGCGTCAGCCGAACCTCTCCGCGCTCGCCGACGTCGAAGCTGAATTCTGCATCCAGCGCGGGCAGGAAGAATTCGTTGCGCGATGTCGCCAAGCCTGGAAATGCCTCCTGTCCTTCCGACTGCAGGCACAAGCGCCCCTGGCTCAGCGTGACCGAGACTGTCTGTCCGCCGGGGAATCGGTAAGTACCGACATACTGCTCGATGAGCTCCGGCGCTACGGCTATGGGCTCACGCCTGCGCGGCAGCGCCCACGGCTCACCGAGCGTGATGCTCGCGAGACCGCGCGCGACCGCGTCGGCGTCGCCGGTCGCGTGATTCGAAAGAACCACGACCGTGACCTGCTCCGCGGGGAAATACGCCAGGTGCGAGCTGAAGCCGCCGATTCCGCCGTTGTGCCAGATCATGCGATGGCCTTGCTGCTGTCCCACGAACCAGCCGCTCGCATAAGCTGCGTGCACCGGCATGGTCATGCATGCGACACTGTCGGGCCGGAGCAGGCTGCCCCCGAACAACGCAGCAGCGAACCGCCAGAGATCCTCGACGCGGGAATAGCAACTACCTGCCGAGAACGCTATCGAGCTGTGAGGTTCACACGCCGGCGCAATCTTCTCGCCGTCGCACGTATAGCCGACGGCCATCCGCAGGCCGGCGACAGGCTCGCCGCAACCGCTGCTGCCCATTCCCGCAGGCCCGAAGATGCCGCGTTGCAGCCATGTCGCGTAGGGCACCGCGGTGACGTGCTCGATAATCATTCCGAGCAAAAGGTAACCCGAGTTGCTGTACGCGCTTCGGGTACCGGGTGGGAATGCCAGCGGCAGATGTTCCACGCGTTTCAGGGTCTCGCTCGGCGATGCCGCCGTGCGCATGAACGCCGGATAGCCCGCGAGCCGCGTGTAGCTCGGGATTCCCGAGGCGTGGCTGAGAAGGTGCGCGACGGTGATCGCGGACCAGCTCGCTGGACATTGCGGAAGGTAGCGGCTGATCGGCGCTGCTATCGAAATCGCACCGGTTTCGGACAAGCTGAAGATCGCCGTCGCGGTGATCGGCTTCGTAACCGAACCGATACGGTAGGTAGTGTCGGTGCGCGACGGGATCCTGCGCTCGTGATCTGCATCCCCCGCGGCGCCCTCGAACACCACGTCGCCTGCGCGAGCGACGAGCGCGGCGCCGTTGAACAGACGCGCTTCAGTTAGAGACGCGAAGTATCGCGCGCACGATTGCGCCGTTTCGCGCGACGGCATTTATTGGGGCGACGACGAGTCTTTCGGCGATTGCGTCAATCTGCCCCCCGCATGACGATGTCGACTCCATCCTCGCCCGAATTCGTAATGTGTGCGTCGATGATCCGGTCGCCGGCATACGCCCGTAGCAGGAACGTGCCCTGCGGCAGGCGCAGCTCGAACCGGCCGTTCGCGTCCGTCTGGACGGCGATTTCCGGCACCTGCACCGACGCGTCCTTGATCGTCACATAAGCGCCTGCCAGCGGCGTTCCGTCGGCTGCCAAAACCGAGCCGCTCGTGCGATAGACCTGAGCCATAACGACCTCACCCGTTCTCCGAAACCCACGAAGCAATCGTCACCATCAATTCCGAGGTAAAGCGCCGGCCGTAATTTGCTTCCACGCCGAGGACCGGATCGAGCTCGCCCGAAGCGCCGTAGGCATGAATGCCGATCGCTTTCGAGCTGCCGTCGGCTGCATCCATCCAGATAGGCGCACCGCTCTGACCGCCGACGGTGTCCACATCATAGAACAACTGGGTTGCAGTGCTGCGCAGGAGACTGGAACGATGCAGGTACATCGCGTTCCCACTGTCGCGATCGACGGGATAACCGGCAATCGTCACGGTATCGGGCTCCGGAACGTCGTCCCAGCCGGTGTCGATCTCGAACCATCCGAGGCGCTCGCCGAGCGGTTCGTCCAGCTGGATGCAGCCAACGTCCATGTCCGGAGTCTCGTCGTCGATCCAGGCCCTGAGGGTGGAAAACCACGTGCTCTTCAGCGTGCCGAAGGGCACCTCGGCGCCGTCCCGCGCAGGCTCGACGTAGATTTCCTGAGCCCAGCCGCCGAATAGCACGGTGCTATAGACGCAGTGTCCTGCCGTCAGCAATGTCCGCGGTCCGACGAACCAGGCCGTCCCACGCGCGACGGCCCCGTTAGCGCCCGTGATCGTGAGACAGCATATCTTGCGCCACGGATCCGCCGTGGTATCGCGGACCCGAACGCGCTCATCGACGCCGATCACGGATTCGAGGATGAGTCTGCCGCCCTCCGACAGGGGCGGCTGGCGCGCGGGCATGTACTTCAGCAACGGCGCGAACTCGGGGAATCGCGCCATCGCCACCGCGCGCTCGCCACTTTGGGGAAAACCGAAGAGGGTATTGAGTTCCATATGCATCCGCGTTGGCAAAGTCCCGAACGTATGGCCTCGTCCTACTGCAACGCCGTCGCGCCCGACCTGCGCGGCGAATCGATTCGAGGCGGCCGGACCGCGCTGTCACCGACCGGCGCCTCGACATACCGATGCAGCCAGGATTCCAGTTCTGCCGCTGTTCGCGGCCGATCGTACGGCACGACCGACACGACGCGGTCCCCCACGCGCACAATAAGGCCCGATTCGAGCAGCCTCGCGACGGCATGATCCGCGCTCTGCTGCCGAGTGCACGACAGCGCGTTGTCCAGGCGTTGCACGATCGTCCCCACGGCGGTCACATCATCGGACAAGAGCAGCACCGCGCTTTCGACGCGGCTGAGCGCTCGCGTCGTATCGCGGCCGTCGACGGTCGTGCTGATTTCAATGAATCCGGGGCCCAGCCGCGCGAGCTTGCGGTTCATTCCCGCCGCACCGCGCCAGCGGAGCAGACTTTCGTCCAGGCGCGGCTGGCAGCGCCATACAGGCGCGTCGGGTGAAACGTCACGCTCGAAGAAATAAGCGAAATCATCAGGAGCGCCGACGTCCGTTGGAAGCAGATGACGGTAGTAAGCACACGGCCGAATGCCTTCGACCCCGTGACCGCCGGGATCGTTGAAGAACGGCGAGAATCGATGCACCTGGACGATCGTCGATGCACCCGAGGGCGGTGTGAGATGCATCAGGTTCGGCAGCAGCACGTCCATTTGGCGATAGTCTTCATCAGTCTCGCCTGGAAATCCGACGAGGATGTTGTACGACACCGTCATGCCGAACTCGGCGGCCAGCCTGAGCAGCTGTATGTTCTGCAGGGCCGTGACGCCCTTTCGCATCAGCTGAAGCACATGATCCGAGAAACTCTCGATGCCCGGCTGGATCCACCGTACGCCGGCCGCGGCGAGCGCCGCTGCTTTGTCGCGCTTGATGTTGGCTTTGATCTCGTAGAACAGTCGCAGATCGAGGCCCAGACGGCGCAAGTCGGGCAGATATGCCGAAAACGCCCGATGGTCCAGTATGTTGTCGGCCGCCATGAAGGAGAGGCAGTTGTGACGCTTCGATTGCGCAAGCAACTCCTGCAATACCATCTCGGTCGATTTCGTCCGATAGTCCATCCCCTCGTTGTTGAGGCCGCAGAACGTACAATGACTTTTTTGGCCCCACCAGCAGCCCCGCGAGGATTCGAACGGTATCGCTACCTCGCCAAGATCCGCCGCGCCGAGCGTCTGCCGCTGTAAAAACCAGCCGTCGAAGTCGGGGATGCACGGCTTCATGAAGCAGTGCACGGGCAGCGTCGCGCGCATGCTCGCGCGGCCCGCATAGGTGACGCCCGCTACAGCCGATCCATCGCCGCGCGACCAGCGCTCGAGGAAGAGCGGAAACGCGTCGTCCGCCTCACCCGTGAATACGTGATCGATCCACTGCGGAAACGCGCGTGCGTACGCTTCGCCCATGGTGCCGTGCACGCAGGCGCCGCCCATCAGGACACACGTGGCAGGAGCAGCTTCCTTTACCTTCTTCGCTACCGCCAGGCTCGCGAAGACCTGGTTGAAAGTGCAGCTGAATCCGACGATGTCGGGGGCGCTGTGCACGATGCGGTCGGCCACGTCCTGCACGAACGGCGGCACGACGTCGTCGCGGAGGCGCATGAACGGATTGGTGGCGACGTCGCCGAATGCCGAAAGGAATTCATTCGAAGACAGGTCGGACGCGCCGAACAAGGCCGTGGAAAAAACGTGCTCCGAGATCCCGAAAAAGCGCGCGTTTTCCGCCAAGTGCTCGTACACCTGCCCACCGAGCCTGCGCGCGAAGTCGAAAGTGGGATAGAGGGTGTCACAGTGGTAACCCTCGCGCTTGGCAATCGCTGCGAGGACGCCGAGCGCGAGGCTGGGGCGCTGATTGGACGCCCACGGCATCGACACGAGGAGGATGCGCGGCTTACGCACTCTCTTCCTCCGCGCGCGTGCGCATGTGTTCGTCGGCCTCTGCCAACAGCGCTTCCTCCATCCACGGCTCGCCGAAATACGTCTTCAGCGCGTCGGCCACGCGAATTCGATTTTCGAGACGACCGGCAGCTGCCGCAGCCTCAAGCATCAGTTCTCTGTCGCGAGCCATGGCGACGCAGGTGTCGCACTGGCGGGAGCGCAGTGAGTTTACGAGCCGCGGCGACGAGCGCAGCCACTGCACTATGGGCTCGAAGCCCCACAGGCGAATCGTCTGAAGCAAGGGATTGACGCGCCAGCGGCCCACGATGACCGCGAGCGGCTCACGAAAGGCGTTGCCGAGCTGCAAAGGATGATCGTAATCCTCGTGGCTCAGAGGAGCGCAGCACGGTGACACCCCTCCGTCGGATCGAACGAGCGGTCCCGTGGTCGGGCACGGCGCCTCGTCGTAGTCATCGGCTGTCGCGTGCTGCGCCCGCACGAGCTCTGCGCCGCGGCCGACAGGGCCGATCGGCTGAAAGCCGATCCGACGACCGGCGAACTCGTGTATCCGATCGATCAGCACGGCCTCGTCGTACGTGATCGGCATGTGGTGCGCAATTCGTATCATCGGAGGGCGCCCGAGCTCCGAAAGCGCGTCGAACGCGCGGCGGACCTTGTCCACCGACACGAAGGGCAGGTGGTAAATATCGGTGGAGATGTCCCAATGATCGATGCAGCGGAATCGCTGCAGAAACTTCCTCGCCTGCGAGTCGCTGGTGGCCCAGTGGGCGGCGGATACCACTCCGACGGCCATGCCCACGTGTTTCGCCGATTCGCTCACGCGCTGGACGAAATCGGCCGCAAGCGTCGGCTCTCCGCCGGTGAAATCGATGCACGTGATGCCGATCGCGCTCAATTGCGGCAGCTCGGCGACGACCTTGTCTGCGAAAGCGCGGCCGAAAGTCATGTGGCGCAGTTCCGGACCGGCGCTCACGCTGCAGTGAGCGCAGCGCAGCGGGCACGCCTTCGTTACCGAGAAGCCCAGGCGTCGCGATGCCAGCGCCTGCGCTTCGAGCGCGCCGATGACCGCGCGGGGAGATGAATAACGCGTCGCTGATCTGGCCGCAGCATCCATATGCGTCCTTGTCCTGGCGGAGAAATGGGTGGCGCGCGGGCACTGCGCCACCCGTGGGGCGTCAGCGACTGCCTACGCCCTTGGTCAGCACCGTCGCGACCTGCTGCAACACCCGCTCATCGAAGGCCACATCGCCCGTGATGATCTCGCGGATGTAGCTCGCCACGGGGCTTCCGCCGCCGAGCTTGGGCGCCAAGGACGCTCCGCCGGCGGCTGCCACCTTGCTACTCGCACTCGCCAAACCGTACTTCGAGATCACTTCCAGAAGTTCGGATTCCAATGACATCAGGATCTCCTTCTTCGTTCGTTACAGGAGCCGGAGAGACGGCACTCCGGTGTTCGCACTCCACGCGACTCATGCATCATCGCAGCAGCCGTCGAGCACTGCTGAATCACGATGCACTTCGCTCTCCGCAGGGTCAACATCAGGGCGTCATACACATAGCCTCCGCCGAGAGGACAATTGCATGTCGCGAGCATTGCGTATGACCATGCGCGAGGTGTCCGAATTTTCCCTACATGACGCAAGCGGCGGTGCGCGATCTGCGCGAGCCACAGCGAGAGCACCGCGACATGTCGGTTCGTCTGAAGAGCGGCCGGGTGTGTTCGACGCGGGGTGTGACTAATAAGGCTCGAAGTCGATCCGGTGCCCGGCGAGCACCTCACGCGCAAACGCCTTCCAGCGGTCGTGCGGCGCCCACACCGCCGTTACCTGATCGTAAGCGAGCGCCGGATCGACGCCTTGGTGCACGACGCGATACAGGAACGTGAACGTAGACGCGCGGAAGTTCATCTGGCAATGCACGAGCACCCGCCGCTCGCCCGCGCGCCGCAGCACGTCGCTGAAGAGCACGAAGTCTTCGTAACGCGGCTTGTCCCAATCCACCGGGATGTTCACGTACGCGATACCGTTGCCCGCGACGAGCGCGCCTTCGTTCGGAAGCGAGCCGGTGGTGGTCGGCGGCGCGAGATTGACGACGAGACCGTAACCGCTTCTCGCCAGGCCTTTCAACTGCGCCTCCGAAGGCTGCCCCGAGGTGTGCAACCGATCGGTGATCGCGATGAAGTTGTGCGGCGGCTCGGCGCTGCCGGTCTTGAGCAGGAGATCGGGCGCGTAGGCGTAGAGCACCGCGCCGAGCACGATCCCTGCAGCCAAAGCAAGGGCCGCTTTCATGGCGGCGAGTCTAAGGCTTTTACGCCTGCCCGCCGCATGTTACGGTTGGCCCATCAAACCTAGAACACGTTTGCCGGAGGAGCCGTCATGAACAAAGTCGTTTCATCGCCCGCCCAAGCCATCGCAGACATGAAGGACGGCGCCACGATCGCGATCGCCGGCTTCAGCGTGAACCACGGGTTCGCCACGAACCTCCTGGTGGCCCTGCGCGAGAAAGGAACGAAGCACCTGACGCTGGTCTGCAACTCGCTCGGCGATCCCGGCGCGACCCGCGGCCAGATGCTCGCCGAAAACAACCAGGTGAAGAAGCTGTACGCGGCGTTCTCGACGCGTCCCGGAACGCCGACGGCCTCCGAGCAGCAGATCGCCGACGGCACGCTCGAAGTCGAGCTCGTCCCCCAGGGAATCCTCGTCGAGCGCTGCCGTGCCGGCGGTGCCGGGATACCCGCGTTCTACTCGCCGACGAGCGTCGGAACCGACCTCGTCAAAGGCCGCGAGATCCGCGAGTTCGGCGGCAAGCCGCACGTGCTCGAGTACGCGATCAACGTCGATTACGCATTCTGCCGCGGCTATCGCGCCGACACGCTCGGTAACGTGCAGTGCCGCGGCGGCAACCAGAACTTCAACCCGGCCTTCGCCAAGGCCGCGAAGTGCGCGATCGTCGAAGTCGACGAGATCGTCGAGCCCGGCGTGATCCCGCCCGAGCTCATCGACATCCCGGGCATCTTCGTGCAGCGCGTGATCAAGTCGCACAAGGATCCGGCCGCGAAGCTGTGGAAGCGCCCGGAGCGCAGGCCCTCGGACAAGCCGCGGCTCTACAACGACAAGCCCGGGCTCACGCGGCAGGGGATCGCCAAGAACGCCGCGAAGCTCGTGCGCGAAGGCACTTACTGCAACCTAGGCGTCGGCATCCCGACGATGGTCTCGAACTATTTCCAGGGCCGCGACGTCATCCTGCACGCCGAGAACGGCGTGCTCGGCTACGGGAAGATGCTGTCCGAGGAGAGCGAGATCGACCCCGACATCTTCAACGCCGCGGGGCAGTACGTCGCGCTCACGCCGGGCGCTTCGTTCTTCGACAGCGTCACCTCGTTCGAGATGGCGCGCGGCGGCTGGATCGACACCGTGATCCTCGGCGCCTACGAGGTCGATCAGGAGGCCAACGTCGCGAACTGGAGCACCCAGGACGCGAAGCGCGGCGGCATCGGCGGTGCGATGGACCTGCTCTCGGGCAAGGGCGATCTCATCATCGTGATGGAGCACACCGACAGCAAAGGCCGGCCGAAGCTTCGCAGGAAGTGCACCTATCCGCTCACCGGCAAGAGCTGCGTGAGCTACGTCGTCACCGATCTCGCGCTGCTGCGCTGGGACAAGGATCACTTCGTGCTCGACGCAGTCGCGCCGGGCTTCAGCGCCGACGAAGTCATCGCGATGACCGAGATGCCCGTCGTCGCCGCCCCCGTCGTCAAGTTCATGGAATAACGGGTCTGACCCCGGCTTCATCGGGGTCTGACCCGGGTTTTATCAATCGTCCTCGTCCTTGAGCGGCGGGATCTTGCTGTAGTCGGCTTTGCGGTCGACCTCGCGGCTCTGGCGCAGGAATCCGCGCATGGTCATGAAATAGAGCACCACCACCACGACCACGGCGACGATGATCCAGAGCGATAAGTCCATGGAGACTCCTTGTCGTTGCGGGGTTCACCCCCTCATACGACGCGAGAGCCAGTAACGCGCCTGATCGACAGCCAGTACGCCAGCGCGCCCAGCGTGAGCAGGATCGTCAATCCGAAATACACCCGCAACCCGAGCAGCGGCCCGATGATCCCGGCGAAGAACGGCGCCAGCCCCATCGCGATGAACTGCGCCGACGCGCCGTAAGAGATGGCGCGCGCGTCCATGCCGGGCGGCGCGTTCTCCTTGAGCAATCGCACGATCGCCGGCTGCATCGCCGCGGCGGAGAGGCCGAACACCACGCGCGCGATGACGAGCTGCAGCGGCGTGTCGATCACCAGCAGCGGCAGGTGCGTCACCGCCGCCGCCCCGGTCGCGAACGCGAGCACGCGCTTGGGATCGTGGCGGTCGAGCACGCGGCCCCAGATCGGCATCGAGATGAGCCCCGAGGTGCCGAGCGCCACCGCCACCGCCCCGACCCAGAACGCTTCCTTCGCGACGCTCGCGGGATCGTCCGGCAGGAGCTGGAGCACGTACAGGCTCATGATCGTCACGTTCCCGTTCCACATCATCGAGAACACGAACGCGAGCAGGTACAGCGCGCCGATGCGCTTCACCTGCAAAAGCTCGCGCAAAGGCCCGATCCACTGGAGCTTCCACGGTCCCTCGGCCAGTTGCTTCACTTCCCGCACGAAGAAGAACACCAGCGCGCTCGCAGTGAGGAACATCGCGCCGCTCACCCAGAACAGCGAGTGATAGCGCGGCACCCACGATCCGAGCAGCGCGCCGATCGCCGGTCCCATCCTGCCCGACCAGCGTGCCGGTCTGCGACAGCGCGAGCGCGCGCCCGATGCGCGGCGGCGGCGTGTTGGCGACCAGCAGCGCCATCGAGGCCGCGGTCGAGCCGTTGAACAGCCCGACCAGCATGATGAGGCATGCGAACGCCAAGGGATTGGGCGCGAACGGCACGAGGGTGAAGCACGCGCCCATGCCGACGGTCGCGCGCAGCACGTTGATCTTGCGCCCGTAGTGATCGGCGATGCCGCCCCACACCGGCCCCGAGAGGAAGCTCACGATGTAGAACACGAGCACCATGTTGCCGATCCACGTCTCGAGGTTCTCGGTGATGCCGAGGCCGCGCACGACGAGCGGCAGGAACGGCCACGCGAGCCCGAAGCCGAGGCTCGCGAAGAGGTTCGAGGCGGGGACGACCGTGAGGTTGCGGCGCCAGTAGGGGTAGCGGTCCTCGTCCGACATCGACGATGCTATTGGGCCTTAGCCGCCTGCTCGCAGAGCTTGAGGTTGGTTCGCGTGGCGCGGACCATCGACATCATCGCGTCGGCCTCGTTCGGCGGCAGGTCTTCCCGGATCGACGCGTCGCTCTTGGCCGCCATCGCCGCGAGCGGCTCGAGCGTCCTGCGGCACTCGGCGCCGTCGCCCAATTTGTGCAGGGTAACCGCGAGATCGTTGCGCATCCAGCCGTCGTCTCGGTCTTCGACGAACTTCTGGCAGCGTTTGACGACGGGCTCGAGCGTCTTGCGCGCCTCGGCGTACGATTTCCGGTCGTAGAGCTTCTTGAACTCGGCGCGCGACTTCTTCACCGACGCGCGGTCGCAACCGGTATCGGGCTTGCGGTAGATGCCGTCGAGCGACGCGCGTGCGCCGCAGTATGCGGGGCACTTGTCCTTCACCTCGACCTCGACGCCTTCGGGCCTGGCCACGAAGCGCAGCGTGCACGTCGTCTGCGGGTCGGGTTTGAGCACCGCGAGATTGTTCGCACCGATCGTGCCCTGCGCGTCGCAGATGTGGCGGTTGCCGCCGACGGTGTGCAGCGTGAAAGCGGTGCCGCCCTTGCCCGGCTTGAGGATGAGATAGCCGCCGCTGCCGTCGAGGTATTCGCCGGGTTCCAGGCCCTTCTGGGCGTGCGCGATCCCGCACGCGAGCAGCAAGACGGCGGCGATGTGCAACGAGCGTCGTTTCATCATCCTCCCTTTCAGAACGTGAGCTGCATCCCGAGATCGGCGGCCTGGCGCTCTTCGAATGCGCGGCGCGTGGCGTCGTAGTTCTGGCCGATGATGCCGCCGCGGACCGTGCCCGGCTCGACGGCTTTGTAGAGCACGCGCCAGCTCTCGGGCAGTCGCGTGCCGTCGGCGGGCGCGAGCCACAGGCGGAACAGCAGGCGCTTCTTCCCGGCTTCTTCGTGATCGACGAACTCGGTGCGCGAGTGCACCGTGGTATGGCTGTTGATGATCTGCACGTCGCCGGGCGCGAGCCACATGCTGTGCGCGAGGTCGTCGCGGCGCACCAGCGCGTCGAACGTCTCGAGCGCTTCGCGTTGCTCGGGGACGATCTCCGGCACGCCCGCGATGGCCTGGGCGGAGGTCACGCGGTTGCGGTTCCACTTCGAGAAGAGGCGCCCGTCGACCTCGTCGAAGATGGGATGCGGATAGGTGAGCGCTTCGTCCGGCGCTTCCTCGCCCTGCCGGCTGAAGTGCACGGGCCGGTGCAGCCAGTCGACGAGGTGGGGATACTCGATCTGCATGCGGCGATACGCTTCGACCGAGCTGGTGGTGATGCTCATGCCGCCTTCGGCGGCCTTGTTGTAGCAGCTCAGGAACACGATGTCGGCCGAGTCGGTATGGAAATCGAGCTCGGCGTTGGACGAATAGCCGCGGCCCTTGCCGGTACGGTACTCGGTGCCCACGTCGCGCACCGCGGACACGTAGTGGCTCGGCTTGCCCTGCGGCCGCGGGCAGCCGGTGTGCAGGCCGATCGCCCACGTCAGCAGCTCGAAGTCCTGCTCGCTGATGTCCTCGCGCGGCATGCCGCGCACCAGCGCGACGCCGCGGCCGTGCTTGGTCTCCTCCATCGCCCGCCGGAGGACCGGCAGCGCGGAGCCGAGGTCGAAATCGTCGCGCGAGTAATCGAACAGCGTCTTGCCGGGATCGCGCGCCTTCTCGAGCGCCGCGCGCATGTCGCGCTGGGCTCGGTCATCGAGCTCGAACAGCCAGCGCGTGTCGGAGTTGAGTGCTGCCGCGTCCCACGCGGCCGGAGTGTCGAATGTGTGCATACGAGAAAGTGGCTGATTCTAATCGGGCAGGTCCATCACCCGCGCTCTGACCTCGCGCTCGGACTGCCCTCGTTTCAGGCGCAGCGTGACCTCGTTGCCGATGCCCACGTCGTCGAGCACCGCCGCGAGATCGGCGAGGGCCGGCGTTTCCTTGCCGTTCGCGCCGACGATGATGTCGCCCGGCTCGGAGCTGCCGCGCTCGAAAGGCTTGAGCCCCGCGCGCTCGGCGGACGAGCCGCGCGCCACGCCGAGCACCACGACGCCGCGTATGCCGAGCTGCGCGGCGACGCGCTCGTCGGCGGCGACGATGCCCAGCCCGGGCCGCGGCGCCCGGCCGTGGCGGATGATATCCGGAACCACCCGCGCGACGAGGTCGACGGGAATCGCGAAGCCGATGCCCGCCGACGACCCGGACTCCGAGAGTATCGCGGTATTCACGCCGATCAAACGGCCGCTGCTGTCGAGCAGCGGCCCGCCGGAATTTCCGGGGTTGACCGCGGCGTCGGTCTGTATCACGCCCCTCACCTCGCGCCCGCCGGCGGTCGGCAGCCGGCGCTCGAGCGCGCTCACGATGCCGCTGGTCAAGGTGCGCTGGAGCCCGAACGGATTGCCGATCGCGTACGCCGCCTGACCGACCTGGATGTCCTTCGACGTCCCCACCGGCAAGGGCCGCAGGCCCGGCGGCACGTCGGAGAGCTTCACGACCGCGAGGTCGTACTGCCGCGCCCCGCCGATCACCCGCGCCGGGATCGGGTCGCCCGCGGAAAGCTGGACGTACACGTTGCGCGCGCCTTCGATCACGTGGAAGTTGGTGACGATGTGGCCGACCTTGTCCCAGACGAAGCCCGAGCCCGCGCCCTGCGCGACTTCGGCCATCATCATCGGGTTGACCCTGAGCTGCTCGGTGGTGATCGAAACCACGGACGGCGATGCGGCGGCGAAGAGCCCGATGTTCGCCTTCTCCCAGTCGGCGAGCTTGCCCGCCGCCACAGGTGCGACCACCGGGGACGCGGTCCACAGGTAGTTGCGGTAGAAGCGTTCGCCCAGCCACAGCGTGCCCAGGATGAGCGCCCAGACGAACAGTATGCGCATTACGCGGGGATTCACGGCGAGCTCCAGGCAATAAACAGGGACGATCGAGGCGGCAAGCGCGCGGCGTGCCCGAGGTCCGCCGACATTACCACGGCAGGCGTTATGCGGACGGCGTGGCTGCCCGCGGGAACGGCCCCTGCTTCCCGCCGCTATACTTCGCGCTCCGCCGAAACCGATAAATCCGTGTCGCGCATCAAGGCTCTCCCCCAGTATCTCTACCCGAAGCGCACCCTGACCGAGCTGGCTGCGCGCTTCGCGGGCGCCCGCGCCGGCCGCTGGACGACGGCCGTGATCCGCTGGTTCATCGGGCATTACCACGTCGACATGAGCGAGGCGGTCAACCCCGACCCGGCTGCTTACGCGACGTTCAACGAGTTCTTCACGCGTGCGCTGAAGCCGGGCGCGCGGCCGCTCGCCGACGCCGATTACGTCTGCCCGGTCGACGGCGCGATCAGCCAGTTCGGCGCGATCGCGCGCGACCGCATCGTGCAGGCGAAGTCGCACGACTATTCGACGCTCGCGCTCGTCGGCGGCGATCGCGAGCTCGCCGCGAGCTTCGACGACGGCAGCTTCGCGACGCTGTATCTCGCGCCCAAGGACTATCACCGCGTGCACATGCCGTGCGCCGGGCGGCTGACGCGCATGATCTACGTGCCCGGCGCGCTGTTCTCGGTCAACCCGACCACGGCGCTCGGCGTCCCGAATCTCTTCGCGCGCAACGAGCGCGTGGTGTGCGTGTTCGAGACCGACCACGGTCCGTTCGTGCTGACGCTCGTCGGCGCGACCATCGTCGGCAGCATGGAGACGGTGTGGCACGGCGTGGTGAACCCGAAGCGCACCGGCGAAGTCCGCGAATGGCGGTACGATCCGTCGCAGCACGTCTTCGCGAAGGGCGACGAGATGGGCCGTTTCTCGCTCGGCTCGACCGTGGTGCTGCTCTTCGCCAGACGCTGCGCGCTGCGATTCAATCCGCGCTGGGCGCCGCAAGGCAGCGTGCGCATGGGCGAGACGATGGCAAACTCAGGGGGCTCGTGAGGTAGAACGATGGCTGGATTACCCGATCTCGAAGCACTGCTCGGCAAGAACATCAGCGCGCTCTGCGCCAATCGCTTCCACGACCCGAACGCGAACCATTCGGCGCACTTCGTCGCGCACGTGCTGGGGCTGGACTTCGGCTTCACGTGCCGCGAGTACCTCGACGGCAGGCAGGAAGGCGCCAACCTGCGCGTCCACGAGATCTTCGCGCAGTGCGGGCAGGTCGGCTGGTGGGAAGACGCCGACGAGCAGCAGGATCTGCTCGTCTTCGTCACCCGGCGCGACGCGGTCGACCTCGCGCGGCGCAAGATGCAGAACATCCCGCGGAAGCACGTCGGCATCTATTCCAAAGGGCTCATCTACCATTACAACAACTCGCGCGACCGCGTCGTCAAACAGTCGCCCGCGGACTTCCTGAAACGCTTCCAGGCGCTCTACGCGGGAGACCAGGCGCTGTTCTTCGGGACCTTCCCTGCCTCGTCGGCGGTGCTCGCCGAGAAGGCGCAGGGCAGCGAAGCGGAGAGCTATGCGTTCGACGTGCGCAAGGAAGGCCGCGAATGGTACGGCCACAAAGCCGACGCGCCGGATTCGGCCGAGTTCCTGCTCGGCGTCGAGCTCGTCCAGCCCGCGAAGAAGTTCAACGGCCTGTGCATGCCGACACAGACCCACTACGGTCCCTCGTACGAAGCCGAGGACTACTCGGGCATCGGGCATTGGGCGTATCTGCTCGACGTCACCGGCTACTGCGAGAGCCGCAACCGGCTCAATATCGTCAACACCTACGACCGGTCGCAGTTCGCGTTCGGCTTCTACCAGCTACCCGCGCACACCCCGCGCGACAACCTCATCATCTTCTTTCGCGGCGGACTCCTGTCGGAAGAGTTCCAGAAGCTCTTCCCGGATCTGGAGCTGCGCGGCGGCAAGGTGTGCTGCGTGGCCAAGGACGGCACGATCACCGACCTCGAAGAGCAGGTCTACGACGCGAAGCGCAAGGAATACACCCTCAAGCATTTCATGAGCTACCTCAACCCGGGCCGCGCCGGTATCGACCGCGGCGAAGTGCTCAACGCCGCGCGGCTCGTCTGGTGGGCGAACGAATCGGAGGAATGCGGCCGGCTGCAGGTCGCGACCGCCAACGAGCTCATCCGCAAGAAGTTCGCCGAGCGCTACGTCGAGTGGTACGAGCTCGACGGCGAGCTCGACATCGTGTGCGCGATCATCGCCGACATCCACCACCACGGCCGGGGCAGCAAGAAGGAAGTGCTCGATGCACTGTCCGAAGAGGAAGTCGAGGATGCGCTGCTCGCGATCGGCGCGAAGGAGCATCCGGAGCGCATCGCAGCGCTCGAGGAGCGGCTCGACCACTGGCGCGACGCCGGCGCGATGGGCGAGAAGCGCTACCGCGCGGAGCTCAACGAGTTCACCGAGGACTGAAGCTCATTCGTCTTCGTCCCACTCCGCCACTTTCACCACCGCGTCGATGACGCGCACGAACTCGTCCATGTCGTCGTACAGGGGTTTGGTGAAATAACCGAGCGCCCCGGCGCGCAGCGCCGCTTCGCGCACGCGCGGGACGTAGCGGCTGCTCAGGAAGACGATCGAGAGGTCCGGCCGCAGCAGCCGGAGACGGCGTTGCACTTCGAGACCGTCGAGACCGGGCATTTGAATGTCCAGCACGACGCAGTGGAGGTCGAGCGCGGGCGTGGACTCGATGGTGTGCAGGAACTCGTAGCCTGAGGCATACGTCGTCGCATCGTAACCGCGCGCCCATAGCAGGCGGTTGAGCGAACGGCGGATGAGCGCGTCGTCGTCGACGACCGCGATGAGCGGTTTCCTCTGTCGTGAGGTCATGGGAGCGTAGCGGCGTGTGAGCCGGTGACGCGGCCGCGTGCACACGAGCCTTCGTGAGCGGCGGCGGGGCGCGACCCTGGGCATCTGCATCGGCGGTGACTTTATCCGCAGCGCCTGCCGCGGGTCTTGACCCGGGACGCCAATCTTTGACATTTCGGCCGCGCGACGCCCTGCCGCTAAATCACCGCCCCATGTCTCCTGCGACGCCTGCGATGAGATGGATGAAGACGGCGGTATCGTGGAGCAGCGGCTTGGTGAAATATGCGAGCGCTCCGCCGCGCAGAGCCGCTTCGCGCGCGCGGCTGTTGTAGCGGGCGCTCAGAAAGATCACCGGCAGCTCGCACCGGAGCAGTCGCAGCCGGCGCTGCACTTCGAGACCGTCGAGGCCGGGCATCTGCATGTCGAGCACGACGCAGTGGAGCGCCACCGGTGCGGCGGCGACCGATTCGAGGAACTCGCAGCCCGAGCCGAACGTGATCGCGTCGCAGCCGTGCGCCCGCAGCAGCCGATCGAGCGAGCGGCGGATCGTCGCGTCGTCGTCGACGACCGCGATCAGCGGCTTTTTTTGCCGTGCGGTGGTGGGAGCGGACTTCCCCGGCGCATCGTGATGCGACGGTGTGGGTGCATACGCGCGGGCGTCGTTGCCGAGCATCGTGTCATCTGAATTCGCGTTGATCCGCTCACTTTACGCAGCACGCCTCTCACCGTCTTGACCGAGGTCGACAATCGACTGGCGTCTGCCGGCCGCCGAGACATCCCCGCTATCTCGCGTGCCGCATAATCCCCGTCACGCAATCCGGAAAGGGAACGTGATGAACCGACGTCTTTTTCTCGCAACCGCGGCGGCGATGGCGTGCGCTACGCTCGCGTACGGCCAGGGCAAGCCTTCACCCACCCCCATGAAGATCGGCATCATCGGTTCCGGCAACGTCCGCAGCGCCGTCGGCGAGCTCTGGACGCGCGCGGGACACGACGTGATGTTCTCGTCGCGGCATCCCGAGTCGCTGAAGGAGATGGCCGCGAGGCTGGGACCGAGAGCGCACGTCGGCACCGTCGCCGAAGCCGCGGCGTTCGGCGACGTGATCTTCCTCGCGGTGCCGTACAGCGCGCTGCCCGAGATCGGACGCGACAACGCGAAAGCGATCGCGGGCAAGGTGCTCGTCGACGCGAGCAACCCGATCGTGCGCCGCGACGGCCCGGTCGCCGAGGAAGCGATGGCGAGCGGGATCGCACCGACCTCGCTCAAGTACCTGCCCGGCGTGCGCTACGCGCGCGCGTTCAACCCGGTCGGCGCCGGACAGTTGAGGCAGCTCTCCCACCGCGCCGGAACGCCGATCGGCATGCCGCTCGCCGCCGACGATCCGCAGGCGCTCAAGGTCGCGACACAGCTCGTGCGCGACGCCGGCTTCGAGCCGGTGGTGCTGCCGCTGTCGCGCGCGATGGCGTTCGCGCCGGGCACCGAGATCTTCGGCAGGGCGACACCGGCCGACGAGCTTCGCCGGAAGCTGGGCGCGAAGTGACCGATCGCGCGGCGGCCGCGCCGCAGCCCGGCGGCGCGTTCCACCGGCTGCTCGCGCGCGTCGTCGACGTGCGCGCCCACGAGCTGCCGGCGCTGCTCTGGTCGTGGGGCTACATCTTCACGGTGCTCTCGTCGTACTACGTCATGCGCCCCATCCGCGACCAGATGGGCGTCGCGGGCGGCGTGAAGAACCTGCAGTGGCTGTTCGCCGGCACGCTGATCGTCATGCTGCTGCTGAACGTGCCGTTCGGCGCGCTGGTGAAAGCGCTCCCGCGCAGCCGCTTCATCCCGATCGTCTACCGCTTCTTCGCGGCGTCCGTCCTCGCGTTCGCGGCGGCCTTCCGCATGGCGGACGAGACGCAGATGGTGTGGCTCGGCCGCGCGTTCTTCATCTGGATCTCGGTGTTCAACCTGTTCGTCGTGTCGGTGTTCTGGGCGCTCATCGTCGACACCTTCAGCTCCGAGGACGGCAAGCGGCTCTTCGGCTTCATCGCCGCGGGCGCGACCATCGGCGCGATCACCGGATCCGCGGTGACCGCGGGCTTCGCGAAGCACGTGCCGCTCGAAGCCCTGCTGATACTCGCCGCGGCGCTGCTGGAGGTCGCGGTGCTCTGCGTGAAGCGCCTCTCGAAGCTCGCGCAGGCGCTCAACACGCGGCCCGACGAGTGCGACGCGGAGCAACCGATCGGCGGCGGCGTGCTGGCCGGCATCACGCACGCGTTCCGCTCGGGTTACCTCGCGAACATCGTAATCTTCATGCTGCTCTTCGCGGTGACTTCGACGTTCGTCTATTTCCAGCAGGCGAACATCGTGAGCGCGACCTTCAAGGACCGCGCCGCGCAGACGGCGTTCTTCGCCTCGATCGACCTCGCGGTGAACACCGCGACGCTGCTGATACAGCTCTTCCTCACCGCGCGCATCGTGAGGGCCGTCGGCGTGGGCACGGCGCTCGCGCTGCTGCCCTTGATCACGATCGTCGGGTTCGGGACGCTGGCGCTCCTGCCGACCGCGGCCGCCTTGATGGCCGTGCAGGTCGCGCGCCGCTCGGGCGACTACGCGATCGCGCGGCCGACGCGCGAGGTGCTCTATACGGTGGTGTCTCGCGAAGACCGCTACAAGACCAAGAGCTTCATCGACACCGTCGTGTATCGCGCGGGCGATCAGATCGGCGCGTGGTCGTTCGTCGCGCTGACGGGGCTCGGGCTCGGTGTCACCGAGATCGCGATCGCCGGCGCCGCGCTCGGCGCCGCGTGGCTGATCAATGCTTATTGGCTCGGTCGACGACAGGACGCGCTCGCACGCGGTCGCGGCTGACCCGGCTTCAAAGCACGACCGCGAGCCGGCCCGCTTTTGATTTTTGAATAAAACGCTTTTCCTTTGCGTCCTTTCTTTTCCCTTCGCGTCCTTGTTCTTCGCTGCTTCGCTTCAGGAAATCGCCACTCGCTTGGCGACCGCGTCGCCCATCTCCCGGGTACCCGCGCTGCCGCCAAGATCGCGCGTGAGAGAGCGCTTCTCCGCGATCACCTCCCCCATGGCGCGCTCGATCCGCGCCGCCGCGCGCGCGGCCTTGGCTTCTCCGCGCTTCAGAGCGAGCCAGTCGAAGAGCATCTTCCCCGACATGATCATCGCGTAAGGGTTCGCGATGTTCTTCCCCGCGATGTCCGGCGCCGAGCCGTGCGTCGCCTGCGCCATCGCGTGGGTCTCGCTCGCGTTCACGCCCGGCGCGAGGCCGAGACCGCCGATGAGCCCCGCCGCTTCGTCGGTGAGGATGTCGCCGTAGAGGTTGGTCGTGACGATCACGTCGTATTGCTGCGGATTCATGACGAGCCGCATCGCGAAGGTGTCGACGATCACTTCCTCGAACTCGACGTCGGGAAAGCGGGCCGCGACCTTGCGGCACTCCTCGGCGAAGAGGCCGTCGCCGTAGCGGTACACGGTCCTCTTGTGCACCGCCGAGACTTTTTTGCGCGGACGCGCGCGCGCCGCTTCGAACGCAGCCTCGGCGATCAGCCGGCTCTTCTTGCGCGTGGTGACGCACACGCCGATCGCCATCTCGTCGGTCGGCATGAACTCGCCGTAGCCCTTGAAGAGATTGCCGTCGACCTTGAAGCCTTCGGTGGTCTCGCGCAGGAACAGGATGTCGATGTTCTTGTGGATCGACGGCAGGTTGTCGTACGAGCGGAAAGGCTTGTAGTTCGCGAAGAACTGGAAATGCAGCCGCAGCAGCGGGTGCGCGTTGACCCACGTCGGATCGTTCCTCGGGTACTCGCGATGGCCGATCGGCCCGAGCACCCAGCCGTCGAGGGCCTCCAGCGCTTCGAGCGTGCCGTCCGGAACCGTCTTGCCGGTGAGCTCGTGACCGCGGCGGGCGATCGGCATCGGCCGCCAGTCGATCTCGAGGCTCTCCTTCGACGCGGCCTCTTTCATCACCTTGATGCATTCGGGGACGACTTCGAGGCCGATGTCGTCGCCTTCCAGGATTCCTATCTTCAACATCACTCTGCTTTGATCTTTGCCGTATTGATGATCTTGCGCCATTTCTCGACGTCGGTCTTCACGAGCTTGCCGAACGCGTCGGGCGTGGAGCCTTGCACTTCGACGCCCTGCGCGCCGAGCTTCTCGCGCACGTCCTTGCTGCCGAGCGCCTTCTGCACCGCGGCGTTGAGCCGCGAGATGATGGCCGCCGGCGTATGGGCGGGCACGAGCATCCCGTACCACGTCACGTAGTCATAGCCGGGAACGCCGCTTTCGGCGATGGTCGGCAGGTCGGGCACGGCCTGCGAGCGCTTGGCGCTCGACACCGCGAGCGCGCGCAGGCGCCCGGAGTGGACGTGATTCATCACCGCGGGCATCGAGTTCAGTTGAAACGGCACGTTGCCGGCGGCCACGTCGATCAGCGCCGGCCCCGCGCCTTTGTACGGCACGTGGTTGAACTTGATTCCCGTCAGCGACTGCAGCAGCTCCATCGACAGATGCGACGACGAGCCGATGCCGCCGGAGGCGTACGAAAGCTGTCCCGAGCGCGCTTTCGCGAACGCGAGGAAGTCCTTCATGGTGTTCGCCGGCACGGAGGGATGGACGACGAACGCGTTCGGCGTGACGCCGACGAGCGAGATCGGCGAGAGGTCGCGCAGCGCGTCGTAGGTGCGCTTGGGGTACAGCGTCTCGTTGAACGCGAGGCCGATGTTCGACAGCAGCATCGTGTAGCCGTCCGGCGGCGATTTCGCCGCGAGCTCGGTGCCGATCATGCTGCCCGCGCCGGCGCGGATGTCCACGATGACCTGCTGGCCGAGATCTTCGGTGAGCTTCTGCCCGACCAGCCGCGCGATGATGTCGGTGGTGCCGCCGGGCGCGTAGGGAATGATGAAGCGTATCGGTTTGGACGGATACGCCTCACCGGCGTGCGCAGCCGCGCACGCGAGCGCCGTAGCGGCGATGGCGAGCGCGCGAGCGCCGCCCGAAAACAGCCGAACCATGAATCCTCCTCGGATAGTTGTAAGTGCGAGCCGGCTATTGTGCTGCATTTTGGGGGCGCATTACCGCACGTCAAAAAGCAGGTGAAGGACAAGGACGCGAAGGGCGTCCTTGTTCTCAATCTGCTTCGATCTAAGGCAGCTCCAACCTCGCCGCTATAGCGGCCGAAGCAATGACGATCGCGTCGTGCCCCGCTTCGCCCGGTACATCCAATCCACCCTTCACCACCCTCACCGTCACCTGCCCGCGCGGCAGGCTCGCCTTCACCGCCGCCGCGTCGACCGCTTCGGGCTTCTGCACGCCGATCGTCACCTCGACCTGCATCGTCTTCGAATCGAGGCCGAGCGAGCTGATCACGCTCAAGGACGAATGATGGAGCGCGTCCTGCACCGCCCGCAGCGCGGCCTTGGTGTAGTCGCCGCCGTGCAGGTCGTTGCCGGCGCCCATCTCGAGGATCACGCGTTTATGTGCCATGGCTGTCTTCCCCTTATACGTCGAGGCGGACGATCGCCGCCGCGTGCGCCATCACGGTCGATCGTGTGCCCTCGTCGTTCGGTATCTCGAGCCCGCCTTCGATCACCTTCACCGTGCCGGTGCCGTGCGGCAGCACCGCGAGTATTTCCTCGCGGTTCACGAGCTCCGGCTTCGGCACGCCGATCAGCACCTCCACCACCATCGAGTCGGTGTCCTTGCCGAGCGCCGCCGCGACGTTCAGCGAGTTGTGCCACAGCGCGTCGCGCAGCGCGCGCACCGCGGCCTTGGTGTAATCGGCCCCCCGGATGTCGGTGCCCATCCCCATTTCCACCACCATGCGTTTCATCGCCATCGCTACTCCAGTCTGATGTTGAGCTTGCGGATGATCGTCTCGGTCTCTGCGTACTCGCGGTCGAACTTCGCCTTCGCTTCGTCAGGGCTCATGCGCGGGACGACTTCGTTGCCCGCCGCTGCGAGCAGGCTCACGGTCGCAGGGGCGTTCATGACGTCGGCGACGACCTCGTTCAGCGCGCGCACGATGCCGCGCGGCGTGCGTGCCGGCGCGACGTAGCCGTAGGTGTTACGCAGCTCCAGCGGTATCCCCGCTTCGGTCAGCGTCGGCACGTCGGGCATGACCGTCGAGCGCGACGCGCCGGTGAACGCGATCGCTCTCAACTTGCCGCTCTTCAGGTGAACGCCCGACGTCGCGACGGTCACGAAACCCATCTGCACGTTGCCCGCGACGAGGTCGATGAGCGCCGGCGCCGCGCCTTTGTATGCGACGTGGACGATGTCGGTGCCCGTGAGGAGCTTGAAGCGTTCGAGCCCGATATGGCCGACGGTGCCGTGCCCCTGCGAACCGAAGTTGAGCGACCGCGGCTTCGCTTTCGCGTAGGCGACGAGCTCGCTCACGTTTTTCACCGGCACCGACGGGTGCACGAGCAGCATGTACGGCTGCGTCGTGAGCTGCGCGACGGGCACGAAGGCCTTGCGCACGTCGTATCGGGCGCGGGCGAAGATGCCGCTCATGATCAGCGTCTCGGACGCGCCGAGCAGGGTGTAGCCGTCGGGCGGGGCCTGCGCCACGGTGTCCATGGCCACCACCGTACCGCCGCCGGGGCGATTGTCGACGATCACCGACTGGCCCCAGCGCTCGGTAATCTTCTGCGCCGCGAGCCGCGACATGTAATCGAGACCGCTGCCCGGCGCGACGCCGACGACGACGCGTATGGGCTTGCGCGGGTAGTCGGCGGGTTTTCCCTGGGCGTGGGCGACGCCGGCGATGCATGCGAGCAATGCAGCTGCGAATCTCATCCGATGGACCATCCGCGAACGGGAGTAAATTTATCCTATCATGCACCTTCACCCAGGGAGGACGACATGGCTGCTACGGTGATGTTTGCGGGCGGAGGTCACTGGACCACGAAGTCGGGCGAGCGCTATCACGGCGGCATCTTCCGGCGCGCCATCGACGAGGACTCCTGGCAATCGGTGACCGCCGGCCTGCCGGAGCACGTCGAAGCGCGCGCTCTCGCCGTGCATCCCCAAAACCCCGACGTGATCTACGCCGGCACCCAGGACGGCCCTTACCGCAGCACCGATAAGGGCACGACGTGGGAGCGCCTGAACTTTCCCGAGCGCGGCGCCGTCGTGTGGTCGCTCGCGTTCGATCCTTCCAACCCGAACGTGATGTACGCCGGCACCGCGCCGGTGAAGATCTACCGCTCCGACGACGGCGGCGAGAGCTGGCGCAGGCTCTCGGCCGAATCGCCCGAGCACTGCTACATGGGGCCCGGCTTCCCGACGCGCACGATCCGCATCGCAGTCGATCCCGCGCGTCCGGAGGACATCTATGCCGGGCTCGAAGTCTCCGGCGTGATCGCCAGCAAGGACGGCGGCAAGACGTGGACCGATTTGTCCCGGCCGCTGATCGAGCTCGCCGACCGGCCTCATCTGAAGAGCCGCATCCAGAGCGACACCGAGACCGAAGGCATGCTCGATTCGCACGCGATGGCGGTGTCGAACGGCCGCGTATTCCTCGCGGTGCGCATGGGACTCTTCGAGAGCGACGATCGTGGCGCGACCTGGCGCGACATGGAGATCGGACGCTATTCGCCGCTCACCTACTGCCGCGACGTCATCGTCTCGCCGCACGACCCGAAGGTGATGTACGCCTGCCTCTCCCCGGCCGCGCGCAGCACCGACGGCTCGATCTACCGCAGCGACGACAGCGGACAGAGCTGGAAGCGCTTCGACCGCGGCGTCAAGGCGAACGCGACGATGATGAAAGCGACCGCGCACGCGGGCGATCCCGATCGCGTGTATTGCGTGTCGCGTTGCGGGCAGGTGTTCGGAACCGAGGATGCCGGCGCTACGTGGCGCGAATACCGGCTGCCCGAAGGCGTGCAGGACGTCTACGCCGTAGCGGTGGCGTAACGCGTTACGACGCCGCCTTATCGGCGAGGCGGTAGGTGTTCTTGCCCGAGCGTTTGGCTTCGTAGAGCGCGACGTCGGCGCTCTTCATCAGCGCGTCCGAGTCTTCGCCGTGGTGCGGATAGATGCTCGCCCCGGCGCTGATCGTGATCGTCACCTCGTGGCCGTCGATCTCGTACGGCTGCGCGACGACGTCGATCAGCTTCGCCGCCACATTGGCGGTGTCTTCCAGGCCGTTGACGTGCCACAGCGAGACCATGAACTCGTCCCCGCCGAGGCGCGCCACCGTGTCCTCTTCGCGCACCGCGCCGAGCAAACGGTCGGCGACCTTCTTGAGCAGCTCGTCGCCGGCCGCATGGCCGAAGGTGTCGTTCACTTCCTTGAAGCCGTCGAGGTCGAGATAGACGACCGCCATCGCGCTCTTGTTCCTGCGTGCGTGCGCGATCGCCATCCACACGCGCTCGGGCAGCAGGCGTCGGTTCGCAAGCCCGGTCAGCGGGTCCTGGAGCGCCATCGACTCGAGGAGCTTCGCGTGCTCGCGCGCTTCATCGTGCAGCAGCCGCACCTCGAGCATGTTGTGGACGCGGAGCAGCACTTCGTCCCAGTCGAAAGGCTTGCTGACGAAATCCTTGGCGCCCTGCTCGAGCGCGCGCAGCTTGTGGCCCGCTTCGCCGGTGACCGCGAGCACCGGGAGGTAATCCTTCTCGACCGCCTTCAGCGCTTCCATGACGGCGAACCCGTCCATGCCCGGCATCTGGAGGTCGAGCATGATCAGGTCGAAGCGCTCCCTGGCGTGGAGCTCGGCGACCTGCTTGGGCTCGGTGGTGGTGGAGACTGCGCTGTAGCCGGCGGACTGGAGGATCTGCTGGAGCAGCCGGGCGTTGTCTGCGTTATCGTCGACCAGGAGGATCTTCGCCCGGAAGATTTCAGCGGGGCCTATCATGGCCCCGAACTATAGCCGATTCGGCTGCGAGGCCCTGCCGGGCGCGTGAATTGAATCGTAATCGGCGCGCCCGGGAACTGCAGTTGCAGGTCAGTTCGGCGCGACCGGGAACTGCACCACCGGCCCTTTCGGCTCGCGCCCGGGCGGCACGTAGGTCGGCGCCGGCTCGCCGGCCGGTCCCAGCCACTGCACGTAGTGGTATATCGCCTTCAGGTCCTGGTCGGTCATGTCGTGCAGCGCGAACCAGGGCATCGGCGGGCGGGCTTTCATGTTGCGCGCCGACTGCACCCAGCCGGTTTCCGACATCGAAGTCATGTAGAGCCGCAGATTGATCGGATACGTGGTGCCCCAAGGTCCGCGCCAGCCGAGCTTGTCGCCCTTGAGCCACTCGGCCTCGGGGACCTTGCCGCCCGCCATCGCGTAGCCGGCGGTGTGGCAGTCGTTGCAGCCGGCGACCTTCACGAGGTAACGGCCGCGCTCGACCTGCGGGTTCTGCGGTTTGGAGATCGGCTTCGACTGTTGCGCCGCCACGGGCAGAGCCGACGCGGCGAGCCACAACACGGACAGAGCGAGCATCGAACGGACTGCGGGTGCCTTCATCTTGTTCTCCTTTAGCGCGGGGACCGAAGCCGATGGGCCGCACTTTAGGCCCCGCGCGCTCGAGGGGAATGTCAGGCGGGCAACAGTTTGTTTCAGTCGTGTACAACCGAAATCAGGGTCAGAGTCGGATTATCTGCAAAGTTTTCGAAATGTGACTGTGACCCGGATTTTTACCAGGCCTGGGTTTCGACGCCCGCGACTTTCACGACCTTCGTCCACTTGGCGACCTCGGAACGGATGTAGTCGGCGTAGTGCTCGGGCGTGTCGCCGACGGGCTCCATGCCGATGGCGAGCAGCTTGTCGCGCACGTCGGGCATGTTGAGGATACGCACGACGGTCTGCTGGATCTTCACGACCGCGTCGCGCGGGGTGCCGGCGGGCGCCGCAAGGCCCGCGGCGTTGTTCACCGAAAAGCCCGGCACCGATTCGGCGATCGTCGGCAGCTCCGGCATCGCTTTCGAACGCTTCTCGCGCGTGACGGCGAGCGCGCGCAGCGTGCCGCGCTTCACGTGGGGCGCCGCGACCGGCATCGTCAGCGTGACGACATCCACCTCGCCCGAGATCGCCGCCAGCGCCGCCGGCGCGCCACCCTTGTAGGGGATGTGCGCGGCATTGAGACCGGCGGTGATCTTGAGCAGCTCGGCGACCATGTGCGTCGCGGTGCCCGCGCCGGCCGACGCGAAGTTGAGCTTGCCGGGCGTGCGCTTGGCCGCAGCGATCAGCTCCTTGACGTTCTTCGCGGGCACGGAGGGATGCACCGCGAGCACCATCGCGGTATCCGACATCCACGTGATCGGCGCGAAGCCTTTAACGATGTCGTACGGCATGTTCTTGTAGAACGCGGGATGGATCACGTGATTGCCCGACAGCACCAGCAGCGTGTAGCCGTCGGGCGCCGATTTCGCGACGTAGTCGGCGCCGATGATGCCGCTGGCGCCGCCGCGGTTGTCGATGATCCACTGCTGGCCGTGGATCTCCTGGAACTTCGCGCCGACGAGCCGCGCGATGATGTCGGTCGAGCCGCCGGGCGGATAGGCGTCGACGACACGGATGGGTTTGGCCGGATAAGGTGTTTGTGCGTGAGCGGCCGGCGCAACGGCGAAAGCCATCGCGGCCGCCAGCGCCGCGATGCGGTACTGCTGCTGCTTCATTCGGGTGTCTCCCTGGGATTGTGCTGTTAGTCTAACGCCTGAAAGGACGTGCGATGACCGTTGCAGAGCCCTGGCCCGCGCTGCCGCTCGAGGAGTGGTCCGATACCCACGCGACGCTGCACCTGTGGTTGCAGATCGTCGGCAAGGTGCGGCTCAGACAGTCGCCGTGGCTGAACCACTCGTGGCACTCCACGCTGTACGTCACGCCGTCCGGCCTCTCGACCTCGTCGATGCCGTACGGCGATCGCGTGTTCGAGATCGAATTCGACTTTCGCGACCACGCCTTGCATGTACGGGCGAGCGACGGCGCCGCGAAAGCGTTTCCGCTGGGGCCGTACTCGGTCGCGGCGTTCCATGCAAGACTCATGCAAGCGCTGAAGGAGCTCGGGCTCGAGGTGCGCATCTCGCGCATGCCGAACGAGATCGAGCACCCCATCCGCTTCGACGTCGACGAGACGCACCGGTCGTACGACGCCGATTACGCCAACCGCTACTGGCGCATCCTCGTGCAGGCCGATCGCGTCTTCAGGGCGTTCAGGTCGCCCTTCATCGGCAAGGCGAGCCCGTCTCACTTCTTCTGGGGGGCGCCCGATCTCGCGGTCACACGCTTCTCGGGACGTGCCGCGCCGGTGCATCCGGGCGGCGTGCCGCACCTTCCCGATGCAGTCGCACAGGAAGCGTACTCGCATGAAGTCAGCAGCGCCGGTTTCTGGGCGGGCGGCGGGCCGGTGCCGTATCCGGCGTTCTATTCATACGCCTATCCGGAGCCTGCCGGATTCGCGGACGCGGGCGTCGAGCCGCGCGAAGCCTTCTACAGCAACGACCTGCACGAGTTCGTCCTGCCGTACGACGCAGTGCGCCGTGCGCCTGTGCCGGACGACGCGCTGCTCGCATTCCTGCGCAGCACGTACGAAGCGGCGGCGAACCTGGGCAAATGGGACCGCAGCGCGCTCGAACGCGCCTGAGTTTGCTACAGTCGCGCTACATCCCAAGGAGAGCCCACATGGCAGCAGCGACCGTCGGATTCGATCACGTCCACCTCGTCAGCGAAGACCCGCAGAAAGCCGCGGCCTGGTACGCCGACAAGCTCGGCGGCAAGGTCGTCCGCTCGATGGAAGTGAAAGGCGCGCCGCAGGTCTACGTCTCGATCGGCGGCTTCATCGTGATCGTGCGCGGCCAGCGCCCGGCGGAGAAGGCGAACGCCAAGGCGAACCTCGAATGGGGCATCGACCACTTCGGCGTGCGCGTCAAAGGCGACTTCGACGGCTTCTGCTCCGAGCTCAAGGGAAAAGGCGTGACCTTCAGCATGGAGCCGACCGACTTCAACGCGCAGACCCGCATCGCGTTCATCAACGCGCCGGACGGCGTGAGCGTGGAGCTGCTCAACCGCAAAGAAGAGCTTTGAAACCCGGTCGTCATTCCCGAACCGCGATAGCGGGAGCTGTCGGGAATCCAATTAAAGACGCCAAAATGGATTCCCGCCTTCGCGGGAATGACGGCCGCCGAATTACTGCGGCTCGATCTTGTTATCGCGAACCACCTTCGCCCAGCGCGCGAGCTCGGTCTTGATGTGCGCCGCGAACTGCGCGGGCGAGCTCGCGATGACGTCGGTGTCTTCGTCCTTGAAGCGCTTCATGACGTCGGGCGCGCGGACGGCTTTCGCGATGTGCTCGTTCAGCGCGTTCACGATCGCGGGCGGCGTTCCTGCCGGCGCGAGCACGCCCCACCAGCTCGCGAACTCGTAACCCGGCACCGTCTCCGCCACCGTCGGCAGCTTCGGCAGGCTCGCCACGCGTTTGGTGCCGGTCACCGCGAGCCCGCGCAGCTTGCCGGTCGCCATGTGTCCCGCCACGGTCGGGATCGACAGGAACGACAGCTCCGCCTCGCCGCTCAGCAGCGCGATCAGCGCCGGGCCGCCGCCCTTGTAGCCGATGTGCACGATGTCGGTCTTGGTCAGGTTCTTGAAGAGCTCCGCCGCGACGTGCAGGTTGGTGCCGATGCCCGCCGACGAATAGTTGAGCTTGCCCGGGTGCGATTTCGCGAGCGCGATGAACTCCTTCACGGTCTTCGCCGGCACCGACGGGTGCACCACCATCACGAACGGCGCGGACGCGATCAGCGACACCGGCGCGAAGTCCTTCGCCACGTCGAACGGCAGCTTCTTGAACATGCTCGGATTGACGACGAGCGGCAGCGTGTTGATCAGGTTCGTATAGCCGTCGGGCGCCGCTCTCGCGACGAGCTCGGTGCCGATGTTGCCCGAGGCGCCGGGACGGTAGTCGATGACGAACTGGTGGCCGCTCTGTTGCGACGCCTTGTCGAACACGAGGCGGCCCATCGAATCGAGGCTGCCGCCCGGTGCGAACGGCAGGATGATGCGCACCGGCTTGGTGGGATAGGCCTGCGCGAGACTGAGGGATGCGGCGCCGAACGCGAATGCGGCGGCGACCGCCCGGACGAGCGGCTTGATCGACATGGGGGCTCCTGCGAGGAACAGACTGGGGGTGCGCAATTGTCTCATGACGAACCGCGTGCGACCTCGCAGAAGCCTGGACCGCGCTCCTAGGTGCTCAGCGCCTGATGCACCAGCGCGATCGCCGCCGCCCCCTCGCCCACGCCCGAGGCGACGCGCTTCAGCGATCCCGACCGCACGTCCCCGACCGCGAAGACGTTGGGCCAGCTCGTCTCCAGGAATTGGGGCCGGCGCCCTTCGCCATACAGCGAGCGCTCGTCGCCCGCGAGCGCGGGCCCTGTCTTCAGATAGCCGTTGCCGTCGGCTGCGATCGAGCGGTCGAGGAAGCTGGTGCACGGCGCGGCGCCGATGAAGACGAAGACGTGGCGCACCGGCTTGGCCGTCTCCTCGCCCGTGACGCCGCTTTTCCAGCGCACGCCTTCGAGCTTGTCGTCGCCCTGCACCTCCACGAGCTGCGTGTGCGCGAGCAGCGTGATGTTCGGCGTGTTCTCGATGCGATGGATGAGATAGCGCGACATCGAATCGGCGAGGCCGGGACCGCGCACCAGGACGTAGACGCGGCTGGCGTAGCCGGAGAGATACACCGCCGCCTGCCCGGCCGAATTGCCGCCGCCGAGGATGGCGACCTCCTCGCCGCGGACCAGCATGCTCTCGAGATAGCTCGCCGCGTAATGCACGCCGCCGCCGATGTAGCGCTCGATGCCGGGGATGTCGGGATGGCGGTAGACCACGCCGGAGGCGACGATGACGCTGCGTGCGCGCGCGGTCTCGCGCGTCGACAGCGCGAGGTCGATCTCGCTGCCCGTTCGCGTGAGCTTCGTCACGTCGGCGGGCACCGCGAACTCGGCGCCGAACTTCTGCGCCTGCTGCCACATGCGGCCGGCGAGCGCCTGGCCGCTGATGCCGGTGGGAAAGCCCGGATAGTTCTCGATGCGCGAGCTCGTCGCCGCCTGTCCGCCCGGCGCGAGCCGTTCGAGCACGAGCACCTTGAGGCCTTCGGACGCCGCATACACCGCCGCGGCAAGACCCGCCGGGCCCGCACCGACGATCGCGAGGTCGTACACACCCTGCTCGACGGCGAGGCTCGACGCGCCGAGACAGCGCGCGACCTCTTCCAGCGTCGGGTTGCGCAGCACCGCGCCGTTGCACAGGACGATCGGCGTGTCCTGCGGCCGCACGTCGAGCTGCTCGAGCAGTCCTTCGACGTCCTCCGCCTGCTCGAGATCGACGTATTCGTACGGGGTGCCGTTGCGCGTGAGAAACGCCTGCACGGTCTGCGTGCCCGCCGAGTAGCTCGAGCCGATCAGCGTCACCGGGCCGGCGCGCTGCGCGATCATGCGCATGCGGCGCAGGATGAACGCCTGCATGACGAGCTCGCCGAGCGCCGGGTTGATCGCCATGAGGTCGCGCAGCCGATCCTGCGCGACTGCGATCGCCTTGACGTGGCCGCGGGCGCGGCCCGCCAGCAGCGCCGCGCGTCCCGCGATGGTCGACGTCTCGCCGGTGAACATCCCCGGCGTGTACGTCGCGACCACGCTCTCGCCGTGCAGGTCCTGGCGCACCACGTCGATCGCGCCTTCGAGCAGGACGTACATCGGCCGGCCGCGATCGCCGATGCGCCACAGCCATTCGCCGTCGGCGAAGAACTCCTCGACGCCGCCCTGGCACATGAGCGCGACGTGCGCTTGCGACAGCGTCGGGTATAGCTCGGCCATGCGGGTTTCGGTGCCGGCCGCCCAGGGCGGCGCGGTGTCGGGCGGAAGTGCCATGTCTTCAGTCGGCTTTCATCTGTTTGATCACCTGCCCGATCGATCGCGCCTCCGGCGCGTAGGCATGCATCGCCGCGCCTGCCGCGGTGAAGAGCAGCGCCACGCCGACGAAAGGCCACAGGGTGCGGCGGATCGCGGTGCGCAGCCAGTGATCGCCTTCGATCTTCTTCAGACGCTTGTAGAGTCCCGTCGCCAGCGCCGCGTCGAGCGTGAGCTCGGCGAAGAGCGTCGGCGCGATCCACACGATCCAGAACGCGGCAGCGATCGCCGCGGCAAGGGCGACGAGGGCGATGATCACCACGACCAGCTCGTCCAGGTCGAGCGAAGAGGATCCCGCATCACCGACGCTCGAGAGCACGTCGGACGAGCCTGACGACGAAGTGTCCGCGAGCGAAGCAGCCGAGCCGTCCCACGAGCCCGAAGCGCCGCCGCCACCCGATAGTCCTCCGCCGCCTTCCCACGGCAGCATGCGATCGCCCGACGATCCCGACACGCCGCTCACGTCGGGCACGTCGACGAAGTCTTCCCAGCGCAAGCGCAGCCAGCACCACAGGAAGAACAGGAACGCGATATACGCGGCGACGACCGCGAGCGGGTAACGCAGCGGCATCGAATGCACGCCGCCCGAGAGCAGCAGCACCGACGTGAGAAAACCCGTCGCGGCGGTGAGCGCCACGATCAGCATCATCTGCAAGCGCAGCGAGTGCAGGCGCTGTAGGGCCCGCCTGACCCGGCCGACCTCGCGCTCGCGAGACAGGATGACCGTTTTCAGTGCACCGCCTCGGCCTTCCGGGGGATCTTGATGCCGTAGAGCTTCGCCGCGTTCGTCACCGTCATCTTGTAGCGGTCGGCTTCGGACACGCCGGCGAAGTCGTGCTCGATGCTCTCGCGCGACTTCGGCCAGGTGGAATCGGTGTGAGGATAGTCGGAGGACCACATGAGGTTCTCGACGCCGATCGAGCCGCGATTGAAGACGCCGACGCGGTCCTGGATGAAGGAGGCCGAGACGTTACGGTGGAAGTACTCGCTGGGCGTAAGCTTCGTGGTGATGCCGTTCTGCTTCGCGTACCGCTCCTGGCCGCGATCGACGCGCTGGAGCAGCCACGGCAGCCACCCCGTGTCGGCTTCGGCCAGCACGAGGCGCAGGCGCGGGAAGCGATCGAAGAGCCCGCTCGTGAGCATCTCCCCCAGCGTCAGCATCACTTCCATCGGGTTCTCGGGATAACGAGCGGCGCCGCGCGTTTCGCGGTCGAACCGATAGACCGCCTTGCGGCTGCTCGTGAGCGTGTGGATGCTGATCGGCACCTGCATCTCTTCGGCCTTGGCCCAGAACGGCTCGTAGGTCTTGTCGCTGTACTCGGTGCCTTCCGGCGGCACGACGGCGATCATCGCGCCGCCCAGGCCCCGCTTCGTCCAGCGTTCGAGCGCTTTGACCGCTTTCGGCACGTCGTACATCGAGATGAGCGAGAGTCCCACCAGCCGGTCGGGCGCGTGGCTGGTCATCTCGCACATCCATTCGTTATAGGCGTCGAACGACGCTTCCTGGAGCTCGGCGTTCGGCATGGCATAGAGGTTCATCGCGTACGTCGCGTAGAGCACCTCGGCGCAAACGCCGTCGACGTCCTGGTCCTTCAGGCGCTCGGCCGGATCGTAACCGCCCGCGCGCAGATCCTTGTGCAGCACATCCTTGAACTTGACCAGGTCTTCCTTCGGTATGCCGGCGGCGGCGATGCTTGCGATGGCGCGTGGCGCAATGCCTTCGGCGACGAACCACGTGCCTTTCCTGCCCTGCCAGTCGTTCACGAAGCGCGGGCCGTTCTCGCGATGCTTGCGATCCAGGCGCTTGTCCCAGAGGTCTACGGGTTCGAAGACGTGCGAGTCTGCGGAAATGACTGTGTTCTGCGACATGGTCATGCTCCTCCGCTGGTGATGGCACGGGATGAAGCTCGTCGAGCTATGTTAGCAGCCGGCGGCAGCCGTGATCGTCCGCCGTCAGGGCTTCTTGGCCGTCAGCGCGTCGCGGATCTCGCGCAGGAGCTGCACGTCCTCCGGCGGAGGCGGCGCTTCTTTCGCCTGCTCCTCCTGCTTGCGGCGCAGGCGGTTGATCGCACGCACCAGCAGGAACACCGCGAAGGCGACGATCACGAACGACACGATGTTGTTGATGAACACGCCGTAGTTGAGCGTGACCGCGCCGGCCTTCTGCGCGACCTCCACGGTCGGGTACGGCCCCGGCGCGGCCCCCGGCTTGAGCACCATGAACATGTTGGTGAAGTCGACCTTGCCGAGGACGAGGCCGATCGGCGGCATGATGAGGTCCTTCACCAGCGAGTCGACGATCTTGCCGAACGCGGCGCCGATGATGATGCCGACGGCCATGTCGACGACATTGCCTTTCACCGCGAATTCGCGAAATTCCTTGAGCATGCGATTTCCCGTAGGTTGTGGGTCCACACGCAGTATAACGGCGTCATTCACGGCATAATGCGGCCATGGTCCGGACCGCCCGCCTCGCTCTGCTCCTCGCGCTGCTCGCCCCGAGCGCGCACGCGGTGCAGGACTGCGAGATGAACGGCGAGCACGTCAATCCCGCGAACGGCTCCACCTACGCGGGCAAGACCGGCGTCATGAAGTGCCGCGACCGCGACTCGGGCAAGCTCGTGCTCGAGGAGGAATACCGCAACGGCCGGGCGATCGGCTACCGCAAGCAGGTCGACTTCTCCGGCAACACCACCGTCGGCAATTACAACGAGAACCGCAACCGCGACGGCGAGTTCAAGCAGTTCGATCCCAATGGCGTCCTGCTTTCCGAAGAGCGCTACGTCAACGGCCAGAGCGCCGGCGTGCAGACCTTCTTCCACAAGAACGGCCAGGTGCGGCGGCGCTCGTTCGCGGAACCCGGCAAGGGCAGCCTCGCGAGCATCGAGTACAACGATCGCGGCGAAGTGAGCCAGCTGCGTTGCGCCGACCGCCCCTTGCTGGCCGACGACCGCAAGCTGTGCGGCTTCGACGGCGCGGCGGAGGTGACGCTGTACGGTCCCAAAGGCGACGTCGCCGGACGCGTGCGGCACGAAAACGGCAAGCGGGTGGCGATGACGGCGTTGGGCTCGGCGGGCAAGCCCGCGGCGAGCGAGGAGGTGCAGGGCGAGCGCCGGACGCTGCGCGAGTACTTCCCCGAAGGACAGCTCAGGCTCGAGACGGTCGTGGTAGGCAAGAGCCGCGAAAGCGAGCGCGAGTTCGCCAAGAGCGCACAGGTCGTCCGCGACACGCGCTGGCGCGACGGTTACAAGAGCGAAGAAGCGCTGTGGTTCCTGAACGGCCAGCCGCGAAGCCGCACGCAATGGGAGCGCAGCGGCAACAGCGTGCTCGTCAGGACCGAGGAGTTCTGGGACAACGGCAGACCGCGCGCCAAAGGCACGCGAGACGAGCGCCGCGGACCGGTCGGCCTCCATCAGACCTGGACCGAAGCCGGCACGCTCGCTTCCGAATCGACGTACGAGGCCGGCCGGCTCGTGCGCCGCAAGACCTACAAGGACGGCCAGCTCGTCGCCGACGACGAATTCTACGAAGACGGCTCCCGCAAATCGGTCGGCAAGTAATGGAAAACAGCATAGCCCTGCACGCGATCCAGCTCTCGGTCGCGCCCGTCTTCCTGCTCACCGCGATCGCGACGCTCATCGGCGTGCTCGCCGGCCGCCTCGGCCGCATCATCGACCGCGCGCGCGACCTCGAAGACCGTCTCTTCGCAGGCACCTTGCACAGCGAAGCGGCCGCGCACGAGGAGCTGCGGCGGGCGCGCAGGCGCGGATCGATCGTCAACACCGCGCTCGCCCTGCTCACGATCGCCGCGGCGCTCATCGGCGCCACGGTCATGACGCTCTTCATCGGCGGCACCAGCTCACCGAACAGCGAAGTGCTGGTGCCATGGACGTTCATGGGCGGGCTGGTGACTTTCATTCTCGCGTTGCTCGCGTTCCTGATGGAGACGCTGCTGGCGACGCACGCCCTCGAGTTCGGGAAGAAGCGCCCTACACCGCCTCCAGCGGCACATTGAGCCGCGTCCCCTGCACGACGATGCCGCCGCGCTCGCCCGGCGTCGTGCTGCCGTAGCGCGGCGCGAAGACTTCGGGCAGCGGCCTCCCCTCCTTCGGACACAGCCACAGCCGCAGCAGGTGGCGATGGCGCTCGGGCTCGGGCCAGTTCTCGAAGTCGGTGCGCGAATGCAGGACCTGGTGGTTGTGCAGGAACTGCATGTCGCCGGGCTCGAAGCGCATCGACAGATGGATCGCGGGATCGTTGGTGAGCGCATCGAGGAGGTCGAGCGCTTCGCGATGCGCGGGCGTGAGCCGCTTCGCGTCGGGGAAGTTCGCCTGCGCCGATTCGATGTATTGCCGCACATAGATCGCGGTGAGCTTGTCGGCGTGCCAGTGGAACACCGGCATGTCGAACCACGGCAACATGCCTGCCGGCACTTCGCCGCGGCGGTCTGTGGGGAAAGGCTCGAAGAGAAGCGGCAGCAGGTCCGGCCGCCTCGAAGCGATCTCGTTGTAGCACGTCGCCGAGGACGCGATGTAGCTCTCGCCGCCGGATTTCGCGGTCTTGAGGCACAGCAGCCCGACGATGTCGACCGAGTCGGTGTGGTACTCGAGCCTGCGTTTGGTCTGGTAGTAGCGGACGTTGGGGTCGGTCACGTCGACGCCGAGGTCCTTCACGTGCCCGAGGAGATGCCCTTTCGCGTTCTGCGAGCGCGGGCGCCCGAGATACGAGCCGATGCCCATGTAGGCGATCGCGGTCTGCTCGCGCGTGTAGCGATCGACCGGCAATCCGCGCATGAGGACGAAGCCGCGGCCTTCCAGCAGCTCGCGCAGCAGCGCGGAAAGGCGCGGCGCCAGGGACTCGAGCTCGAAACTTGCCGGGGAAATGTCCGCGAGCGCGGCGCCGGAGCGCGCGAAGCGGGCGACCGCGGCGTCGAGCTCGGCGATGTCTTCGGGGGAGAAGCGCATGACCCAGTCGGCTCGAGCGGCCATCTCCGGCCCGTACCACACCGCGGGCCCGGCCAGCAGTCCCGGCGGCATGGGTGAACTCTCACTTTGCGCGCGCACGGCTATAGTCCATCATAGCTAGTGATCGATTACCGGTTCCCGTTTCACGCTGCGAAAAGCGTCTCGGGCCGGCGCGTAAAATTGGCAGCGTCTGATTGACGTAGTAGTGCTCAGGGGGCGCAATATGGATTCTACCCACACCCGGAACGGCGGCGCCGCGGACGCCTATCGCAAGCTGATCGACATCGGCATCGCACTGTCGGTCGAGCGCGATTCGGCGAAGCTCATGGAGACCATTCTGCTCGAAGCGAAGGCTTTCACCAACGCCGACGCGGGAACGCTCTACCTCAACAACGAGGACCGCGAGCTCACCTTCCAGATCGTCCGCAACGACACGCTCGACATCGCGCTCGGAGGATCGAGCGGCGGCGAGATCAAGTTCAGGCCGGTGCCGCTCAAGACCGAATCGGGCGAAGAGAACCTTCACAACGTCGCCTCCTTCGCCGCGAACAGGGGCAAGACGATCAACGTCGCCGACGCGTACTCCGACGAGGACGAGTGGGACTTCTCCGGCACCAAGCGCTTCGACGATTCCACCGGCTACCATTCGAAGTCGTTCCTGACCGTACCGCTGAAGAACCACGAGCGGCGCGTCATCGGCGTGATGCAGCTCATCAACGCCCGGGACGGCCTCGGCAACGTGATCGCGTTCGACGAGAAGATCGTGCCCCTGGTCGAGGCGCTCGCCTCGCAGGCGGCGGTCTCGATCGACAACCACATGCTGATCGAGGCGCAGCGGCGGCTCCTCGACTCGTTCATCGAGCTCATCGCCGCGGCGATCGACGCCAAATCGCCGTATACCGGCGGACATTGCCAGCGCGTGCCCGAGCTCACCAAGATGCTGACGCGCGCGGTGTGCGAATCGGAAGACGCGCCGTTCCGCGAATTCATGCTCGACGAGGACGGCTGGTACGAGCTGCACATCGCGTGCTGGCTGCACGACTGCGGCAAGGTCACCACGCCCGAGTACGTCGTGGACAAGGCCACGAAGCTCGAGACCATCTACGACCGCATCCACGAAGTGCGCATGCGCTTCGAAGTGCTCAAGCGCGACGCGGAGATCGCGTATCTCAAGGGACGCCTCGAAGGCGGTGACGAGTCCGAGCTGCGCGAGAAGTATCAGGCCGAGCTCGCACAGCTCGACAGCGACTTCGCGTTCATCGCCGAATGCAACGTCGGCGGCGAGTTCATGGCGCCGCCCAAGATCGA
This sequence comes from Burkholderiales bacterium, assembly GCA_036262035.1. Lineage (NCBI taxonomy): Bacteria > Pseudomonadati > Pseudomonadota > Betaproteobacteria > Burkholderiales > Burkholderiales bacterium. Next base: position 118,388 of record DATAJS010000011.1, on the reverse strand, counting down.
GCGGCTGAAGCAGATCGCCGAGCGCACCTGGACGCGCACCCTCTCCGACCGCATCGGCATCTCCTACGCCGAGAAGCAGCGCCGCGAGCGCGAAGCCGAGCAGCCGCTGCCGGTGCGCGAGAAGCTCCTCGCGGACCGCCCCGACCACGTCCTCCACCGCGAAGCGGTCGACATCATGTCGCCGGACAACAAGTGGGGCTTCAGGCTGCGCATGCCCGAGCACAAGTACAACATGGGCGAGATCTACAACCTCTCCATCGGCCGCGGCACGCTGAACGACGAGGAGCGCTACAAGATCAACGACCACATCATGCAGACCATCATCATGCTCGAAGGCCTGCCGTTCCCGCGGCACCTGCGGCGCGTCGCCGAGTACGCCGGCGGGCATCACGAGAAGATGGACGGCACCGGTTATCCGAGGGGACTGAAGCGCGAGGACATGTCGATTCCCGCGCGCGTGATGGCGATCGCGGACATCTTCGAAGCGCTGACCGCCGCGGACAGGCCTTACAAGCCCGCGAAGAAGCTCTCCGAGTCGATCAAGATCATGGGCTTCATGGTCAAGGACCAGCACATCGATCCCGACCTCTTCAAGCTCTTCCTCTCCTCGGGCGTGTACCGCGAATACGCCGAGAAGTTCCTCCAGCCCGAGCAGATCGACGAGGTCGATCTCACGGCTTATTTAAAGGCGTAATTGGCAACGTCGTCATTCCCGCGAACGCGGGAATCCAATCTGAACTGGTTTGAAGGTCAAGATGGATCCCGGATCGCGCCCGCTGTCGCGGACGCGTCCGGGATGACGCGATCGCGTCACTTAGGCGCCCAGGCGGTCGGGGCCATGAGCGTGACGTCGCTCATCACTTCCACGACGTAAGGCTTGTTCGCCGCGAAGGCTTCCTTCAGCGCACCCGCGATCCTTGCCGGGTCTTCGATCCGCACGCCGCCGCAGCCCATCGCCTTCGCCACTTCGGCGAAGTTGAAATCCGAGAAGCGCCACAGCTCGTCCGATTTGCCGTGCATCTTCCCGCCATAGTTGTTGTTCAGCGACGGGAACTCCTGCGACAGCGCACGATTGTTGTTGACCAGGATGACCAGGTTGATGCCGTAGCGCAGCGCGGTCTCGAGCTCGGTCATGTGGTAGTACATGCCGCCGTCGCCGGTGAAGAGCAGCACCGGTTGGTCCGGCAGCGCGCACTTGACGCCGATCGCGCCGGGCAATCCCCATCCCAGCGAGCCCGCGCAGCGGATGTAACGCTGCTCGGGCTTCTCGAGGTCGATCATCTGGCTCGTCCACATGCCTGCGTGGCCGGTATCGGAGACGACCACCCCGTTCGCCGGCAGCGCGGCCATCACCTCCTTGCAGATGCGCTCGGGACGGATGGGCGTAGCGTCCGAGTTGAGCTTGGGCTCGAACGCGCGGCGCCAGTCGGCGACGAGCTCCTGCACGCGCGCGACCCACGACTTGGTCGTGCCTTCGACCGATTTGACCGCGTCGATGAGCGCGCGCAAGGAGACCTTCGCATCGCCGCACAGCGAGACCTTGTTCGGATAGTTGCGACCGAGCTCCTCGGCTTCGATGTCGAGCTGCATGACCTCGGCCTTGGGCGAGACGATGGTCCAGTTGCCCGTCACCATGCCGCCCGCCGGGCTGCCGATGAAGAACACGAGGTCGGCTTCGGACACCGCGCGGTTCGCGCACTCGCGCGAGTACGAGCCGCACACGCCGACGGCGAGCGGGTGCGTCTCGAGGATCGTGCCTTTGCCGTTGAGCGAGGTCGCGACCGGGATCTGCAGCTTTTCCGCGAGCTCGACAACTTCCCTTTTGGCGTCGGACCACATCACGCCCCCGCCTGCGATGATGATCGGTTTCTTCGCCGCCGCCAGCACCGCCGCGGCTTCGCGCACGTGCTCGGGCTGGGCCGCGGGGCGGAAAGGCGGCACGCGGGTGTAAGTCTTCTCGATCACCGCTTCGGCGTCGACTTCGCCGAGCGGCACGTCCGAGAGACGTCCCTGGAAGCGCAGGTGCACCGGTCCGGGCATGCCCGACACCGCCGTGCGGAAAGCCTGGCGCATGAGGTCGGGCACGCGCGACGGCGAGTCGACGTTCACGTTCGACTTGGTCACCGAATCGAACTGCCCGATGTCCTCGACTTCCTGGTAGTTGTGGCGATAGCGCGAAGCGCCGCCGGGCCCGCCCGACACCGCGATGACCGGAGACCTCGCCATGAACGCGTCGCGCAGGCCCGATGCGAGGTTCGTCGCTCCGATGGGCTGCGCCATGGCGACGCCCGGGGCGCGCTTGGCGCGCGCGTAGCCGTCGGCCATGTAACCCGCGGCTTTCTCGCTGTGCGCGACGACCCGGCGCACCGCCATCCCCTCCATCGCGACGAGCGCCTTCGACACGACCTGGGGCACGTAGAACACGTGCGTCACGCCGTAGCCCTCGATGATCTCCGCGAACAGCTTTGCCCCGGTGGTTTTCGCCATGATGGCTCTCTCTTTATGGGTGGACGTCAATAAAGTAACACCGACTCGCGCTGCGTGCGCCAGGCGTCTTCGTCGCGTATCGCAATGGCGTCGAGGTCGCCCGCCGCGGCGACCGGGTCGTCGACCCACTCGCGCAGTTTCGTCCCGCCGTTGATCAGATCGATCGCCAGCCGGTCGTGCTCGTACTCGTAAGCGAAGTCGCGCCAGAGGTCGTAATCGGGTGCGAGCCCGCGCAGCGCCTTGAAGGCGAGCGCCTGCAGGCGCCACGGACGGAATGCGCCGTGGTCGTATGCCGGATCGTCGGCGTGGATTTGTATGCCCGCACAGAGCTTGCCGGCGTGCTTGTGGAACGTGGGCTCGAACCAGCACTCGCGCAGGCGGCAGCCCTGCATCCAGTGCGGCGCGATCGACTGCATCTGCGACAAGAGCTTCCGAGGGTCGATGTCGGGCGCGCCGAACAGCTCCAGCGGCCGCGTGGTGCCGCGGCCTTCGGAGAGCGTGGTGCCTTCGAGCATCACGGTGCCGGCGTAACAGCGCGCCATCGCAAGATTCGGCGCATTGGGGCTGGGGTTCACCCACGTGCGCTCGCCGAGCGGCCAGCCGTAACCGGGCGCATCGAAGGGTTGCCAGCCGTCCATCGTCACGACGTCGAAGTCGACGTCGATCTTCATCGTGCGAACGAACCAGCGGCCGAGCTCGCCCATCGTGAGGCCGTGGCGCATGGGCATCGGTCCGGCGCCGACGAAGCTCTCCCAGCCGTCTTCGAGCGTGAGCCCTTCCACCGGACGTCCCGCGGGATTCGGGCGATCGAGCACCCATACCGTCCTGCCGTGCCTCGCCGCCGCTTCGAGCACGTAGCGCAGCGTGGTGATGAAGGTGTAGATGCGGCAGCCGAGGTCCTGGAGATCGACCAGGAGCACGTCGAAGCTCTGCATCATCGCGTCGGTCGGACGCCGCACTGCGCCGTAGAGGCTGAAGACCGGGATGCCGTGCACCGGATCGACGTAATCCGGCGATTCGACCATGTTGTCCTGCTTGTCGCCGCGCAGCCCGTGCTGCGGTCCGAAGGCCGCGGTGAGCGTCACGTCGGGCAAGGCGCCGAGCGCGTCGAGCGAGTGCGTGAGATCGCGCGTGACCGACGCCGGATGCGCGAGCAGCGCGACGCGCTTGCCGGCGAGCGGCTTGCGTAGCGCCGGATCCGCGAGCAGGCGATCGATGCCGAATCTCATGGGAGGTGCAGCGCGAACGCGTCGCGGTGATGGAAATCCGGCTTGCCGGACGGATGGCGCAGCGCCCAGTACGACAGCGTCCCGTCGAGCTCTTCCACGACTGCCGAGAGAGCGAAATCGGCGCCCGCGATCATCTGCGCCGGCACCATCGCGTCGAGCACGAACGCATCGCCGCTGCGACTGCACGCGATGCGAGGCGTGGCGTCGATGCGCCGCATGCCTTCGCGGTACGCGTCGAACGCGTAAGCGGCCCACTCGCCCGAGGGCGCGAAGTTGAATTCCAGGTAGGCATCGGAACGTTCATCGCGCACGAAAAGCTCGAAGCACGTGTGCTGCCACAGGTTGTCGGCAAAGCGCGGGAGACTCGGTTCGGGCATGCGCAGGCGGTCGAGGTCGCCGGTGAGCGTGTAACGTACTTCGATCCCGCGCGCCGAGCGCTGCACGGCTGCGGCGATCGCGCGGACGTCGGCGCACGGTGTGGCAGCGTGCGCCGTCAGAGCGACCGTGTGCAGCGCTACGCTAATCGAACTTCGTCCCGATGATCTTGAAGATCCTGCCGTACTTCTCGTAGTCCGATTTCATGCGAGCGGCGGTCTGCTCGGGCGTCATGTACCACGGCTCGAGGTCCTGCAGCTTGTTGTCGGGGGCCGACAGCACTTTCTTGATCTCGCCGTTCAGGCGGTCGACGATCGGCTTGGGTGTGCCCGCGGGCGCCATCACCGCGACCCAGCCGCGAAACTCGTAACCGGGGACGCCGGCTTCGGCGATCGTCGGCACGTCAGGGAACTGCTTCAGGCGCGTGTCCGACGTGACGCCGAGCACACGCAACCGCTTCGCGTTGAGTTGCGTGAGCACCGCGGCAGGCGTGCCCACCAGGAGTTGCGACTCGCCCGAGACCACCGCGGTCGTCGCCGGTCCGCCGCCTTTGTACGGCACGTGCAGCATCTTGGTGTGGGTCATCGCGTTCAGCAGCGCGAACGCCATGTGCGAGAAGCTGCCGCCGCCCGACGTCGCGTACAGCAACTGCCCGGGCTTTGCGCGCGCGAGCGCGATCAGCTCTTTCACGTTCTTCACCGGCAGCGAAGGATGCGTCACCAGAAGACCTGTCTGCGCGACCAGCAGCCCGACCGGCGTGAAGTCGCGGAAGGTGTCGTACGGCAGCTTGGGATACGTGTACGCGTTGCTGATGTGGCTCGCCGAATGGACCATCAGCGTGTAGCCGTCCGGCGGCGACTTCGCGACCACGTCCGCGCCGATGGTGCCGGTCGCGCCGGGGCGGTTGTCGACGACGAACTGCTGGCCCATCGATTGGGAGATCTGCTGGAAGACGATGCGTCCCGCGACGTCGGTCAAACCGCCGGCGGGCCACGGCGTGATCACGCGTACCGGTTTGACCGGGTAGCTCTGGGCGGCCGCGGAAAACGAAACGAGGGATGCTGCGAGTGCGATGGCGGACTTCAGAAACATTGCTGAGATTCCTTCGAATGGCCGCCGGAGGTGTAGCCGCGTATTACCGAGCGTCGATGAAACGGCTGAGAGCATGCCGGGGGAGTCCTCTGAGGGCCTCGATTATATCCGCTCGACTTGTGCCACCACTGCCTGCACGTCGACCTCGTAATCCGCCTGCGCGTCGCTGCCCGAGGTGCGGTCCGAGACCAGCGTGTAGATCGGCTGCCCGGTCGCGCGCGCGGTCCGCCTGAAGTCTTCCATGTGGGCCACGCCGACGCTGCACAGCTCGACGAACGAAGCGTGCGGGGGCGCGAAGACCATGTTGGTGAGGCCTGCGCCGTGCGCCCCGACGACGATCTTCGCTCTCGAGAACGCGGCGATCTGCTCGAGCGCCGTCATGCGTCCCGGCACGACCTTGCGAAAGCCGTAACGCTCGAGGGCGGCGTAAATCTCCTCTTCGTTGACGAGCCGGCGGCGGACGGCGTCGGCGCGCGACACGAACAGCCGATCGGCCGCCTCCTCCGGGGTCGCGAGATGCGCGGCGAGGCGCGCGCGCAGCCACTCGACGCCCTGCCGGATCGCCAGCGGATTCCTGAGCATCGCCGGCACGATGACGTTTTCGCACCGCACGACCTGCCCGCGATCGACCAGGAGCCGCCGCTCCGGCGGCACGCCGAGCAGGTCGAGATAGTCGCGCTGGTATTGCGTGAGATCGGTGTTGAGCAGCCACGGCAGCGAGTGCAACAGTCCGTCGCGCTCGAGCGCGACCAGCTTCAGGAGGTTGCGCATCACCCAGTGGCTGTAGTTGTCGTCGCCGCCGACGAAGATGCATTCCTGCGCAACGGTGATCCGCGGCGCTTCGAAAGAAGCGATGACCGAACGGCCCTGGTCCCACGCACGCCCGCGCACGAACGGGCCGTTCGCGAGCGTGCGGCCGTGCGTGTCCGCCGCGTAGACCTCGCCGGCATCGGTCATGATCGACCAGTAGGCGGTATCGACGAAGACGTGCTCGAGCCGCCGGTAATACGGCGCGGGGCGATCGGGCCCCGCTGCGTCGAGCCAGCGGTGACGATAGATGCGCGTGACCGCATCGGGTCCGAGCGTGAGCTTCGCATGCGCGTCGTAATGCGGGAGCGCGCGCTCGGGCTGTCCGCGCAGTACCGCGACGTCGCCGAGCGCCCGATGGATCGATGCGTCTTCCGGCGCCCGCGCGACGATCTTGCGGCCGTAAATCTCTGCCGCTTCGAGATCGCCGCGCTCTGTGGCGAGACGCGCCGCGACCCGGAGCAAACCGGGATGCCGCGGCCGCAGGAAAAGCGCGGCGCGGGCGATCGCACGCGCGAGCCCCGGCCGGCCGGAAGCGTGCAGCCGCAGCACCGCCCCGATGAGACGATCCACGCGAGCGGCTACAGCGCGGCCGGCCTCGCGCGCCTGACGACCGCGAGCCACAGCAGCGCGCACGCCGCGAGCGCGACGAAAGGCACCGCGAGCAGGTTCATGGTCTGCCAGCCCTGATAGGTGAAGAGCGCACCCACCGACAGCGACGAGAGCACCATGGTGAACGAGATCGCCATGTCGTTCACCCCTTGCACCTTGCCGCGCTCGGCGGGCGTGTGCGCTTCGGTGAGCAGCGTCGTGGCGCCCAGATACATGAAGTTCCAGCCGACGCCGAGCAGCACCAGCGCCAGCCAGAAGTTCGTCACTGCGATGCCGCTCACCGCGATGGCGACGCACAGCGCCATGAGCAGCGCGCCGATGATCATCACCGGGAGCAGCCCGATCCTCTTGATGATGCTGCCGGTGACGAACGAGGGCGCGAACATCCCGACGAGGTGCCACTGGATGACGAACGCCGCGGCATTGAAGGGATGCTGGCATGCCGCCATCGCGAGCGGCGTCGCGGTCATGAGCAGGTTCATGACGCCGTAGCTCACCACGCCGCACAGCACCGCGACGATGAACGCCGGCTGACGCGCGATGACGCCGATCGGCCGGCCTTCGGATCGGCTTTCCGCGGACGACAGCGGCGGGATGTCGAGCCAGCGCACGACGATCATCGTGATCAGCGCGAAGCCCACCAGCGAGAAATAAGGGCCCGCATAGAGATGGCCTGCGACGATGTCGCGCGTGATCTTGCTGGTCTCAGGGCCCACGAAACCGCCGACGATGCCGCCGGCGAGCACCAGCGAGATCGCCTTGGGCTTCCACTCCTGCGGCACCGCTTCGGCCGCGGCGAAGCGATAGAACTGTCCCGACGCGAAGTAGGCGCCGAGCACCAGCGTGCCCGCGCACAGGAGCCAGAAGCTCTGCACGTAGATCGCCGCCGCGCCCAGCAGCGCGCCCGCCATGCCGCACGCCGCACCGATGGTGAAACCCTGCTTGCGGCCGTAGCGCTTCATCAGCATCGACGCGGGATACGCCGCGAGGGCCGCGCCGAGGAAATACGACGTCACCGGCAGCGTCGCGATGCTCTTGTCGGCCGCGAGCGCGAAACCGGCGAGCGCGTTGACGGTGATCAGGATGGAGTTGTTGACCAGCAGCAGCGCCTGGGAGGCCGAGAGCAGCGCGACCGTTTTCTTCGCCTTGTCCATGCGGCGAAGATTACGACAGACGCTTACTGCCGGGGAATCCCCGCGCGCTTCGACTTCGCCAGCGCGACGAGGTCTTTCGCCGACTGCGCCGCGACCCCCGGGTTGACGACGAGCACCATGCCGTACGAGCGCGCGATCTGAGTGATCGGCGCGAAGTCGCGCGTGCCGTCGTACGGAAGCTTCTTGTAGATGACGATGTTGCCGGTGAACGAGCCCGTGGTGAGCAGCATCGTGTAACCGTCGGGCGGCGCCTTGGCGACGAGATCGATGCCGATGACGCCGTTGGCGCCGGGCCGGTTGTCGACGACGACGTTGTGGCCGAACGCGGACCCTAGACGGTCGGATACCAAGCGCGCCATCACGTCGAGCGTGCTGCCCGCGGTGAACGGCGCGATCATGCGGATGTGGCGCGTCGGGTACGCGCTGTCGGCGTCGCTCGCGCCGGGCGCGGGCGTGGATGCGAGGAAGAGCGCGGCCGCGAGACTTGCAGTGCGTGTCATTGCGGGGAGCGGCCGCGACCCTTCGACCATGCTCAGGACAGGCTACGCAATCTCGAGGCGCTCGCTATTCGTTCGTGACCGCTTTCACCGCCGCGTCCGCAATCTCGTGGCTCTTGCGGCCGCTCCATTCGACGACTTCGACGACGACGCGCGCGGTGCCCCGACCGAGCATGTTGAGGCGCTTGGCCGCGGCCTGCGACAGATCGATGATGAAACCGCCGTGCTTGCGCGCGAACGCGCCGCGGTCGGCGATCTGCACGTCGACGAAGCTGCCGTTGACGAGATTGGTCACGCGCACGATCGTGCCGAAAGGCAGCGTGGGGTGCGCCGCGAGGAACTCGCTGTTGCGAAAGATGATGCCGCTCGCGGTGCGGCGGCCGTCGAAGCGCTTCGCGTAGTACGAGGCGACGCCGCGCTCACCCCTCACTTCGGTGTCGAGCGAAAGCTCGAGAGCCTGCGCCGCGGGAGCCGCGCACAGCAACAGCACGGAGGCGCACAGCAGCGTTCTTATCATCGTAGGCATGACCGCTCCCCTGATGTCGAATGCGCGCGAACGCGGCAAGATACCAACATGGGGTCCGACCCCGCAAGGGGTCCGACCCCGGTTTTACGTCAAAATGGATCCCCGCCTGCGCGGGGACGACGCGACTATCGTCGCGTCATTTTCGGCGTATTGAACCGGTCTTCCGGTTTGTCCCAGCCCTTGAAGTTCGGCGGGCGCTTCTCGGCAAAAGCCTTGCGCGATTCCATGAGATCGCTCTTCGCCCCGTGTTCTTTCAGGCGGGCGGCAAATTCTTCCTGCTCATCCGAAGCGTGGCCGCGCATCGCGCGCATCATGACGGTCGTATTGACGCGCGCGGCCGGCGGCAGTGTCAGCAAATGTCGCGCCATCTCGTGCGCCGTCGGCATGAGCTCCTCGGGTTCGACGAGGCGGTTGATGAATCCCACCTGGTGCAGGCGCTCCGCGTTGAAGCGGAACGCAAACGCAAGCTCGGTCGCGACGGCGTGCGGAAGCGCGCCCTTCACACCATGGTCATAACCCCCGAGCAGCCAGCGCTTGGCTTCGGACGACTCGAAAACTGCGCCACGGACGGCGACACGAAGGTCGGCGCGTTCCACGAGCATGAAGCCGCCGCCCATGGCAAACCCGTTAACGGCAACAATCACCGGTTTCTCGAGGGTCATATCGTCGTAAGGGTTGTCTTTTTTCACACTACTGCCCGGAGTGCCGCGCTCGAGGGATTCCTTCATGTCCTCGCCGGCGCAGAACCCCCGCCCCGTGCCGGTAAAAATTGCCACCTCGAGCTCGGTGCTGTCGCGGAACTCGCACCAGGCGTCCGCCAGCGCGACGCGCAGCTCGCTGTTGAGGGCGCCCATACGATCGGGGCGGTTGATGCGCAGGACCATGACTCCGTCCTTGCGCTCGATCTCGAGAACGCTCATGCGTGTGCTCCTCCGTAGGTGTAGTGGGGCCGATGTTAGCCTATGTGCCGGAATCCACTATGGCCGATCCCGCCGCGGCAACCCTCGCGCACGACCCGCGCACGCGCGCTCTGCTCGAGGCGCCGATCGCGCGCACCCTGCTGCGCCTGGCGGCGCCCAACGTTCTGGTCATGCTGGTGCAGGCGTCGATGGGACTGGTGGAGACCTACTTCATCGGCAAGCTCGGCACCGAAGCGCTCGCCGGCGTCGCGCTGGTCTTTCCCGTCGTGATGCTGATGCAGATGATGTCCGCGGGTGCGATGGGCGGCGGCATCTCCTCCGCGATCGCGCGCGCCCTCGGTGCGGGACGGCGCACCGATGCCGATGCGCTCGCAGTGCACGCGCTCGTGATCGGCGCCGGATTCGGCGGCGTGTTCATGATCGCCATCCTGTCGGGCTCGCACGCGCTCTACGGCAGCATGGGCGGTGCGGGCGCGTCGCTCGCAGCCGCGCTCGCGTACTCCAACGTGATCTTCTCGGGCGTGATCCTGATCTGGCTCTTCAACTCGCTCGCGAACGTCATCCGCGGCACCGGCAACATGCTGGTGCCCGCAGTGGTCACGGTGATGGGCGCGGCCCTGCTGGTCGTCCTCTCGCCGATGCTGATCTTCGGCTGGGGACCGTTTCCGCGGCTCGGCGTCGCGGGCGGCGCGTTCGCGTTCCTGAGCTTTTACGGCGTGGGCAGCATCGTGCTCGCCGCCTATCTGTGGCGCGGGCGCAGCGTGGTGCGGCCGTCGCTGCATGGGCTCGGGCTCCGCAGGACGCTCTTTACCGACATCCTGCGCGTCGGCGCGGTCGCGGCTTTGGTCACCATTGCAACCAACGTCACGATCGCGGTATGCACCGGCCTCGTCGGACGCTTCGGCACGGCGGCGATCGCGGGGTACGGCGTCGGCTCGCGGCTCGAATACCTGCTCATACCGCTCGCGTTCGGATTCGGCGCGCCGCTCGTGGCGCTCGTCGGAACCAACGTCGGCGCGGGACAGCGCACGCGGGCGTTGAAAGCGGCGTGGATGGGCGCCGGCGTCGCGGCGGGTCTTACGGAGGCGATCGGGCTGCTCGCCGCGGCGTTCCCGCACGCGTGGCTCACGCTCTTCGACGACGATCCTTTGATGCTCGAAGCGGGCGCGCTCTACCTGCGCAGCGTCGGGCCGTTCTACGGCCTCTTCGGTCTGGGCATGGCGCTCTACTTCGCGTCGCAGGGCGCGGGACGTCTCAAATGGCCGCTGCTCGCGAACCTCACGCGCCTTGCGATCGCGGCGGGCGTCGGCTGGCTCGCCCTCGCCGCCGGCGGGACGCTCCTCCACCTCTTCCTCGCCCAGAGCGCAGCGCTCGCCGCGTTCGGTCTCATCAACGCCACCGCCGTCGCCCGCGGCGCCTGGTTCACGAAAACCAGGGTCAGACCCCGGTGAAGCCGGGGTCTGACCCGACGCGGGAAGGGGTCTGACCCGACGCGGGAAGGGGTCTGACCCCGGCATTTCGGGGTCAGACCCCGGTTTTCGCGAGTCTCTCGAGAGCGTCGCCGGTCACGCGCTGGACGGTCCAGTCGTCGAGCGCGACCGCGCCGAGCGAGCGGTAGAAATCGATCGCGCGGGTGTTCCAGTCGAGCACCGACCATTCGAAGCGGCCGCAGCGGCGCTCGACCGCGATCTTCGCGACGAAGGTGATCAACGCGCGGCCGACGCCGCGGCGCCGGGCGTGAGGCCGCACGTAGAGGTCCTCGAGGTACAAGCCCTTGCGGCCCATGAACGTCGAGAAGTTGTGGAAGAACACCGCGAAGCCCACGACCTCCCCGGCCAGCTCGGCCAGCAGCGCTTCGGCGACGCGCGGTCCGCCGAAGAGCTCTTCGGTGAGCTCGTCCTCGCTCGCCTGCATGAGGTGCAGGAGCTCTTCGAACTCGGCGAGCTCCCTGATCATCGACAGCAGGACGGGAACGTCATCGCGGGCCGCATAGCGGATGTAGAGATCGGGGACGCGCGTCGGGAATCGTTCGGGCATGCATTTACTGTATCCTTCGGCCCTCCCCCGTTCCACGTAGATTTTTTTATGAGACTCCTCACTTTCGTCACGCGCTCGCAACCCGAGCAGCCCCGCCTCGGCGCGCTGCTGGGCGATCGCATCCTCGACCTCGCGCTCGCCCAGGCGCTCAAGCCCGGCTGGCCTGCGCTGCCGCCGACGATGCGCGAGCTGCTCGCGCTCGGCCCCTCGGGGCTGGGCCGCGTCCGCGAGATCCTCGAAGCGGCGAAGGAGCGCGAGCCCGAGCTGCCGAAAGGCGTGCTGCTCGCCGAATCCGAGATCCGCTGGCTGCCGCCGATCGGCGACGCCGAGAAATTCCTGTGCGTCGGCAAGAACTATCGCAGCCACCTCAAGGAGCTCGAGGCGAACGACCTCATCAAGGAAAAGCCCGAGGAGCCCACCGGCTTCGTCAAGATCAACGCGTGCCTCACCGGCCACGACGCCGACGTCGAGCGCCCCGCAACGGTCTCGCGCCTCGACTACGAGCCCGAGCTCGTGTTCGTGATCGGCAAGCCCGCGTACATGGTCAAAGAGAAAGACGCGTTCGATTACGTCGCCGGCATCACCATCCTCAACGACCTCACCTGCCGCGACACGCAGAAAGCCGAGGTCGCGTCGGGCTCGCGCTTCTGGACATCGAAGAACGCGCCGGGCTTCGGGCCGCTGGGACCGTGCATCATCACCATGGACGAAGTCGCCGATCCGTACGACATCTGGGTCACGTGCAGCGTGAACGGCGAGCAGCGCATGCGCGTCAACACCTCCGACCAGATCTGGAAGCTGCCGCGCATCATCGAGCACTTCTCGCGGCTGCTGCCGCTCCAGCCCGGCGACATGTTCTCCACCGGCGCCCCCGGCGGCGTCGCGGTCGGCAAGCCGAACGCGGAAGATCTCTACGTCAAACCCGGCGACGTGATCGAGTGCGCGTTCGAGAAGCCGGCGATGGCGCTGCGCACTCGCATCGTCGCAGCGACGCGGCAGCCTACGTAAACCAGGGTCTGACCCCGAATGGGGTCAGACCCCGGCTTTTTTGGCGTCTGACCCCGGTTTTAAACCGTGTGGCGCTATATACGGATAGGGCTGCTTCTCTTCATCCTCGCGAGCGTCGCGCAGACCGCGTGGCTCGCGAGGAAGCGCAGCGCCGAGTGGAAGATGACGCTGCGCGTGGCGATCTATCCGATCGCCGCAGATCGTTCCGACGCCACGCGGCAGTACATCGCGGCGCTCGATAAGGAAACGTTCCAGCCGATCGAGGACTTCTTCGCGCGCGAAGCGTCGAGATACTCGATCGCGATGATGCCGCCGGTCGACGTGGCGCTCGCGCCGCCGGTCGCCTCGAAACCGCCGCCCGCCCCCATCGGCGGCAGCGCGCTCCAGGCGATCGCGTGGAGCCTGCGCTTTCGCTCCTGGGCGTGGTGGAACGACACGTGGAAAGGGCCGCCGCCCCACGTGCGCGTGTTCGTCACGTATCACGATCCCGCGCTGACCCGGCGCGTGCCGCATTCGACCGGTCTCGCCAAAGGCATGCTCGGCGCGGTCAACGCGTTCGCGGCGTCCGCGCAGGAAGGCCAGAACAACGTCGTGATCGCGCACGAGCTCATGCACACGCTCGGCGCGACCGACAAATACGATCCTTCGACCAACCAGCCGCGGCGTCCCGACGGCTACGGCGACCCCGACGCAAAGCCGCTCCATCCGCAGCGCCGCGCCGAGATCATGGGCGGGCGCATTGCGATTTCGGATACCTCCGCGGAGATGCCGGCGAGCCTGAAGCAGGTCGTGGTCGGGGACGCGACGGCGCGGGAGATCGGCTGGGTGAAATGATCGTGCGCCACCATACGGACTCCAGGAGATCTATTCGCGACCTTCCCGCGAGGTTTGTGCGATTAGAATCGTCGGTCCGCCTGGAATCCCGTAATGAATCCTGCCCCGAAGAGCAGCTCCGGATTCACCGTCGAGCTCGCGCTGCGACGCCCCTATACGTTCATCGTGATGGCGATGCTGATCCTGCTCGCCACGCCGTTCGCCCTGCGCAACATGGCGACCGACATCTTCCCGGAAATCGACATTCCGGTCGTCAGCATCATCTGGAACTACAACGGCCTGTCCGCGGCGGAGATGGGCCAGCGCATCGCCGGACAGAGCGAGCGCGGCCTGACGACGACCGTCAGCGACATCGAGCACATCGAGTCCACTTCGCTCGCCGGGACCACCGTCATCAAGGTCTTCTTCCAGCCGTCGGCGAACATTCAGACCGCGCTCGCGCAGGTCGTCGCCGCGATGCAGACCCAGGTGCGGCAGCTCCCGCCGGGCATCACGCCGCCGCTCGTCATCAAGTACTCCGCGTCGAGCATCCCGGTGATCCAGCTCGCGCTGTCGAGCCCGACCCTGCCCGAGCAGTCGGTCTTCGACGCCGCGGTCAACCAGCTCCGCCCGCAGCTCGTCACGCTGCCCGGCGTCGCGATCCCCTTCCCGTACGGCGGCAAGGTGCGCGTGATCTCGGTCGACCTCGACATGAACGCGCTGCAGGCGCGCGGCCTCGCGCCCGCCGACGTGGTCACCGCGATCAACGCGCAGAACCTCATCCTCCCTTCGGGAACCGCCAAGTTCGGCGAGACCGAATACAGCGTGAAGATGAACGCGTCGCCCGACGCGATCGCCGGCCTCAACGATCTCCCGGTGCGCACCCAGCAGGGCGCGACGACCTATGTCAAAGACGTCGCGCAGGTCCGCGACGGCTTCCAGAACCAGACCAACGTCGTGCGCCGCGACGGCGAGCGCGGCGTGCTGCTGTCGGTGCTCAAGAACGCCGGCGTCTCGACGCTGGACATCGTCAGGAACATCCGCGAGACGCTGCCGCGCGCGACCCAGATCCTGCCGCCGGACGTGAAGGTGACGCCGCTCTTCGACCAGTCGGTGTTCGTCAAGGCCGCGGTATCGGGCGTGATCATCGAGGCGTGCATCGCGGCCGTGCTGACCGCGCTGATGGTGCTGCTCTTCCTCGGCAACTGGCGCTCGACGCTCATCATCGGCCTCACGATCCCGCTGTCGATCCTGGCGTCGATCCTGGTGCTCTTCGCGCTGGGCGAGACGCTCAACATCATGACGCTGGGCGGCCTGGCGCTGTCGGTCGGTATCCTGGTCGACCAGGCGATCGTCACGATCGAGAACATCGAGCGCCACCTGCACAACGGCGTCGAGCTGCACGAAGCGATCATGGTCGGCGCGGGCGAGATCGGCGTCCCCGCCTTCGTCTCGACGCTGTGCATCTGTATCGTGTTCGTGCCGATGTTCTTCCTCACCGGCGTCGCGCGCTTCCTCTTCGTCCCGATGGCGATGGCGGTGGTGTTCGCGATGGCGGCGTCGTACATCCTGTCGCGCACGTTCGTGCCGACGATGGTCATGCTGTTGATGGGCGGCAGCCATGCCGCCGCGGGCGGGCGGCAGAGCCTGCTCCAGAGGCTGTACCGCAGCTTCGACAACCGGTTCGAGCACGTGCGCCGTGCCTATACGCTGACGCTGTCGGCGCTGCTCGCCAATCGCCGCGGCTTCGCCTTCGCGTTCCTCGGCTTCACCGTGCTCTCGTGCCTGCTCTACCCGGTGCTCGGCCGCGATTTCTTCCCGAACGTCGACGCCGGCCAGATCCGGCTGCACTTCCGCAATCCGACCGGAACGCGCATCGAGGAGACCGCGCGCGTCGCCGACGCCATCGAGGTGGCGATCCGCGAGCTGATCCCGAAAGACCAGCTCGAGACCATCCTCGACAACCTCGGCGTGCCCAACAGCAGCATCAACCTCTCGTACAGCAACTCGGGCGTGATCGGCACGCTCGACGGCGAGATCCTGATGTCGCTGAAGGAAGGCCATCGGCCGACCGATGAGTTCGTGACGCTGCTGCGCACCGAGCTGCCGAAGCGCTTCCCGGGCGTCGAGTTCTTCTTCCAGCCCGCCGACATCGTGACGCAGATCCTCAACTTCGGCCTGCCGGCGGCGATCGACGTGCAGTTCCGCGGCCCGAACATGGCCGCCAACGCGGCGCTCGCGGCCGAGCTCACCAAGTCGCTGCGGCAGATTCCCGGCGCCGTCGACGTGCACGTGCACCAGCGGCTCGACAACCCCGCGGTCGACCTGCAGATGGACCGCTCGCGCTTGCAGCAGGTCGGGCTCACCGCGTTCAACGTGGGCCAGAACGTGCTGGTGACGCTCGCCGGCAGCGCGCAGACCGCGCCCGCGTTCTGGCTCAACCCGCAGAACGGCATCGTCTACAGCGTGCAGGTCTCGACGCCGCAGTACCAGGTCAACTCGCTCGATTCGCTGTTGAACATCCCGGTGGGGACGAACGCCAACGCGGCTTCGGGCAACACCAACACGCAGCTCCTGGGCAACCTGGTCGAGGCGCACGCGAGCCGCAGCGTCGCGGTCGTCTCGCGCTACAACATCATGCCTGCGATCGACATCTACGTGAGCGTGCACGGCACCGACCTCGGCAGCGTCGCGAAGCAGGTCGAAGCGCGGATCGACGAGATCCGCGGCAAGCTGCCTCGCGGCAGCGTGGTCACGATGCGCGGCCAGGTGGAAACGATGCAGGCGTCGTTCATCGGTCTCGGCGTGGGCCTGGCGATGGCGATCGTGCTGGTCTATCTCCTCATCGTCGTCAACTTCCAGTCGTGGATCGACGCCGCGATCATCATCGCAGCGCTCCCCGCCGCGCTGGCCGGCATCGCGTGGATGCTCTTCATCACCGGCACGACGCTCTCGGTGCCGGCGTTGACCGGCGCGATCATGACCATGGGCGTGGCGACGGCGAACAGCATTCTGCTGGTGTCTTTCGCGCGCGACCGCATGGCCGACGGCGCGCCGGTGCTGTCCGCCGCGCTCGAAGCCGGCGCGACGCGCATCCGGCCGGTGCTCATGACCGCGCTCGCGATGATCATCGGCATGATCCCGATGGCGCTGGGACTGGGCGAAGGCGCGGAGCAGAACGCACCGCTCGGCCGCGCGGTGATCGGCGGCCTGGTCTTCGCGACCGTCACGCTTTTCTTCGTCCCGGTGGTCTACGCCGGCGTGCACCGCCGCCTCGCGCTGCGCCGCGAGCGCCGCGCAGCCGCGCACGGCTACGAGCCCACCCCGACGCATCAGGAGATCTGACGCATGACCGAAGAACGTCACCACGACCTCGGCATACACACGCTCGAACCGCAGGATCACGGCGAGCTGCTGCGGCGCCGCCAGGTCGTCCGCCGCGCGAAGATCCTGTCGGCGGTCGTCATCGCGCTGCTCGCGATCGGGGCGGGACGCACCGTCATGAGCCGCATGTCGAACGCGAGCAAGCTCGAGGAAGGCACGGTCGAGCACTCCAGGCTCTACGTGCGCGTCGCAGCGCCGAAAACGAACGAAGCGGGACAGACGCTCGCCCTGCCGGGGACGCTGCAAGGCTACGTGCAGGCGCCGATCTCGGCGCGCGCGGGCGGGTATCTCAAGCGCTGGCACAAGGACATCGGCAGCCGCGTCACCAAGGGCGAGCTCCTCGCGGAGATCGACGCGCCCGAGCTCGACCAGCAGCTCTCGCAGGCGGTCGCGGCGCGCCAGCAGACCGCGTCGAGCCTGCAGCTCGCGGTATCGACCATGGAGCGCTGGGAAGCGCTGCGCAAGAAGGACGCGGTGTCGCAGCAGGAGCTGGATGAAAAGCGCAGCCTCGCCGCGCAGGCGAAAGCGAACCTCGCCGCCGCCGACGCGAACGTCGAACGCCTGCGCCAGACCGAGAGCTTCAAGCGCGTGGTGGCGCCGTTCTCGGGCGTCATCACGCGGCGCAACGTCGACGTCGGCGACCTCATCGACGCGGGCGGCGGCGCGGCCCGCATGATGTTCGTGCTCGCGCAGACCGATCCGCTGCGCGTCTACGTCAACGTGCCGCAGGCGTATTCGCAGCTCGTGAAATCCGGACAGGAAGTGACGATCGAGCAGTCGGAGCTGCGCGGCCAGCGCTTCAAGGGACAGGTCGCGCGCACCGCCGCCGCGATCGATCCGGCGACGCGCACCATGCAGATCGAAGTGACCCTGCCGAACAGGGACGGCGTGCTGCTGCCGGGCGCGTACGTGCAGGTGCTGCTGCCGCTCGCCGCGAGCAAGGCGATGACGATCCCGACCAACGCCCTGCTCATCCGGGGCGAAGGGATGCGCGTCGCAGTGGTGGACGCGGAATCGCGCGTGCATCTCAAGTCCGTCAAGGTCGGCCGCAACTACGGCGAGAACGTCGAAGTGATGGAAGGCGTCGCGCCGACCGACAAGCTCGTGCTGAACCCGCCGGATTCGATGGCGAACGGCGATCAGGTCACGATCGCGCCGGCCACGGAGAAGAAGGCGAAAGGCAAATCTTGACGGCCTCGCATGGCGAGGCCGTCGCCGGGCCGGTAAACGCCTCGGAGGGAAACCAAGGTTTCCCTCCGAAACCTCCTTTCCTTTTTCGCAAGTTTCTCGCGGTCGTCGCTGCGGCCGGACTGCTCTCCTCCTGCTCCCTCTGGCCGGGCTACAAGAAGCCGGCGGTGGACATGCCGGTCAACTGGAAGATCGAAGAGCCGTTTCGCGTCAGCAAGCCGAACGACGCCGCGCCCAAAGGGGTCTGGTGGCGGCGCTTCGGCGACCCGCAGCTCGACGCGCTGATCGGCAAATCGCTCGCCGACAGCCCGACGCTCGCCGCTGCGAGCGCGCGCGTGGCGCAATCGCGGGCGCTCCTCGCCTCGGCGAGCTCGGCGATGTTCCCGAGCGTCAATTTCGGCACGCGCATCGCGAACGAGCGGATCTCGGCGCACCGCCCGCTCACGCGCTACGGATCGCCGAACTTCCAGACGATCCAGGAAAACTACGTGCTGCAGCTCGGCGTCACGTACGAAGCCGATCTCTTCGGCCGTGTGCAGCGCACGATCGAAGGCGCGCGCGCCTCGTCCGAGCAGAGCGCGGCCGACTACGAGAACACGCGGCTGCTGCTGACGACCGATCTCGCCAACGCGTATTTCAACCTGCGCCAGACCGACATCGAGATCGACGTGCTGAACCAGTCGATCGAGCTCCAGCGCCGATCGCTCGGATTCCTCAGCAACCGCCGCGAGCTCGGCGCCGCCTCGGGGCTCGAGGTCGCGCAGCAGCAGACGCTGATCGATGCGACGCTGACCCAGCTCGACCTGCTGCGCCGCCAGCGCTCGCAGTTCGAGAACGCGATCGCGACGCTCACCGGCACGCCCGCGCCGCAGTTCTCGCTCGCGGCCGACGCGAAGCGCGTGCCGCCGCCCGACATCCCGATCGGCGTGCCGTCCGACATCCTCGAGCGCCGCCCGGACGTCGCTTCGGCCGAGCGCGCGATGGCCGCGGCGAACGCGCAGATCGGCATCGCCCGGGCCGCGTTCTATCCGAGCATCGTCCTCGGCCCGTCGATCGGCTACCAGAGCAACAGCCTCGGCCATCTCTTCGATGCGTCGAGCAACATCTGGTCGCTGGGCGTCTCAATCCTCCAGCCGCTGTTCACCGCGGGGCGGCTGAACGCCAACCTCGATTTCGCCAAGGCGGGCTACGACCTCACGGTCGCCAACTACCGGCGCGTCGTGCTCACGGCGATGCAGGAGGTGGAAGACGGCATCCTCGGCGGCGCCGCGCTCGAGCGCGCGTACAACCAGTCGCTGACGGCCGTGGACAGCGCGCGCCGCGTGCTCGACCTCGCGAACACGCGCTACGAAGGCGGTGTCGCGACCTACCTCGACGTCATCACCGCGCAGCAGGCGCTGCTCAACGGCGAGCGCACCGCGAGCCAGATCCACGGCCAGCGCCTGCTCCTCGCGGTCTTCCTGGTGAAAGCCCTCGGCGGCGACTGGGAAGGCGCCACCACCCTCGGCAGCCGCTAGATCAAAGTCGTGAGCCCGACCACACCCGTCTGTCGCTCCTGCCGCGCCCCGCTCGACCCGCTGACGCAGCGGCGTGGGGTCGGCTATTGCGATGCCGCCGCGTGCCGGCACAAGGCGGCGGACGCGCGCACGTCGCTCATCCGGAAAGCCCTCGCCGCCGCCGCGCCGGCCGCGGCCGCCGCGCAACTGCCGCATCTTTCGAAGCCGCCTGCACCGGTCGTCTGGCTGAAACGCTGGGAACCGGAGATCGTCGAGACCACCCGGGAAGAGCGCGACGCGCATCGCGCTTACCTGGAAGCCGTGGTCGCAGAGAACCGCACGATCGACCGCGGCCGCCTCTCCCCTTCGACCGCCGACGACCGCCACCCGCAGGGCGCCCGCCTCTGCGGACAGTGCCGCGGCCGCTGCTGCGAGCACGGAGGGGATTGGCGTGCGTTCCTCGACATCACGGTGCTGGAGCGCTGGCGCGCAGAGGCGCCCGAACGCACCTTTCAGGACGCGGTCGAGGCCTACCTGGCGATGCTGCCGGCGGCGCACGTCGACGGCGCATGCCTGTACCAGACCACCGCCGGCTGCGCGATGCCGCGCGAGCGCCGCGCCGAGATCTGCAACGGCTTCGCGTGCGATGCGCTGGAAGCGGTGCAGAAAGCCGCCGCCTCGGACCCCGCCGCCGCGGTGCTCGCGATCACCTTCGATCGCGATCGCGTCGACCGCGCCGCGGTCATCGAGCGCGGCGCGACGCACCCGGTCGATCTCGAAGCGCAGCTCCCCCAAAGACGGATAACGGCGCAATTTCCGGATTCCTGAGGCACAACCCTCAATATCTCCCCGCACGCGCCGATAACCACTCGACGCCGGAATCACGGGTACGGCGCCGCCGTTTGTCCGCAATGCGTGCGCAGGCCCTGCGGTCGCGCAGCCGCGAAGAACAAGCCCCTGGCGGGGAAGGAAAGATCGGGCGTAAGCAACGAGATGGACCTGGCTTTCGACATCGAAGAAGTCGAGTCGCGCGTGCGCAGCCTTGCGCCGCTCGTGAAGCGCATTGCGAAGCACATCGCGGCGAGCATGCCCGGATCGGTCGACCAGGGAAGGCTCGTCCAGGCGGGCATGGCCGGCCTGCTCGAGGCCGCGCGCCGCTATCACGGCGGCCCGGGCCCCGATTTCGATTCGTACGCCGTCCCCCGCATCCGCCGCGAGATCATCGATTCGCTCCAGGGCTCACCGACGGTGGCCGTCGACGTGCGCCGCCGCATGCGCGACGCCGAAGCCATGATCGCCATGCTGGAGCGCCAGAAAGGCCGCCCCCCGACCGACGCCGAGGTCGCCAAGGCGCTGAGAATCGGCATCGACGAATACCGCGATCTCCTGCGCGAGGCGCACGGCCACCAGATCGTCTATCACGACGACGCCGCGGCCGAGGCCGAGGACCCGCTGAGTCTCCTCGAAGACCCCAAGCTGCGCGACACCGTGATCAAGGCGATCGACGCGCTGCCCGAGCGCGAGCGCCTCGTCATGAGCCTGTACCACGAGCACCGGCTCAACCACGCCGAGATCGGCGCGGTCCTCGGCCTGTCCGAGCCGCAGGTCTCGGAGATGTACACCCAGGCGATCGCGCGCATCCGCGCGGCGCTCTGGAAGCGTTAGAACGCTCTCTGCCAAGCATTGATGCGTTGTCCGTGGAGCGCGTGAAGGCGGCGGGTCGGATCTGCCGCCGCATCCCGGATGAGACTGCTTAAGCCCCCGCAAACTGCGCGAGGTGCAGCTTCTCCTGCTCGTAGTAGTTCTTGCGGAACTGCGCGTACGCGGCTTCGTGCAGCGCGACTGCTTCGGGCGCCAGGTCGGCGCTGGGCCGCTCGGGCAGCGGCTCGAAATGGCCCCAGCGATCCTTACCCCGTACGAGCTGCGCGTAGATCCGGTGCGAGCCGGTGAGGCGGCAGTGCGCGGGGATGTAGCTGATGCCGAAGCCGACGCGCCGATGCGACGCGCGGTTCGGCGCCGAGCGATGCAGGCACAGCGTGTGGTGCAGCGAGCACTGGCCCGCGCGGAGCTCCATCGCCACCGCGTCGCGCTCGTCGACCGGCTCGACGATCTCCTGCCCCGCGCCGTTGATGCTGTGCTCGAGCCGCTTCGCCTCGTGATGGTACTGCCGCGGATTGCCGTGCTGCGTGACGACGTCCATGCAGCCCGCCTCGCTGCTCGCGTCGGTCAGCGCCACCCACGCCGTGACGTGCTCGAGCGGGTCGAGACCGAAATAGGTCGCGTCCTGGTGCCACGCGGTGAAAGCCGGGCTGTTCGCGTCCTTGATGAAGAACGTGCTCCAGTAGACGAGGATGTCGGGCCCGATGACGTCCTCGACGATGTCGAGGATGCGCGGATGCCGCACCAGATCGTTCGCCCACTGAAGGTAGATGTGCGTCGCGCCGCGCCACTTCATCTCGCCCTTGTTGAGCGGCGCGCCCAGCGCCGCCTCGGTACGCTCCAGCGCCGCGAGCGCGCCGGCAGCTTCCTGCAATGTGAGCGCGGGTATGGGAAACAGGTAACCGTCAGCGCGATAGTCGCGCACCTGCTGCTCGCTCAGGACCTTCATGCGGTGCTCCTCTCTGTGGCTACTCGCCCTTGATGCCCGCGTCGCGGATCACCGCCGCAAGCTGCGCGGTTTCGGCCGAGATCAGCTTTTTCAGCTCGGCCGGCGTGCTCGGCTTCGGATCGAGCCCGAGCCGGGTCATCGCACCGGCGACGCCCGGATCCTGGATCGCCTTGTGCGTCTCATGCACGATGCGGTCCACGATCGCCTCAGGCGTCGCCGCCGGCACCAGGAACGCGAACCACGCGACGGCCTCGAAATCGGCATAGCCGAGCTCGGCGATGGTCGGCAGGTTCGGCGTCACCTTGTGGCGCACCGGGCCGGTCGTCGCCAGCGCGCGCAGCTTGCCGGCGTTGACGAGCGCGATCGTCGACGGCACGGCGCCGATCATCAGGTTCACCTCGCCGCCGAGGAGCGCCGCGATGGCGGGCCCGGCGCCTTTGTAAGGTACGTGGGTCATGTCGAAGCCGGCGCGCCGTTTGAGCAGCTCCGCGACCAGATGCAGCGAGCCTCCGACGCCGCTCGAGCCGTAGGTGAGCTTGCCTTGCCGCTCGCGCGCGATCGCGACGAATTCCTTGAAGCTCTTCGCCGGGAACGCCGGCGGCACGAGCACGATGTGCTCGTGAGTCGCGGTCGTGGTGACCGGCTGCAAGCCTTTCTGCACGTCGTACGGCAGCTTGTAGAGGCTCGGCGCGGCGGTGAGCTGAGTGCTCAGCGCGAGCAGCACGGTATGGCCGTCAGGGTTCGCGCGGACCGCGGACTCGACCGCGAGATTGCCGCCGGCGCCCGCGCGATTGTCGACGACCCAGGTCTGTCCCATCGTTTCGCCGAGCTTCGGCGCGAGGATACGCGCGAGCGCATCGGTGCTGCCGCCCGGCGGAAATCCGAGGATCAGCCGCACCGGCCGGGTCGGATAGGGGGCGTCCGCCGCGTGGGATGCCGCAGCGACGAAGAGAAGTATCGCGAGCGCGCGCATGTCAGTGAATGATGTAGCCGCCGTCGACGACGAGGTCCTGTCCCATGAGGAACGCCGCTTTGGTGGTCGCGAGATAGAACGCGACCTCGGCGATCTCGTCGGGCTCGCCGAAACGACCCGCGGGCACCTTGTCCATGAGCTTCTGCGTATCCTCCGCCGAGCGGGTGAGGCTGCGTCCGGTCTCGATCGGGCCGGGGCTGATCGCATTGACGATGATGTTCTCGCGCCCGAGCTCGTACGCCATCGTCTTCGTGAGATGGATGAGCGCGGCCTTGGTGAGGCCGTACAGCGCGCGCTGGTCGAAGGTGACGTGCCCCATCTGGCTCGCGATGTGAATGATGCGCCCGCCGCCCTGCTTCCTCATGAGCGGCAGCGCCGCCTGGCTCGCGAAGAACGGCGACGCGAGGTTGACCGCCACCACGCGATCGAACGTCTCGCGCGTGTAATCGCCGAAGTTGTGCGACGCTCGCAGCCCCGCATTGTTGACGAGGATGTCGACGCGTCCGAAGCGCTTTTCGGCTTCGGCGATCATGCGCTCGGCGCCGTCCTTCGCGGTGAGATCGATCGCAGCGCTTTCGGCGCGCGGTGCGCCCAGGTCCCTGCACGCCTTCGCCGTCGCCGCGAGCTGCTCCTCGGTGCCGCCTTCGGCGATCACGAACAGCGACGCACCCGCTCTCGCGTAGCGCTTCGCGATCGCGGCGCCGATACCGCGCGGGCTCGATGCGCCGCTCACCACTGCAACCTTGCCTTCAAGCTCCGCCATCGGTTTCGAATCCTTGGGTGAACCCGCGCACATCGCCGACGTTCTCGAACGACATCACGGCGCGGTATAGATCGTCCCTGCGCTCGGGCGTGAGACGGCCTTCGACGCACGCGTCGAGCTTCGCCTTGTGCAGCGCGGGCGCGAGCGGCACGCCCGGGTCGTGACCGACCGGCCGGCGGATCGTGCCTTCGAGACGCCGGCCATCCGCGAGCGTCAGGCGAATCGCGGCGCCCGAGTCTCCGAGCTCGCGGCGCAGCGTCTCGTCGAACGGTATCGGCGTCACGCGCGTCATGACCTCCTGCGTGCGGCGATCGAGGTAACTCTCCCCGTCGAAGTGCGAAAGCGTCACCGCCCGGTCGGTCACCGCGCGAGCCAGCACGTACTGCACCGAGAGCTTCGCGTCCAGCGCACTGCGCGGCTGCGGCCGGTCGGTGTGCTCGAGCCGCAACGGCGGCACGCGCGCTTCGATCGCGCTGACCTGCTCCGGTGTGATCGCGTTCGACTTCACGAGGTCGAGCATGAGATCGACCGCCGCCTGTGTGCTCAGGCAGCACGGATACTGCTTCACCTGGATGCCCGGCGTCTCAATCTCCCACGGCGCACCCCACTTCTCGAGCAGCCGCTCGACGCTGTAGTGGCCGCTGCCGTTGAAGACCTCGAGGAAGCCTTGGCGGTGCTCCAGTGCGTCCGCGTTGCCCGTGAAACCTTCACGCGCGAGCTCGGCCGCGAGCAGACCGCTGCGGGCGCAGTTGCCGACGTGCATCGGCTTGCCCATCGATCCCAGGTTCGATTTCACACCGGCGGCGAGCGATGCGCAGAGCGCGATGGCCCGCGTCGTCTGCTCTGCGTCGAGACCGAGCAGGCGCGCGCACGCCGCGGCGGCCCCGAACACGCCCAGCGTCGCCGTCGGATGCCAGCCCTTCTCGTAGTGATGGAAGTTCACCGCGCGGCCGAGCGCGGTCTCGAGCTCGAACCCGGCCACGTAAGCCGTCAGCGCGTCGCGGCCGCTCGCGCGGCGCTCCTCGGCGAGCGCGACCAGCGCCGGCAGGATCGGCGCGGAAGGATGGCCGCCGAGGTTCTCGGTGCAGTCGTCGTAATCGAGCACGTTGGCGGCGATGCCGTTCGCGAACGCCGCGTCGAGCGCGCGTGCGCGGCGGGTCGTTCCCCAGACCAGCGCTACACCGGCGCCGTCGAGCGCCACGCGGCGCGCGATGCGAGCGGCTTCGTCATCCGCGCCGGCGATACCGACCGCGATCGTGTCGAGCAGCCCGATCTTCGCGCCGGTGAGCGCGCCGGCCGTCAGGTCCTCGAAGCGGGTCGCGACGACTTTGTTCGCGAGCTCTTGTGCAAGCGTCATGGATTACTCGAGCTTCACGCCGGCCGCGCGGATCACCGTGCCCCACTTCTTCAGCTCCGCGCTGATGAAGGCCGCGAACTCCGCGGGGGAGTCCGCGATCGTGTCGGCGCCGACACCGGCGAAGCGCTCGCGCACGTCGGGGGCGTTCATCGCCTTCACCATCTCGGCGTGCAGCCGGTCGACGATCGCCTTCGGCGTGCCCGCGGGCGCATGAAAGCCGTACCACGAGCCGACTTCCATGCCGGACAATCCCGACTCCTTCATCGTCGGCACGTCGGGCAGCAGCGGCGAGCGGCCGGGACGCGCGGCGGCGAGTCCGCGCAGCTTGCCGGCTTTCACCTGCGGCACGAGGAGCGGCGGGCTCTCGATCGCGATCTGCGCTTCGCCCGCGATCAGCGCCGGCAGCGAAGTCGCCGAGCCCTTGTAAGGCACGTGCGTCAATTGAATCCCGGCGACCGCCTGGAACAGCGCGCCCGCGAGATGCGACGGCGTCGCATTGCCCGCCGAAGCGAACAGGTAACCGCCCGGCTTCGCCTTGGCGGCGGCGATGAGCTCCTTCACCGATCTCGCGGGCACCGAAGGATGCACCGCGAGGAAGAACCAGCTCGCCGCGGCGAGCGTGATCGGCGTCAGATCCTTCACCGGGTCGTACGGGAGCTTCGAATAGACGAAGGGACTGATGACGAGCGGCCCGAAGCTGCTCTCGACGATCGTGTAACCGTCCGGCGGCGCTTTGGCGACGATGTCCATGCCGATGTTGCCGCCGGCTCCCGCGCGATTGTCGACGACGACAGGCTGCCCGAAAGAGTCGGAGAGCTTCTGCGCGACCGCGCGCGCGATGATGTCGGTCGGGCCGCCGGGCGGAAAGGTGACGACCACGCGGATGGGCCTCGACGGGTAGCCGCCCGCGCCGGCCGCCGCGCAGGCGGACGCCGCCGCGGCCATGCACGAAACGAACAGCAATACGCGCATGCGCCCTCCGTCAGTGAATGATGTAACCGCCGTCGATGACGATGTCGGTGCCCTGCATGAACGCAGGCGCCGTGGTCGCGAGAAAGTACGCGAGATCGGCGATCTCCTCGGGCTCCCCGACGCGTCCGGCGGGCACGTACTGCTCGACGCGCTTCTGCGTGACTTCGGCCGGACGCGAGAGGATCGGACCGGTCGCGACAGGACCGGGGCTGATCGCGTTGACGATGATGTTGTCGCGGCCGAGCTCGTACGCCATCGACTTGGTGAGATGGATGATCGCCGCCTTGGTGAGGCCATACACCGCGCGCTTGTCGTACGCGACGTGGCCGAGCTGGCTCGCGGTATGGATGATGCGGCCGCCACCCTGGCGCCGCATGATGGTCAGCACCGCCTGGCTCGCGAAGAACGGCGCGGCGAGATTGACCGCGACGATGCGGTCGAAAATCTCGCGCGTGAACTCGCCGAACCTGATGTGATCGCGGATGCCGGCATTGTTGACGAGCACGTCGACGCGCCCGAACGTTTTTTCGGCGTGCTCGACCATGCGCTCCGCGGCGCCGGTTTCGCCCAGGTCCGAGAGCAGCACTTCCACGCGCTCGGCGCCCAGCTCGCGGCACACCTTCGCGGTCGAATCGAGCTGTTCCTGCGTCGCTTCGGCGACGAGCAGCAGCGACGCGCCGCCGCGCGCGAAGCGCTTCGCGATCTCGTTACCGATGCCGCGCGGCGTCGACGCGCCGGTGACGATCGCGACCTTGCCGCTGAGGCCGCGATCGTCACCGATCGCGGCCTCGCCCCTGTTTTCTTTGAGCTCGCTCATGTCAGAGTTTGAAGCCGTCGGCGAAAGCGCCGAAGTCGTCGATCGTCTCGAGCTTCATGAGGCCCTCGAAAAGCTTCTGCGTGACGGTTTCGCCCCACGCGGGCGTGCCGAGCTCGAAGAACTTGCCGCGCAGCTCTTCCGGCTGGTGCGGGTTCGCGGGCTCGCCTTTGGTGACCTCGCAATGGCCGGTGACGACCGTGCCGTCTTTCAGCGTGACCTTGAGATCGACGAGCTGCTTATCGGGGAAGGCATCGGTGTACGCCTGGTTCGACGTCACGAACACGCGCGACACGAGATCCTGCACCGCCGGATTCGCCACCGCCGCGTCGTCGAAAGCTTGAAGCCCGCCATGGCCGTGATGCAGGATCGTCGCGAGCGCGAACGGCACCGAGAAGCGCGCACCGAAGCTCGTGGTGATGTTCTTGCCTCCGAGGAACGCGCAGAGACTGTAGGCGTCGACGTCGATTCTTTCGACCAGCGCCGGGTCGATGCGGCCGCGCGGCGCTTTCGACCGGGCGTCGAGCAGCGCGTCGATCGCCGAGTGCGCGTAGCGGCCGATGCAGTACAGCTTGAAATAGCTCTGCGTGATCAGCCATTCCCTGCCGAGGTCGCGCACCATGCCTTCGGGGTCGAACTTCTCGGAGTACACGCCGCCGCCGTATACGAAGCCGATGCCGTCGGGCTCGCCGGTGAAGCCGGATTCGACGAGACGCACCGCGATCTGCCCCATGTAGCCCGAGTGCCCGGTGAAGATGTTGCGGACGGTGGATCCCTCGAGCAGCGTGTTGCGGCTCGACGCCATGCCCATCGTGGCGGCGACGTTGAGCAGCTCTTCGAATTGCGCCGCGCCGGCCTTCTTCAGCTTGGCCACCGCGATCGCCGCGCCGATCACGCCGTACGTGCCGTGAGGATGGACCGCGAGCCGCACGTTGGCGGCGCGGCTGATGCGCGCGGAGACTTCGTAGCCCAGCGTGACCGCGAGCAGGAGGTCCGCGCCCGAGGCGCCCATCTCCTGCGCCACGGCCAGCGCGGCGGGCACGACCTGGATGCCGGGGTGGCCTTTGGCGAAGAGGTTGCCTTCGTCGAGCTCGAGCCACGTGCCCGCGGTGCCGTTCAGGAGCGCCGCATCCGGAGAATTGGAGCGCACGCCGGCGCCGATCACCCACGCGTTGCCGGGCGCGGAATTCGCGAGATGACGCTTCACGAATTCGCGCATCTCGGGCATCGCCATGCCCGCGGCGATCACCGGAATGCAGTCCGCGATGATCCAGCGGCCGCGATCGCGCGCGGCGGACGAGAGATCTTCGAGCCGCGTCTCGGCGATGAAGCGCGCCGCCTGCCTGATGTATTCGGGACGCTCGGTCATGTCAGTCCACCTTGATCCCGGTCGATTTGATGACGCCGCCCCATTTCCTGAGCTCGCTTTCGACGAAAGCGCCGTATTGCGCCGGGGTATTCGCGATCGTCTCTCCGCCGACGTTTGCGAAGCCCTGGCGCACGTCCGGCAGCGCCATGATCTTCACCATGTCCGCGTGCAGCTTGTCGATGATCGCCTTGGGCGTGCCGGCGGGTGCGTGGAAACCGTACCACGATCCGGCTTCGAAACCTTTCAGTCCCGCTTCGGTCATGGTCGGCACGTCCGGCAGCAGCGGTGAGCGCTCGCGGCGCGCGGCAGCGAGCGCGCGCAGCTTGCCGGCCTTCACCTGAGGCACGATCGGCGGCGGGCTTTCGATCGCCATCTGCACTTCGCCCGAAACCACGGCCGCGATGCCCGGCGCGGCGCCCTTGTAAGGAACGTGGGTGAGCTTGATGCCCGCGCTCTGCGCGAACAGCGCGCCCGACAGATGCGTCGGGCTCGCGTTGCCCGAGGACGAGTAGGTGATCTCGCCCGGCCGCGACTTGGCGAGCGCGATGAATTCCCTGACGCTCTTCACCGGCAGCGACGGCGTCACGGCCATGAAGTACCAGCTCGTCGCCGCCAGCGTGATCGGCGCGAGATCCTTCACCGGGTCATAGGCGAGCTTGTGATAGACGTACGGCGCGATCGCCATCGGGCCGAAGCTCGACAGCACGATCGTGTAGCCGTCCGGCGGGGACTTGGCGACGAGCTCGGTGCCGAGCGCGCCGCCGGTGCCCGGACGATTGTCGACGATGACCTGCTGCCCCCACAGCTCGCCGAGCTTCTGCGCGACGATGCGGCCGATGACGTCGGTCGCACCGCCGGGCGTGAACGTGACCACCATGCGAACGGGTTTGCCCGGATACGGTGCGGCGCTCTGCGCGAGCGCCATACACGGCGACAAAAGGCTCGCGGCGGCGGCCGCGTACGTGACACAGCGCATCAGCTCCTCGCAATATTCTTGGTGGGTTTGAGCTACATGTTAGGTCAGAACGCGAAGAAGCGCGCGCCGCCGTCGAACGCGATGATGTTGCCGGTGATGTAGCTCGCGCGTGGGCTGGACAGGAACACCGCGAGGTCCGCGAGCTCGTGCGGCTCGCCCATGCGCCCGACCGGCACTTCCTTCTGCGCCCATTCGTTGCGCGATTCCTCGGTCGGCCAGCGCTTGTCGATCTGCTCGCTGCGCAGCTTGCCGGGCTGTATGCAGTTCACCGTGATGCCGTCGCGCGCGACCACCTTGGAGAGCCCCTTCGACCACACGTGCACCGCCGCTTTCGCGGCATGCGCCGCGTTGAGGTTGCGCGGCTCGCGCGTGCCGGTGAGATTGATGACGCGGCCGTAGCGGCCTTGGGTCATGCTCGGGATGCAGGCTTCGGTGAGCTCGCGCAACCGGAAGAAGTTGAGGGTGAGACCTTCCGACCACGCGTCCTTGGCGGCGCCGACCGGCAACGGCCGGCTGCCGCCCGCGGCATTGGCGAGGATGTCGATGTGCCCGAGCTCCTTGAGCGCACGCTCGGCGATGCGGTCGGCGGCGTCGTCCGGATAGAGATCGGCCTGGAGCGGGATCGGGCGCTCGCCTTTCTCGGCGACGATCTCCTGCTGGAGCTCCTCGAGCAGGTTCATGCGGCGCGCGACGATCACGCATTTGACGCCTTCGGCCGCGAGGCCTTTCGCGATGGCGCGTCCGAGGCCCTGGCTCGCGCCGGTGACGATCGCGGTCTTGCCCTTGATGCCCAGTTCCATGTTCGTCTCCTTGTCAGTTCGCCTTGATGGCGAGTTTCTTGAGGATCGGCGTCCACTTCCTGCGCTCGGCGACGAGGAAATCGCTGAACGACGACGGCGGGCCGCCCATCACCTGCGCGCCCGAGGCGCTCATGCTGTTGAAGTATTCGGGATCCTTGATCGCTTCGTTCGCGGCGGCGTTGATCGCGGCGATCACGCTCTTCGGCGTCTTCGCCGGCACCACGAGCCCATGCCCGATGTTCGACTCGAAACCCGGCAGGCCGCTCTCTGCGAACGTCGGCACGTCGGGTATCGACTGCGCGCGGGACGCGCTGGCGATCGCCAGTCCCTTGAGGCGCCCGCTCTTGATGTGACCGACCGCGGTGAGCGTCGCGTCGAACAGGATCTGGATCTCGTTGCCCATCAGCGCCGCCGCGGCGGGCGCGCCGCCTTTGTACGGCACGTGGGTCAGCTCGACGTTGGCCCGCGCCTTGAGGAGCTCGCCCGCGAGATGCGTGGACGAGCCCGCGCCGCCCGAGCCGAAGTTGAACGTGCCGGGTTTCGCGCGCGCCAGCGCGATGAGGTCGGACACCGTTTTCGCCGGCAGCGACGGATTGACCAGCAGGACGTGCGGCGTCTTGCTGATGAAGATCGCCGAAGCGAAATCCTTGTCGGCGTCGAACGGCAGATCCGAGTACAGGATCGGGTTGACTGCGAGCATCGGATGGAACGCGAAGAGTATGGTGTGCCCGTTCGGCGTTGCGTTCGCCACCGTCGACGCGGCGACGCTGCCGCCGGCGCCGGGGAGGTTCTGCACCACGACAGTCTGCCCCCATTTTCGGCTCAGGCGTTCGGCGAGGCGGCGCGCGTTGACGTCGGCCGCGCCGCCCGCGGGGTTCGCGCCGACGATGCGCACCGGCTGTGATGGAAACGCCTGCGCCGCCCCTGCTGTTCCGCTGCAAGCGGCCGCGCCGCATGCGGCGGCGATGCCCATGCGCACGATGCTCCTCCTGAAGTTCACTGCTCCTCCTCAGCGCCTGCGGGCGCCCTTACGGTTCCCCGCCTTGCGCGTGAGACGCATGAGCTCGCCGGCGTCCTCGCACGCATGGATGCGCGCGACGAGATCGACGATGCGCTCCGCGTT
Organism: Burkholderiales bacterium; assembly: GCA_036262035.1. Taxonomy (NCBI): domain Bacteria; kingdom Pseudomonadati; phylum Pseudomonadota; class Betaproteobacteria; order Burkholderiales; species Burkholderiales bacterium. The sequence continues at coordinate 87,008 of DATAJS010000011.1, read as the reverse complement.
CGATGGCCCGACGACCGGCTCCGCCAGCGTCATGAATTTTTCTTCGAGCTCGGCGTCCGACATCGGGACCTGGATCGACCCTTTGGGATAGTCGACCTGCGACACTAGCCGGCGATCGTCGTCGAGCTTCATCGTCATGCGGCACGACACGCCTCTCGGCAGCGTCTCGTCCACGGTGATGAACGTGCGGCTCATGAGCCGCTGTATGGTCGCGTCGCGCAGATGCCGGTCGGTGTATTGCGCGAGCAGCGCACGCCCTTCCTTGAGCGCGACCGCCACCGAATACGGCAGGCTCAACTGAGCCGCGTGAAAGTTCTTCGGCGCCTTCTCGCCGTGCTTGCTCACCCAGAAGGGATGGCGCGCGACCTCGATGCGCTCCACGCGCGCGAGATCGGGCGCATGCTTGCTCCGGAGGTCTAGCGCGCAATCGATCGCGTTGTGGATCGGCCGCGCGCAGGCGTACGGCTTGAATTCGATGTCGAGGCGATAGGGCCTGTCGAGATCCGCGGTCAGCTCGCTCATGTCCGCGGCGTCGGTGTAGGCCTTCAGGAAACCGCGCCGGCCTTCGAAGATGTAGGCCTGGCCGGTATAGCCGAGCGCCGCCATGCGCACCGCGGTGATCGCGCCGCGCGCGGCAGGCCCGGGGCCGAAGCGCTTCTGCATCGAAGGCCCCTGGAACTCGAGCACGCCCGAAGCCTGCGCGCCGGCGAGGCCGATGGCCGATACGAGCTTCTTCGCGGGCAGCCCCAGCAGCTTCGCCGCGGCGACCGTCGCGCCGAACACGCCGCACGTCGGCGTGGTGTGATAGTTGCGCTCGCGCAGGGAAGGATTGGCGGCGCGGCTCACGCGCTCCATCATCTCGCAGCCCGCCGCGAGCGCGGCGAGGAGCTGCTTGCCGTTCGCACCGGCGACTTCCGCGGCGGCGAGCGCGGTCGAGAACACCGGCGGGCTGAAATGGAAATTGGCCAGCACGTCGATGTCGTCGAGCTCGAGGCTGTGCGAGGCGATGGCGTTGGCGAACGCCGCGGCGCCTGCGGGCAATCGCACGCTGTCGCCGATCACGGTCGCTTCCGGCGTGCCGCCGTCGTGCTTCACGAGCTCGCGAGCGATCGCCCCGCTCTCGCTCGCGCTGCCGCCGATGGCGACGCCGAGATAGTCGAGGAGCAGGCGCTTCACCGCTTTGCGGGAGTCTTCGGGCAGGCGCGCATAGCGCAGGCCGAGGAAGTGCCCGGACAGCGTCGTCGAGATCGAAGCCTGTAAAGGCTCGGGCGTGCGTACCGCTTCGAGGACTGCGGCCATGCTCACTCTCCCGGCTCGACGTCGAGACGCACGACGATGCCGTCGAGCTCTTTCGCCGCCGCGGGATAGCGCTTCATCACCAGCGGGTCGTGGCCCGGGACGATATGGCGCTCGCTGCTTGCGAGCCTGCGCATGGTCTCGAAGCCGTCGGCCTGCTCGCCGACGTTGAACAGCGACGAATACGGACGGTTCTTCTCGAAGTTCTCGTAGTAATGGCTGCAATCGGAGGCGAGCACCACCCAGCCGCGCTGTGTGTGCACGCGCACGCACTGGCAGCCCTGGGTGTGTCCGCCGATGCGATGGACGCTGATGCCGGGGGCGATCTCGTCCGCGCCGTCGTGGAACTGCACGCGCTGGTCGTAGACGAGACGCACCATGCCGACGACGTCGTCGACTTCGTAACCATGGCGAAAGCGCCCGTACTTCATGTACTTGCCCGTGGCGTAATCCATCTCGTCTTCCTGCACGTGGAAGCGCGCCTGCGGGAAGTCGGCGTAGGTGCCGACGTGGTCGTAGTGCATGTGACTGATGACGACGTCGGTCACCGTCGCGGCATCGACGCCGATCATCGCGAGGCCGGTGCGCGGCGAGCGGATGTAGTTGCGCTTGCGCTTGGCGGCGATCGCCTCGGTGAAACCGAGATCGACGACGTAGGTGCGCTCGGCGTTGCGGATCGCCCACACGAAGTAATCCATGCCGAGCGGTCCGTCGTGCGGATCGCCGCCCTGGAAAGCGTTGCGCCGCCAGCCGTCGCGCTCGGCGTAGCGCACCGCGAAAACCTCGTACGTGGGCAGCCCTTGCGGCTCCTGCATGGTCCCTCCTCCTCGCGACCGATGTTAGGGCGCGGCCGGTATGCGCTCAATACAACGCGACGCATACTGCTATGATCGGCGTGCATACCGGAGGGGTCGATGTATCTCGAACAGCTCGAAGGCGTCTACGCCATCGCCCGCACGCGCTACAGCATTTCGACCGCGGCGGAGTCGCTCGGCAAGTCGCAATCGGCGCTGTCGCGCCAGGTGAAGGAGCTCGAGCTCGAGCTGGGCGTGCAGATCTTCGTGCGCACGCGCAACAAGGTCGTGGGGCTCACGCTCGACGGCGAGAAAGTGCTCGCGATCGCATTGCGCATGAGGAACGCGGTGAAGGAGCTGCGCGAGATCAGCAGCGGCCGCAGCTTCGAGGCGCCCGGCGAGATCCGCATCGCGACGACACACGTCTACGCGCGGTATCTGCTGCCGTCGGTGATCAAGCGCTTCAGCGAGAAGTTTCCTCAGGTCTCGCTCTCGCTCCAGCAGTCGGACCCGGCGCAGTGCCGCGCGATCATCGCCGCGGGCGACGCCGACATCGGCATCGTCACGAGTGAGAAAGCCTCCGAATCGGTGGTGACGATCCCGATCTACAAGCTTCCGCGCTGCGTGATCGTCCCGCAGGGGCACCCGCTCACCGAGATGAAGAAGCTCACGCTCGCGCAGCTCGCGAAGCATCCGATCATCGCGTATCCGGTGTCGTTCAGCGGGCGCTCGACGCTCATGGAGCAGTTCGAGGCCGCGGGCCTGACGCCGCGCATCGTGTGCAGCGGCACCGACGCCGACGTGTGCAAGTCGTACGTCGAGATCGGGATGGGCGTCGCGGTCATCGCACGCGCGGCGTTCGATGAAAAGCGCGACGCGCGCCTCGTCGCGCTGAAAGCCGATCACCTCTTCCCGTCGGGCGTGCTCACCCTGGTGTGCCGCAAGAACGGCTATCTCACGCCGGCGATCGAAGCCTTCCTCGGCATCCTCGCGCCGCACGTGAAGGTGGGACAGGTGCTGCGCGCGATGAAAGGCGCCGACTTCGATCGCGACGAGCTCACGCGCACCGCGCCGCTCTACGAGTGAGCCCTATTCGCCGCCCTTGATGCCGGTCGCTTTCACGACCGCCGCCCACCTGGCATAGTCGTCGCGCACCACCGCGCCGAACTTCTCCGGCGCGAGCGTGTAGACCTGCGCCGCCACGCTCGTCATGCGGTCGGTCATGTCCTTGCCGCCCGCTGCCTTGACGATGGTCGTATTGAGCTGGCCGACGATCGCGGGCGGGGTGCCCGCGGGCGCGAACACGCCGTTCCACGTCGCCACGACGAGCCCCGGTATGCCGGCCTCGGGCGCGCTCGGGACTTCCGGCAAGGCCGCCACGCGCTTCTCGCTCGTGATCATCAGCGCCTTGAGCTTGCCGGACTTGAGGTGCGTCACCGCCGAAGGGCTGGTCGCGAACATCCCGTCGACGTGGCCGCCCATGACGTCGGTGAGCGCGGGGCCGCCGCCCTTGTACGCCACGTGGTTCACCTTCACCCCGGTGAGATGCTCGAACATGCCGGCGGTGAGATGGTTGACGCTGCCCGTTCCCGCGGAACCGAAGTTGAGCTTTTCCGCGCGCGCCTTCGCGAGCTTCACGAGCTGCTGCGTGGTTCGCGCCGGCAGCGCGGGATGCACGACGAGGACGTTGTGAAAGACGATCACCGGTGTGATCGCCGTGAACTCGCCGATGGGCGGCGTCTTGCCGTAATACGCGGGTCCCATGCACATCGTGTTCGTCGATCCCCACAACAGCGTGTAGCCGTCCGCGGGCGATTTGGCGGCGACGCCGATGCCGATCGCACCGGTGGCGCCGGGCCTGTAATCGAGGATGACCTGCTGCCCGAGGATCTGGGTCATGTCGTGCGCGAGCGGCCGCGCCGCGACGTCGGCGACGCCGCCCGGCGGCACCGGAAGGACGATGCGCAGCGGCTTCGACGGATAGCTCTGCGCCCCCGCATCGGTGAAAAGCAGCGACAACGATGTCGCGATGGCTGCGTAGGCGAACGGCTTCAAGGTCTTCTCCTCGTTTTTGGGCGTGCCGGATATGTTAGCGTTCGTGGCCGCTCGAAAAATCGATGGAGGTTGGATGGCCGACAGCGTGCGCGAGCAAATCGCGCGATTCGTTCACGACATGGACGCGGACGCGCTGCCGCGCGAAGTGATCCACGAAGCGAAGCGCTTCGTGCTCGATACGCTGGCGTGCGCGATCGGCGCGCATGCGAGCGAGCCTGCGGTGATCGTGCGCCGCGTCGCGCGCGAGCTCGGCGGCACGCCCGAAGCGAGCGTGATCGGCGCGCGCTGGAAGACCTCCGCACCGCTCGCGGCGCTGGTGAACGGCACCCTCATCCGCTATCTCGACAGCAACGACTATTACTTCGGCGCCGATTCGGCGCACCCGAGCAGCAACATACCGCCCGCGCTCGCGCTCGTGCAGCGCCTGCGACGCAGCGGACGCGATGCGCTCTCGGCCATCGTCGCGGGTTACGAAGTGCAGATGCGGCTGTGCGACGCGGTGCGGGAGCCCGGCATCTCGGGTCGCGGCTGGCACACCGCGACGCACGTGCAGTTCTCTACAGCGGCACTGGCCGGACGCCTGTTGAGCGACGATCCGCAGGTGACTGCGAACGCGATCGCGCTCGCCGCCAGCCACCTCAACACCCTCGCTCAGGCGCAGCGCGGCGACATCCCGCTCATGAAAGCGACCGCCGAGGCCTTCATCGCCAAAGGCGCCGTGGAGGCTGCTCTCCTCGCCGCGGCGGGACTCACCGGACCTTCGAAAGTCTTCGAAGGCGCGGCGGGCTGGGAGAAAGCGGTCGCCGGCGCCATCGATTACGCGGCGCTCACCGCGCCTCTTCAAGGCGACTACCGCATCACAAAAAGCTGCATCAAGCCCTATCCGGCGGTCGCCGGCGCGATGGCGCCGATACAGGCGGCGATCGATCTTGCGCTCGATCGCTCCCAGCTCGAGAACATCGAGAGCGTGATCGTCACGCTGCCGCGCGTCACCGCGAAGAAAGCGGCGAACGATCCCGCCAAGCTCGCGCCTCGCGACAAGGAGACCGCCGATCACAGCCTCCATTACTGCGTCGCGGTCGCGCTGCTCGACCGCGAGTGCGGCCACGCGCAGTTCAGTGCCGGGCGCATCGCCTCGGCCGACGTCGCGAGCCTGATCCGCAAGATCCGCATCGAGGAAGATGCCGCGCTGACCGCGCTGTATCCCGGCTCGTCGGGCGGCGGCGTGGCGGTGCGCTTGCGCGACGGGCGCGAGGTCACCAAGCTCCACCGATATCCGCCCGGTCATCCGCAGAACCGCGTCGGCGACGCCGACATCGAGCGCAAGCTCTTCGATCTCGCCGACGGCGTGCTCGATCGCGGCGCGTGCCAGCGCGTCATCGAGCACGTGTGGCGCCTCGACCAGGCCGCGACGCTCGACGAGCTTTTCGAGTCACTTGCCTGGAACGACGAATGAACGACACCACCACCACCGGCGCCGCCTTGCGCCTCATCGAGTTCTGCGCATCGACGCCGCCGATTCCGCAATCGATCATCGACCGCGCCAAGGTGTGCCTGCTCGATGCGCTCGGCTGCGGCCTGTTCGGTTCGCAGCAGGATGCGGGCCGCATCATGTCGCACAACGTGCTCGCCGATCGCTCGCAGGGCGAGTGCACGCTGTTCGGCTCCGACGTGACCGTCGCGCCCGCGCAGGCCGCGCTCGCCAACGGTACGACGGTGCACGCATTCGAGATCGACGACCTGCTGTCGGCGGCGATGATCCATCCGGGCACCGTGATCGTGCCGGCGGCGCTCGCCGCGGCGGAGCACGTCGATGCGAGCGCGGAGACGCTGCTGCGCGGCATCGTCATCGGTTACGAGGCGATCGCACGGCTGGGGCTGGCGCTGGGCACCGAGCCCTCGCATCGCGGCTTCCACAAGACGAGCGTCGCCGGGCCGGTCGCAGCGGCGATTGCAGCCGGTGCGGTGATGGGACTGTCGCGGGACGCGTTGGTAAGCGCCGTCGGCCTCGCCTGCTCCACCGCCTCGGGCATCAAGAGCTACGCCGGCGGCAGCGGCGGCGCGATGGTCAAAGGCATCCACGGCGGGCGCTCGGCGGAATCGGGCGTGCGCATGGCGATGCTCGCGCAGGACGGATTCAACGCCCCGCGCGCCGCGATCGACGGCCGTTACGGCTTGCTCGAAGTGTTTTCAGGCAAGAGCGCGCAGCCTGCGCAACTCTGGAGCGGTCTCGGCGAGCGCTGGGCGATCGACGAGACGTGGATCAAGGTCTTCCCGGTGTGCGGCTGGATCCAGGGGCTCATGCAGCTCGTGCTCGACCTCCGCGGGCCCGTGCCGATCCCGCTCGACCGGGTGCGGAAGGTGACCGTCGGTACCAGCGCGTTCGCGGTGAAGAACAACGCCAACCCGCTGCCCGCGGATTCAGGCGAGGCCCAATACAGCATCCCGTACTGCGCGGCGGTCGCGCTCGAAAGCGATCCGAAAGACCCGGCGCAGTTCGAGCGCGCCGCGTTCACCGATGCCGCGCGCCTGGCTTTTGCGCAGCGCGTGGAGGTCACGGTCGACGACGCGAGCGAAGCGGTGTTCCCCAGGCAGTTCGGCACGAAGGTGCGCATCCGGCTCGACGACGGCGAGGTTCGCGAAGCGTCGACCTACGATCCGCACGGCACGCCCGCTGACCCCTGCACGTACCGCGAAGTCGTCGACAAGCTCACGCGGCTCGCGGCATTCGCGCCCGTCGGCGATGCGGCCGCCATCGTGAGGCTCGTCGAGAACATCGACGCGTCGACGCGCACCCGCGCACTGTCGTCGCTCCTGCGCGCGCGGCGTAGCTGAGCGCTACCGCATCAGTCCCGGCACCGGGACGGATTGCATCAAACCGATGAAGTGCTTGGCGTGCGCCGCGAGCGGACGCTCCCTGAGCGTCATCGCGTAGCAGACGATCTCGCCGAAAAGGTGGGTCACCGGCAGCGCGCGCAGGCCCTCGTCGTCCCTGCGGTCGTAGGCGATGCTCATCAGCACCGCGACGCCGAATCCCGCCTCCACGTAGGCCTTCGCGATGTCCGAGTCGATCGCCCGCACGACGATGTTCGGCTCGAGACCGCGCTTTTCGAACTCCTCGCGCACCAGGCGCCCCAGCTTGAATCGCTCGTCGTAGGTGATGATGGGATAGCGCAGCAGGTGATCCAGCGTCAGCCGGCGGCGCAGCGCAAGCAGCGGGTGGCCCGGCCCGGTCACGATGCTGTGGCCGAAGCGGTAGCACGGAGCCAGCGCGATACCGTCGAGCGGCTCGACCGGCTCGGTGGTGACGCCGATGTCGGCCTCGCCGCTGCGCAGGAGCTCGATGATGCGCTCGGTACGCGTCTGCCGCATCTGCAGCGCGACATGCGGGTAGCGCTCCACGAAGCGCTTGAACATCGCGGGCAGGACGTAGCGCGCGTGCGTGTGCGTGCTGGCGATGATGAGCTTCGCGTTCGCCGGGGAAGCCGCTTCGCGCGCGCGGCGCTTCAGGTTCTCTCCCTCCTGCAGCATCTGGCGCATCGTCGGCAGCAGCGCCGTCCCCGCCTCGGTCAGGCCGGTGATGCGCGTGCTGCGCCGCTCGAGCAGCACGACACCGAGCTCGTCCTCGAGCATCCGTATCTGTTTGCTGATGCCCGGCTGCGACGTGTGCAGCGCCGCCGCGGCGCGCGACACGTTCATGCCGCGGTCGACGATCTCGCACACGTAGCGCAGTTGCTGGAGCTTCATCGGAGCATTGATATCGATCGGTTATCAAATGATAACAAAACGTTTCTTCCGGGCCTAAGCCGCGGTTCATACACTCTGCGGGATACGAGTGGCCCCCGAGGAGACGCCATGACCGTCCTGGTGAGCGTGGAAAACCACGTCGCGACCGTGACGCTGAACCGCCCCGAGGCGATGAACGCCATCGACCCGGAGACGCGCGAGGAGCTGATCAGCACCTGGGCGCGCGTGCGCGAGGACGACGACGTGCGCGTGGTGATCGTCACCGGGGCGGGAGAGAAGTCCTTCTGCACCGGCGCCGACCTCAAGAAGACGCTGCCGTCCGACCAGAGCTTCGCCCAGGAGACGTTCTCGCGGCCCAGTCCGGTCTCCCCGGTCGCCCACATGGAAATGGACAAGCCGATCATCGCGGCGGTGAACGGCTACGCGATGGGCGGCGGGATGGAGATCGCGCTCGCGTGCGACATCCGCATCTGCTCCGACAACGCGCAGTTCGCGCTGTCGGAAGCGCGCGTCGGCAGCATCCCCGGCTCGGGCGGCACGCAGCGGCTGCCGCGCGCGATCGGGATGTCGGACGCCATGCTGATGCTGCTGACCGCCGAGCGCATCGACGCGCAGGAAGCGCTGCGCACCGGGCTCGTGAGCAAGGTCGTGCCGCGCGAGCGCCTGATGCCGGCCGCGCTCGAGATCGCCGGCAAGATCGCATCGAACGCGCCGCTTGCGGTGCGCGCGATCAAGCGGCTCGCCAAGCGCGGCCTCGACATGCCGCTCGCCCAGGCGATCGACTCCGAGCGCTACGTGTTCGGCCTCCTCTATCACAGCGAAGACCGCATCGAAGGCCGCAAGGCGTTCGCCGAGAAGCGCAAGCCGCAGTACAAAGGAAGGTAGATGCATCCATTGCGTGACAAGACCGCGATCGTGGGCGTGGGGGCGAGCCCGCAGGGCAAGCTGCCCGGGTCGACCGCCCTCTCGCTCGCCGTCGAAGCGTTCAAGCGCGCGCTCGACGATTCGGGGCTGAAGAAAAACCAGATCGACGGGCTCCTCACCTTCCCGGGCACGACTTCGCCGGAAGAGGGTTACAACTACCTGCGTGTCGGCGAGGCGCTCGGCATCGATCCGCGCTACACCGGCAGCCTCAAGGCGGGCGGCGGCACGTGCGGCGCGCTGCTCCACCAGGCCGCGCTCGCAGTGAACGCGGGCATGGCGAATTACGTCGCGTGCGTGTTCGGCGACGCCGCGGCGACCGGCGGCTCGCGCTTCGACCGCGCCTCGGGCTGGGGCGACTCGCTCGGCATCTGGGGCTTCATGTCGGCGTGCGCGAACAGCGCGATCACCGCGTCGCGGCACATGGCGCTGTACGGCACGACGAGCCGCCAGCTCGGCGAGATCGCGGTCGCGTGCCGCAAGCACGCGTCGATGAACCCGAACGCGGTGATGCGCACGCCGATCACGATCGAGGACCACCAGGCGTCGCGCTGGATCGTGGAGCCGCTGCACCTGCTCGACTGCTGCCTCATCTCCGACGGCGGCGTGTGCTACATCGTCACCACCGCGGAGCGCGCGAAGGACCTGAAGCAGCCGCTCGTGCTGGTCTCCGGCATGGGCCAGGCGTATACGACGCGCAACATGGAACGCGAGGACTGGTGGTACGTGCCGCACCAGAAGCTCGCGATCCGGGACGCCTACGCCATGGCGGGTGTCGGACCGAAAGACATCGACGTCTGCCAGCTCTACGACAACTTCACCAGCAGCGTGCTGCTGTGGTTCGAGCACGGCGGATTCTGCAAGGTCGGCGAGTCGGGTCCCTTCGTCGAAGGCGGGCGCATCCAGCTCGGCGGCGAGCTGCCGATCAACACCGCCGGCGGCAACCTCTCCGAGTCGTACATGGAAGGCTGGCTGCACCTGGTCGAGGGCGTGCGGCAGATGCGCGGCGAATGCGGCGAGCGCCAGGTGAAGGATGCCGAAGTCTGCCTCGTCACCGGGCGCGGGGCCGCGCTCAATACCTCCAACGTGACGATCCTGAGGAAAGGCTGATGAGCGAGTACAGGAAACCGCTGCCGGCGATCACCGACGAGAACCGCCCGTTCTGGGAAGGCTGCAAACAGGGCAGGCTCCAGCTCCAGCAGTGCGGCGGGTGCGGCCACATCCGCTACCCGATCAGCCACGTCTGCCCCGACTGCCTCTCGTACGAGTTCGCATGGAAGCCGCTGTCCGGACGCGGCGTGGTCTTCTCGTACGTCGTGTTCCACCAGCTCTACAACAAGGCGTTCGCAGAAGACATCCCCTACAACGTCGCGCTGGTGCAGCTCGCCGAAGGGCCGCGCATGTACAGCAACATCGTCGGCGTGGACAACGACGCGGTGAAGATCGGGGACCCGGTCGAAGTCGTATTCGACGCGGTCACGCCCGAAGTCTCGATCCCGAAGTTCCGGCCGAGCGCCGTATAGCCCGCAAGGACGAACGATCTTGAACACGCTCTCCATACTGGTACGGTGCCTCGCGGCGAGCCTGCTCGCCGCGACGGCGTATGCCGCCGATCGCTATCCGAGCAAGCCGATCCGGGTGGTCGTCCCGCAGCCGCCCGGCGGATCGACCGACGCGGTCGCGCGTCTCTTCGGGCAGAAGATGGCCGAGACGCTCGGACAGCAGATCGTCATCGACAACCGCGCCGGCAGCGGTGTGGCCAGCATCGGTGTCCAGGCGCTGGTCTCGACCGCCAATCCCGACGGTTATACCCTGCTCGCGGTCACGCCGAGCTTTACCTTCATGCCCGCGCTGGCGAAAGAGGTGCGCGTGCGTACCGAGGATTTCGCGCCGGTCACGCTGCTCTCACACGATCCTTACATGCTGTCGATCTACCCCGGCCTGCCGGTGAAGTCGGTGAAGGATTTCATCGCGCTCGCCAAGTCCAAGCCCGGGTATCTCAACATGGGCTCGGGCAACATCGGCAGCGGCACGCATCTGGTGTCGATGCTCTTCCTCAACGAAGGGCGCATCCGCGAAGACGTCGTCTACGTGCCTTACAAAGGCACCGGCCTTGCGTTCACCGACCTGATGGCAGGCCGTATGCACGCGGGCATCTCGAGCATCGTGAGCGGCGGGCCGCACGTCAAAGCCGGCCGCCTGCGAGCGCTCGGCGTCACCAGCGCGCATCGCTCGCCGACGTGGCCCGACCTGCCGACGATCGCCGAGCAGGGTCTGCCCGGCGTCGAGGCGACGGCGTGGTACGGTCTCGTCGCGCCGGCGAAGACGCCGGCGGCGCTCACGGCCCGGCTGAGCTCGGCCGCGGCGCAGGCTGCGAAGACCCCCGACGTCGCCGACAAGATCAGGGCGCTCGGCGGTGAAGCGGTCGGCAGCACCCCGGCGGAATTCAGGCAGCTCATCGGTCGCGAGAGCCCGCGCTGGCGCGCGCTGATCGAACAGCTCGGGATGGCCGGGAGCCTGCATTGAGCCGGCTTGTCATCGCGAGGAGCGCTGCGACGACGCGATCCCGAGATGCTCGCAAACCGCTATCGTGCGCCACGAGATCGCTTCGTCGCGCTTTCGCGCTCCTCGCGATGACCGTGTGCGCGACATCGGCCGCTTCGGCACAGGGCACGAACGTCTATCCATCGAAGCCGGTCCGCGTCGTCATCGCGCAGCTCGCCGGCGGAACCGCCGACACCGTGCTGCGCATGTACGCGGAGAAGATGGGCGACGCGCTCGGCCAGCGCTTCGTCGTCGACAACCGTGCGGGCTCGGGGCTCGCGAGCATTACCGCGCTCCAGCTCGTCGCGGGCGCCAACCCCGACGGCTACACCCTGCTCCTCGTCGTGCCGAGCTTCACCTTCGCGCCGGCGCTGGTGAAGGACCTGCCGGTGGATGTGGTCCACGATTTCGCGCCCGTGACGCTGCTCAATCGCGATCCGTACCTGGTGACCTCGTATCCCGGCCTGCCCGTGACGTCGGTGAAGGAGCTCGTGGCGCTGGCGAAAGCGAAGCCGGGAATGCTCAACGCCGGCGCGGGCAACATCGGCAGCGGCACCCACCTCGTCACCATGTATTTCCTCACCGCGACCGGCATCCGCACGCAATCGACCTACGTGCCGTACAAATCGATGGGCGGCGCGTTCGTCGACGCGATGGCCGGCCGCCTGCACGTCGCGGTATCGAGCATCGTCTCCGCGTGGCCGCACGCGAAAGCCGGCCGGCTGCGCGCGCTCGCGGTCACGGGGGCCGAGCGCTCCGAAGGTCTGCCCGAGACGCCGACGGTCGCGGAACAAGGCTATGCGGGCTTCGCGGTCTACGCGTGGAACGGCCTGGTCGCGCCGGCACGCACGCCTGCCCGTATCATCGACAGGCTGAATGCGACCGTCGCGCAGGCTGCAAAGACGCCCGAGATTCGCGACAAGCTCAGGGTGCAGGGCAGCCAGGCGACCACGACGACACCGGCCGAATTCCGGCGCCTCATCGCCGACGAGATTCCCCGCTGGCGCAACCTGGTGAAAGAGCTCGGCATCGCGCCGGGCTGAACGATGCAAGGAGTTTCATGAGAAAGATGGCGTGCGCCACGAGATCGCCACGGCGCGTTTGCTCGCGCCTCGCGATGACTCCGCTATTGTCGTTGCGAGGAACGACGTGACGAAGCAATCTCGCGACGCGCGCCGGATGCCGCTCGACGGCGTCCGCGTGGTCTGCTTCGGTATGGGCGGCGCCGCGCCGCTCGCGACGGCCACGCTGGGCGACTTCGGCGCGGAGATCTTCAAGGTCGAGCCGCGCACCGGCGACTGGTCGCGCACCACGCCCGGCCTCGGCACGCGCGAGTTCAACCGCAACAAGAAAGGCATCGCGATCGACCTCAAGCATCCCGACGGCATCGCGCTCGCCAAACTCATGATCGCGACCGCCGACGTGGTGATGGAGAGCTTCCGCCCCGGAGTGATGACACGCCTCGGGCTCGGCTACGAGGCGGTGCGCGAGGTCAATCCGGGCATCGTCTACTGCTCGGTCAGCGCCTATGGACAGACCGGCCCGTGGAAAGACCGGCCCGGCGTGGACGGCATCATCCAGGCGATCTCGGGAATGATGAGCGTGCTCGGCCGCGACGGCGACTCGCCGGCCGACGAGCCGCTCAAGATCTCGTTCCCGGCCGTCGACATGACCGGCGGCATGCTCGCGGTGCAGGGCATCATGATGGCGCTCTACGCGCGCGAGCGGCACGGCGTGGGGCAGCATGTCGACGTGAGCCTGCTCGAAGGCGCCCTCGTGCTCCAGAAGTCGTCGCTCACGCGGTACCTGAGCTCGCGCAAGATTCCCCCGAAGACCGGCAGCCGCGCGCCCTATGCGACACCCAACGAGGCGTATCGCACGAAGGACGGCTACATCATGCTCGCGGCCTACACGACCGACCGCTGGAACGCCTTGTGCCGCGAGGTGCTCGGCATCCCTACGCTCGCGACCGACCCGCGCTTCCAGGAGCGGCCGACGCGGCAGGAGCACCATCGCGCGCTCAAGGAGATCATCGAAGGCGTGCTGAAGGAGCGCACCTCGGCCGAATGGCTCGAGCTGTGCGAACGGCACGACCTCATCTGCGCGCCGATCAACAGCTATCGAGAAGTCGTCGAGCTCGAGCAGATCAAGGCGCGCGAAGCGATCCAGACGATCGCGTTCCCCGACGGACGCACCATGGAGACCGTGGCGCCGGTGCCCAGGCTGAGCGAGACTCCGGGCGCGATACGCTCGCCCTACCCGTCGCAGATCGGCGAGCACACGCGCGAGATCCTCGAAGCGGTGGGCCTGAGCGGCGAGGAGATCGCGCGGCTGCAGGCGGACGGCGTCATCGGAATGCAGTCATGAAAGAGCTCTACTGCGACGTCGTCGTCGTGGGCTTCGGCGCGGCCGGGGCCTGCGCGGCGATCGAGGCGCACGACAGCGGCGCCCACGTCATCCTGCTGGAGAAGCAGGCCGAAGACACTCACTATTCGAGCACGCGCATGAGCGGCGGCGGCTTCCACAGCCCGCGCCGTGACGGCAGCTTCGAAGCGCTGAAGGCTTACGCCAAGGCGATGTTCAGCGGCGAGAACCTGCCGTCCAACCTCGAAGGCGAGCAGCCCGAGCTCTCCGACGAACTCGCGGAGCTCTGGGCGAAGCACGCGCCCGACAACGAGCCTTTCATGCGCAGCCTCGATCCGCAGTTCCGGACGGTGAGCCTGTCGAACGCGGCGTTCCCGGAGTTTCCGGGCGCGGCCGAATCCGGTTACGCGGTGGTAAAGAGCACCTACACCGGCTCCAGCGACGAGGCGGTGTGGAACACGAGCACCCAGAACGCGCCCAAGACGCAGAAGCAGTCGGGTGAAGCGTTTCACGCGTGCCTGCTCACCGGACTGCAGTCGCGCAAGGTCGACATCCACTACGACACACCGGCGCACAGCCTCATCCTCGACGACGAGGGCGCGGTGCTCGGCGTCACGGCAAAGCGCGGCGACGAAAAGATTCGCTACTACGCCCGGCGCGGCGTGGTGCTCACCTGCGGCGGCTACGAATACCACAAGCGCATGCGCAAGGCGTTCCTCGACGGCCCCGGCATCGAAGGCTGGGCGTTCTACGGCTCGCCCGCCAACACCGGCGACGGCCTACGCATGGCGATGAAAGCCGGAGCGGCGCTCGCCAAGATCGGCGGCATCGCGGGGCGCGTGATCTGCGCCATCCCCGAGCGTCGGCACGGCCTCAAGGTGGGGCTCAACACCGCGAGCGTGGGCAAGCCGAACGAGATCGTGGTCGACAACCGCGGCCGGCGCTACGCCGGCGAGCGGCGCATCACGAAAGACCCGAGCCGCTATCACTTCTACAAGGAAGCGCTGCGCTTCGACACCGCCACCCTCACCTATCCCCGCATCCCTTCGTGGATGGTGTTCGACTCGACGCTGATGGAGGCCGGCCCGCTGGTGCGCGTCGGGCGCGCGAAGTACATGGGCATCGAGTGGGGAGACGACAACCGCGCCGCGCTCGACAAAGGCTGGATACTCGAAGGCGCGACGATCGAAGCGCTCGGCGCGAAGATCCGCGCGCATCCCGACAATCGCGGCTACATGGATCCGGCGGCGCTCGCGTACACGGTCCAGACCTACAACGGCTATTGCGCGAGCGGGCACGACGCGGACTTCGAGCGCGAACCGAATACGATGGGGCCCGTCGCCAAGCCGCCGTTCTATGCGATCCCCCTTTATCCCGGCGGCCCCAACACCACGGGCGGCCTGCGCTCGAACGGCCGCCGCGAGGTGCTCGACTGGGACGACCTGCCGATTCCCCGGCTGTATACCGCGGGCGAGATCTCATCGGTTTTCCAGTTCGTATATCAGGGCGGCGGCAACCTCGCCGAAGGCATCACCTTCGGCCGCATCGCGGGAAGGAACGCCGCGGCCGAACGGCCGTGGACCGAAGACCACACTCGGAGCACACCGGCATGACCGATCACGTCCTGATGGAAGACTGCGGCAATTACGCCCGTATCACGCTCGGCCGCGCCGTGCTCGACCGCGCGTCTCAACTCGCGCTCCAGGACCTCCTGAAGCAGTCCGCCGGGCGCTACGCCGCGATCGTGCTCACGGGAGCGAACGCGACCTTCTGCACCGGCATCGCCGACGAAGCGCCCGCCGATCCCGCACTGGCCCGCTTCTCACGCCAGGGTCAAACCTGGGTCGACACCGTCGAGGCGATACGCAAGCATCCGTCGGTCATGATCGCGGCGGTCAACGGCGCGGCGCTCGGCGAAGGCGTCTCGCTCATCAACGCGTGCGACCTCGCGATCGCCGCCGAGGACGCGCAGATCGGGTTGCCGGAGATCGCGCAGGCGCGATACGCCGAGACCGCGGGCCCTTCGACGCAGTTGCGCATCCTGCGCAAGCACGCCTCGTGGATGATCCTCACCGGCAGGCCGGTCGACGGACGCACCGCCGCGCGCTGGGGTCTGGTCAACGTCGCGGTGCCGGCCGATCGCGTGATGGACGAAGTGCACGCGGTCGCCGAGAGCGTCGCCAAGTTCAACCCGGTCACGGTCGACTGGAGCAAGAAAGCGATCGACGATATCCCGTCGCACATCTCCGACTGGACCGCCGCGCTCGAGTACGGGCGCGTCATCACCGCCGTCGTGCAGAACCAGATCGGCAAAGACAAAGTGACGCCTAGCAAGTTCTAGGCGTCATTGCGAGGAACACCGTGACGAAGCAATCTCGTGGCGCACGCAAATAATATGTCCGACGACCTCATCCTCTTCGAAGGGCACGACGGCTATGCGGTCATCACGTTCAACCGGCCGGAGAAGCTCAACGCGCTGAGCACGCCGATGGTGCTCCAGCTCCAGGAGCGTCTAGCCGAATGCCGCGGGAAACACCACGCGATCGTCGTCACCGCGCGCGGCAAGGCGTTCACCGCGGGCGTCGACCTGAAGGAACGCAACGAATGGGTGCGCAAGGGCGCGAAGGTGCGCGGCGACAACGTGCGCAACAAGTGGTACGACACGATGGGCACGATCATCCGCAACCATCCGTCGATCTTCATCGCGGCGGTCAACGGCATCGCCGTCGGCGGCGGCGCCACCCTCGTGAACATCTGCGATCTCGCGATCATGTCGGAAGACGCACGGATCGGCGTGCCGCAGATCAGCTGGGGCATCTATCCGGGCATCGCGGGCGCCTCCCTGCAGGTGCGCGTCCTGCGCAAGCACGCAGCGTGGCCGATACTGACCGCGCGCACGATGAGCGCCGCCGAAGCGGTCGACATCGGGCTGGTGAACATGGCGGTACCCGCCGACCGGCTGCTCGACGAGGCGAAAGCGCTCGCCGCGCATATCGCGCGCTTCGACGGCATCGCGCTCGACTGGTGCAAGAAGGCGCTCGACCAGGTGCCCAGCCAGTTCACCGACTGGTCGGTCGCGCTCGAATACGGCCGCAGCGTGAACAACATCATTCAGGACCAGATCGCGGCGCGCAACGCAGGCGTCGAACCGCGCGAGTAAGCCGCGGTCACGATGCGGACGGGCGACTCCCGACCGCGGCCGTAAAACGCGACGTGGTTCGTCTGCGGCCTCCAAACGAAGGTACCATGTGCCGCTAAGCGGCAGATGATGGAGGAGACATGGATCTCTACGGCGCCTTCGGCGGTATCAAAGTGCTCGCGGTGGCGCGCGTCGTCGCCGCGCCGTTCGCCGCGTACCAGCTCGCCATGCACGGCGCGGACGTCGTGCACGTCGAAAGCCCCGGCGCGGAAGGCGGCGATTCGTCGCGCACGTCGGGCAACCTGCGCACGCCTTTTCACGAGGCGCGCATGGCGCACAACTTTCTCGCCTACAACTCGAACAAGCGCTCGATCGCGCTCGCGATCAACACGCCGGAAGGTCGGGACGTTTTCCTGCGGCTCGCCGCCAAAGCCGACGTCGTCATCGAGAACTTGAAGGGCGGCACGATGGCGCGTTACGGCATCGGCTACGAGGATCTCAAGAAGATCAATCCCGGCATCGTCTTCTGCTCGGTCACCGGCTACGGCCAGACCGGACCGAAGAAGAGCGACCCCGCCATCGACGGCGTGATCCAGGCGGTGAGCGGGATGATGAGCATCACCGGCACGCCCGAGACCGGGCCGCTCAAGACCGGCTCGACCATCGTGGACTACACCACCGGCTATGCCGCCGCGCTCGGTATCGCGATCGCGCTCTTCCAGCGCTCGCGCACCGGACTCGGCCAGGCGATCGACGTGTCGATGCTCGAGACCGCGATGACCATGATGGGCGGCGAAGTGCTGCGCGCGATCACCGCGGGCGAGACGCCGCCGCTCGTCGGCAACGGCTCGGGCAAAGGCGTGTACGTGAGCAACACCTATCGCTGCAAGGAAGGGCACCTCGCGATCGCGTCCGGCTCGGGACCCCGCCGCGAAAAGCTCTGGAAAGCGCTCGATGCGACCGATATTCCGCGCGATCCGCGCTTCTCCAGCGACGAAGCGGTCGCGCAGAACCTGAAGGCGCTGGACGCCGAGATCGAGAAACGGCTGTCCACCCGCACCGCGCACGAATGGGAAGCGATCCTCAACGAAGCCGGCGTGGCGGCGATGGAAGTGCTGCCGCTCGCCCGCGCCGTGCACCACCCGCAGCTCGAAGCGCGCAGCTTCTTCCACAAGTTCGAGGATTCCAAAGCAACGGGCCTGCCGCCGTTCGCCGTGCCGACTGCGCCGTATCGCTTGTCCGCGACCCCGGCGCAAATCCGCTCGATGCCGCCGCGCTACGCGCAGCACACCGACGAAGTATTGAAGGACTACGGATTCACCCAGCAAGAGATCGCAGCACTCCGCGAATCCAATACCATCTGACGGGCCTGACCCCGGCTTCTTCGGGGTCAGACCCCGGTTTTCTCACAGGAGGAGCACCAACATGGCACGCCTCGAAAAGATTACGAGCAAGGAGCAGGTCCCCGCCGAGCATCACGGCGTCTTCGACGCCGTCGTCAAGAGCCGCGGCGGCGTCCACGGCCCGTTCTCGATGCTCATGCACTGCCCGCCGCTGGCGAGACATTTCGTCGACATCGGCGGCTACATCCGCTTCGAAGGCAAGCTCGACCACCGCGTGCGCGTGCTCGCCGCGATGACGGTCGCGCGCGAGTTCGAGGCCATGTACATCTGGGGCGCGCAGACCGGCCAGGCGCGCAAGCAGAAAGTCCCCGAGAGCACGATCACCGCGATCCGCGAGAGGCACTCGAACGGCGTCCCGCCCGAAGACGCGCAGATCATCGACCTCACGCGCGCGCTCATCAACAAGCACCGCATCGACGACGCGACGGCGAAAGCGCTGCTCGACCGCTTCGGCCGCGAGCAGCTCGTCGAGCTCACCGGCACGATCGGCTACTACAGCATGCTCGCGATGACCGCCAACTTCACCGAGCTCGAGCCGGCCGAAGGCGCCGAGGTGCTCAAGCCATGAGCGACTGGACCCAGGTCACGCGGCCGATCCCGGTCCCGAACGAATGGACCCGCCCCTTCTGGGACGCGGCCAAGGAAGGCCGGCTTGCGCTCCAGCGCTGCCAGAGCTGCCGGCAGTTCCAGCACCCGCCGTACGCGACGTGCGTGAACTGCGTGTCGACCGATCTCAAGTTCGAGCCGGTCAGCGGCAAAGGCTCGATCTACGCCTACACCATCATGTACCACACCGGCGACAAGCGCTTCGCGCCGGCGGTGCCTTACGCGAGCATCATCGTCGAGCTCGACGACGCGCCCGGCGCGCTGCTGGCGGGCAACCTCCTCGACGCCGAATACACCGAAGCGAAAGTCGGCAAGCGCGTCGAAGTCACTTTCCAGCGGCTGAACGACGACTTCACGCTGCCGCAATGGAGGCCCGCGCAATGAGCCTCTGGGAAAACCGCTGCAAAATTGCATTGAGCGGCGTCGGCTTCTCCCAGGCGACGCGCTCCGCCGATCGTCCGCTCGCCGCGCACGCCCTCGACGCGGTGAAAGCGGCCGTCGCGGACTCGGGGCTGAAGATGGAAGACATCGACGGCCTGACGACCTATCCCGAGCTTCCCGCCACCGGCCACGCCGAGGTCGACGGCATCAGCATCGTCTCGGTGAACTGCATGATGGCGATGCTCAAGCTTCCGAACCTGTCATGGCACATCCAGGCCGGCTCGGTGAACATCGGCGGCGCGTTCCAGCAGGCGGTCAACGCGCTGCTCGCGGGCGTGTGCAAGTACGCGGTCGTCTGGCGCGCGATGCACAACCCGAAAGGCACGTACCAGAACCTGCCGGGACAGTTCGCACCGGGTGCGCTCCAGTTCACCGCGCCGTACGGCTTCGGCGGTCCCGGCCAGGGCATGGCGGTCGCCTACACGCGCTATCTCGAGAAGAACAACCAGAAGCGCGACAAGATGGTCACGCTCGCGGTCACGCAGCGCAAGCACGGGCTGAAGAACCCGCACTCGTATTTCAAGGTGCCGCTGACGCCCGAGGAATATTTCGAGTCGCGCATGGTCGCGTATCCGTTCTGCCTGTACGACTGCGACATTCCGGTGCAGGGCGCGGTGGCGGTCGTGCTGACCACCGCCGAGCGCGCGCGCGATCTCAAGCCCAAGCCCGCCTATCTCGCCGGCTACGGCGAGCGGCTCAAGTTCGAAGTCGCCGGCCGCATCGGCAGCCTCGCGAATTACATGGAAGGCGGCAGCAGCTCGGCGAAGCTCACGTGGGAGCGCTCGGGATTCACCCCGAAAGACGTCGACGTCGCGCAGATCTACGACGGCTTCTCGGCTTCGGTGCTGTACGGGCTGGAATCGTACGGCTTCTGCAAGGAAGGCGAAGCGCTCGACTTCATCCAGGACGGCCGGATGGAGCTCGACGGCGAGCTGCCGATCAACACCTTCGGCGGCTCCTTGAGCACCGGGCGCATCCACGGCCTGTGGCACATCATCGAAGGCGCGCTGCAGGCGTCGGGACGCGCGGGCGAGCGGCAGGTGAAGGACGTCAAAGTGTCCTTCGTCGGCGCCAGCGCCCCGATCGTCACCGGCACGACATTCATCTTCGTCAACGAACCTTACTGACGGTCATCGCGAGGCACTCAGGTGCCGACGCGATCCCGTGGCGGACCGAAAGGAAAACGATGGCCTGGAAATTCGAGCTGCTGCTCAAACCCGAGACCGAGCTCAACATCACCGAAGGCCCGGTGTGGGACGGCGAGTGCATCCTGTTCACGCAGATCCGCTGGAACCGCATCCTGCGCTACGACCTCGGCACCGACGCGATCACCGAGTGGCGCACCGGCACCAACCGCACCAACGGCCTCTGTTACGACGAGAATGGCCGCCTCTTCGGCTGCTGCTCGGGCGGACGGTCGATCGTGCGCTTCGATCCCAACGGCGAGAACGTCGTGGTCGCCGATCGCCTCGACGGCAAGAAGCTCTCGACGCCGAACGACCTCGCGATCGATCGCAAGGGCCGCATCTGGTTCACCAACCCGGTGAACGAAGGCAACTGGGACAAGACCGAGGTCGAGGAGCTCGACCATCGCTCGGTGCTGCGCGCCGATCCTTCACCCGACGGCGGCAAGTACAAGGTCACGCGCGTGACGTTCGACACCACGCAGCCGAACGGCATCCTGATCTCGGCGGACCAGAAGACGCTGTACGTCGCCGAGAGCGGCTCGGCGCGCGGCATCCCGCGCCAGCTGCGTGCGTATCCGATCAAGGAAGACGGCAGCCTCGGTCCCTACGAAGCGCTCTTCACCTGGGGCGAGGACGCCAAAGGCGTGCACCGCGGCATCGACGGCATGTGCCTGGACGCCGAAGGCAACATCATCGCGACCGCGGGTTACTACGTCGCGGGCTCGGGCCCGATGCTCTACGTCTTCTCGCCTTCGGGCCGCGTGCTCGAGACGCATCCCGTGCCCGCCCCCCGCCCCACCAACGTCTGCTTCGGCGGCCGCGACATGACCACGGTGTTCGTCACCAGCACCAACGGCCACTTCTTCAGGGCGCAGACCGACCGCGTGGGCTGGGCCATGTACCCTTAGGCAAAATCCGGGTCAGAGTCACATTACGTCGGGGTAATCTGGCTCTGATCCCGTTTATGGCCCCATGTTCAGCGCGCGCGGGCGCGCGCAGCGGACCGGGGACCCGGCGTGGTCGCCGGCCTTGTCCGAGCGCGACCTGTATCCGTGACGCCCCCGCACGCGCGGCGTATATTGGCTTCCCCGAACCTCTGCAAAGAGGGCGGCCGGAAAGGAAGGTCGCAGTGATGACGAGGAGGAAGCCATGCTCCGAATCGTTCGCGCGTCCCTCGCCGCACTACTCTGCTCGCTGACGGCCGGCACCCTCCTCGCCGGCGCCTATCCCGAACGTCCGATCCGTCTCATCGTGCCGTTCGCGCCCGGCGGAGGCAGCGACATCAACGCCCGCATCATCGCCGAGCCGATCGGGGCGTCGCTCGGGCAGACCCTCGTGATCGACAACCGGCCCGGCGCCGGCAGCGCGCTCGGCTCCGCGCTCGCGGCGAAAGCCGCGCCCGACGGTTACACGCTGCTGCTCGGCACGATCAGCCTCACGATCAATCCCTCGGTGTACAAGGAGCTGCCGTTCGACGCGCAGCGCGATCTCATCCCGATCACGCGCGTATCCGACCAGCCGAGCATCCTCGTCTCGCTGCCGTTGCTGCCGCCGAAGAACCTGAACGAGCTGCTCGCGTTCGTGCGCGCGCAGCCCGGCAAGTTCACGTTCGGCAGCGCAGGCGTCGGCACCGGGTCGCATCTCGCCACGACGCTGCTGACGCAGAAGACCCACACGCGGATGCTGCACGTGCCGTTCAAGGGCACGGGGCCGGCGCTCACCGCGCTGCTCTCCGGAGAGATCACGGTGTACATGTCGACCTTCGCCTCGGCGCTGCCGCACGTGAAAGCAGGCCGGCTGCGCGCGTACGGCGTGACCACGTTGACGCGCGCCGAGCTGCTGCCCGACGTGCCGACGATCGCCGAAGAAGGCGTCGCGGATTTCGAGTATGCCGCGTGGTACGGCCTCTTCGCGCCGACCGGGACGCCGCACCCGGTCGTCGGCAAGGTCCATGCGGCGGCCGTCAAAGCGCTCAAGTCGCCGCAGGTGTTGCAGCTCTACAAGGCGCAGGGACTGCACGCCACGCCGACGACGTCCGAAGCGTTCAAGCAATACTTCGCTGCGGAAAGAGCGAAGTGGGCCGCGGTGGTGCGAGAGGCGAAGATCGCGCAGCAGTGACTACATCTCGGCCGCCGAGCGGCGATAGAGGTGCGCGGCCACCTGGACCAGCACCGCCGACGCCACCCAGGTGTGCCGGTCGTCGCCCTTGCCGGTGAGGGCGATCGGCACGCGCGCCCCGAGCACGATCCCCGCCGACAGCGCGTCGGCGAGATATTCGAGCTGCTTGGCGATCATGTTGCCGGCTTCGAGATCGGGCGCGACGAGAATGTCGGCCTGACCCGCCACCGCCGAGCGGATGCCGATGTTCGCGGCGGCTTTCAGCGACACCGCGTCGTCGAACGTCAGCGGACCTTCGAGAATGCCGCCGGTGATCTGGCCGCGCTCGGCCATCTTGCACAGCGTCGCCGCTTCGATCGTCGCGGACATCTTGGGATTGATCGTATCGACCGCGGCGAGCAGCGCCACCTTGGGCGCGGGTATGCCGAGCGCTCGCGCGAAATCGATCGCGTTCTGGCAGATGTCGCGCTTCTCGGATAAGCCCGGCGCGATGTTGATCATCGAGTCGGTGATGAAGAGGGGCTTGGGGTAGGTCGGCACGTCCATCGTGTAGACGTGGCTCATGCGGCGATCGGTGCGCAGCCCCCGGTCGGCCGAGACGACCTGCCCGATCATCGCCTCGGTCGAGATGCCGCACTTCATGATCGCTTCGGCCCGGCCTTCGCGCGCGAGACCGATCGCCTCTTCGACCGCTACGCGCGGCGTGGCGGCCGGCACGATGGGAAAACCGGAGATGTCGACACCGCCCGCTTCGGCCGCCTCGCGGATCACGCGCTCGTTGCCGACGAGCGTGGGCGCGATGGCGCCCTCCTGCGCCGCGGCCGCGATGCTCGCCAGCGAATCGGCGTCCGCCGGATAGACGATCGCGGTGTCGACGGCGGCGTAGTTGCGCACCCGCACCCGGCCCATGACTTCACGGAAGCGCTCGTTGCGGTCGTCGAAGCGCACGCCGGGCAGATCGACGCGCGGCCGGCGCACCTTCTCCTGCGGCGCGATCACGTCGGCGCTCCCGGTGACCACGACTTCGCCGTCCTGGTTCACGCACTCGGTGTCGAGCACCAGCCGGCCCTTCTCGCCCTTCTCCTTCGCGGTCACCTTGATGGTGATGGTGTCGCCCACTTTCACCGGGCGGCGAAAGCGCAGGTTCTGTCCGAGATAGATGGTGCCGGGGCCGGGAAATTCGGTGCCGAGCACCGTCGAGATCAGCGCGCCGCTCCACATGCCGTGGCCGATCACCTCGCGAAAACGGCTGCTCATCGCATAGTCGGGATCGACGTGCGCGGGATTGATGTCGCCGGACATGACCGCGAAGAGCTTGATGTCCTGCTCGGTGAGCGTGCGCACCAGGGTCGCGGTATCGCCGACCTTGATCTCGTCGAAGGTGCGGTTCTCGATGTGCTCCATGCCGATCCTTTCGCACTCTGAATATGTGACTTCGACCGCCTCACCGGCTACTATCTCCCAAAAAACCGACGAGGAGAACGAGGAATGAAGTCGAATCGCAGTCTCAGCACCCTGATGGTGGCCGCGTGCATGGCGTGCGCGGCTCCGGCAACCGCGCTCTCCGCATCCGGCGAGGCGGACAAGTACCCGACCAAGCCGGTGCGGCTCATCGCGCCGTTCGTGGCCGGCGCCGGCACCGACATCACCGCGCGGGCGATCGCGCAGAAGCTGACCGAGCGCTGGGGCCAGCAGTTCATCGTCGACAACCGTCCGGGCGCGGCCGGGGCGATCGGGGTCGAGCTGACTGCGAATGCGCCGCCCGACGGCTACACGCTCTGCCTCATCTCGGCTTCGCACGCGGTGAATTCGGCGACCAACTCGAAGCTGCCTTACGACCTCACGCGCGACCTGCAGGCGATCTCGCAGGCGACGTCGCTGTTCTACGTGATGTACGTCAACCCTTCGGTCCCGGCGAAATCGGTGCAGGAGCTCATCGCGTACGCGAAGTCGAATCCGGGCAAGCTCAACTTCGGCTCGTCCGGCACCGGCGGCCTCCAGCATTTCTCGGGAGAGCTGTTCAATCACCTCGCGCGCGTGAAGATGGTCCACGTGCCGTACAAGGGCGGCGCCGCGGTGATCTCCGACGCGCTCGCCGGCAATATCCAGGTCGGCTTCGGCACGCTGCTGAGCTCGCGCGCGCATTACAAGGCGGGCCGCCTGCGGCCGCTCGGCATCACCGACAGCAAGCGTTCTCCGGTCGCGCCCGAGCTGCCGACGATCGCCGAATCGGGCGTTCCCGGCTACGAAGTCGACCAGTGGTACGGGATCATCACGTCGGCGAAAGTGCCGCGTGCCATCGTCAGCAAGCTGTCGGTCGCGATCGCCGAAGGGGTCAAATCACCCGAGACCGCGCAACGCTTCGCGGCGGAAGGCTCGACGCCCGTCGGCAGCACGCCCGAGCAGTTCAACGCGCACATCAGGAACGAGATCGCCAAGTGGCGCAAGCTCGTGAAGGAAGCGGCGCTGACGCTGCATTGAGTAATCGGGGCCAGGTCCACATTTCAGGCTGAAATGTGGACCTGGCCCCATTAATCGAGGCCGACGATCCCCATCCAGTACTGCGTCCTGCCGGCGCTCGTGTCGACGTCGTACTTGCGCACGTAGTCGAGCGTGCCGTCGTCGCGCACGCGGAAGACCGACAGCGCCGCGGCGACGTGTGAAACACCGGAGCCTTCGCGCACGTCCATCGGTTTGATGCTCGCGGCGACCATGAGCTTGCCTGTCGGGTCGAGCGCGAACGTGCGGACGTGGTACGAATGCGTGTCGGCGTGCTGGATGGCCTTCGGCTCACCGGTCACCGGATCGATAGCGAACACCGCGATGCTGTTCTCGCCGCCGCCGAACACCTTGCGGCCTTCGTGATCGACCTTGTAGTCCGCGCGGTTCGCCATGTACACCGTGCGGCCGTTCGGATGCACGTGGATGGTGCCGCCGAGCTGGCGCGGTTTTTCGTTCGCGCGGTCGGCGAGCGTGTCGCAGGTGTACGCGGGCTTGTCTTCGAGCGTGTCGCCCGGCATGCGGAACAGGTAGAGGCGGCTTCTCTTCTCGTCGGCTACGTACATCCACTCTTTCGACGGATGGAAGTCGATGTGGCGCGGCCCGAAGCCGTAGCCGCCTTCGGGCGCGACGACCTGCCTTCCGCTGAGCACCCCGGCGTCGAACGCGAACGTCCGTAACGCGCCCGGATCTTCCGCCTTGCCGCCGTGCGCGGCGTTGCCGCGGTCGACGACCACCGCGGTGCGGCCTGACGGCGCGACCATGTTCTGGTGAGGATAGATGCCGGCGTCCAGGCCGATCGGCTGCTCGACGAGCTCGCCGATGGTGCCGTCGGCGTTGAGCCGATGCACGCTGACGCGCGGACTGGGAATGTTGTGCGCGTTGAGCGTGTACTCGCCCGACGGGTGCACGCACATGTGCGTCGCGCGCTGCACCAGCTTCACCGGCTCGCCGTGCGGCGACAGCGCGCCCGTCGAAGAATCGATCGCCCACGCGCTCATGTGATTGTGGTCCGCGGGCAGGCCCGGACCCCGATTGCTGGTCGTGACGTACAGCCAGCGCTTCGACGGATGAGGCCACGCGTACTGCACGAACGACGGCGCCTTGACCGTCTCGCGTCTGGTGAGGGTCGCCCCTTCGACGTCGACTTCGTAACGCGTGATCTCTTCGTCGACGCAGCTGTACAGGATCGTTGTCTTGCTCATATCACACTCCGGATCATTCGTTCGTGCCCGGCGGCTTCAGGACCGCGAAGCGATTTTTCAATAAGCCCGTCTCGGCGTCGTTCAGCTCGACGCCCAGGTGCTCCCGCAGACGATCGATGTAGGCCGCGAAATCGGTGACGACGTTCTTTGTGATCGTGCCTTCGAGCAGATCGAAGATCTTGAAGGTATGGTCGCTCAGCGTGACGCGTCCGCGAGGCGTCAGCCGCGTCCCGAGTATCGCACCGCGGAAGACGTGGTCGTCGCTGTTCGACGTATAGAAATTCGACATCGCCAGGTCGATCGGCAGCGCCGGGTCGACCTTGAACGTATAGAACGGCTGCCACGCGCCGTCCATTCTTTTCTGCAGATAGAAGCCGTGCTCGGCGCTCTCATGCAAGCGGTAAGTCTCGCCCAGTTGCTCGACTTCGACGTCCGCTTCGAGCCTGAGCGGCTCCCTGAAGCCCGAGCCGCCGAAGCCGACGTCGCAAACCCAGGTGTGCCCGTCGAGCTCCACCAGGTTGATGTGATGGGTGCGGCCGCCGGGCTGCGGGCGATTGCGGTGGACGCGCGCCAGGTTGGCGTGACTTCTGAAACCCAGCGCCGCGAGCGCGGCGGCGAACAAACCGTTCTGCTCGAAACAATAACCGCCGCGCCTGCGCAGCAGAATCTTCCGGGTCAGCGCCTCCGGGTCGAGCCTGACGCCCTGATGGCAGAACACATCGAGGTTCTCGTACGGAATACTCTGCAAGTGCAGCAGGTGCAGATCGCGCAGCGTCTGCAGGTTGACCGCCGCGGACCCGCCGTACCCGATGCGCTCGAAGTACAGATCGAGAAAACCTTCAGCCATCCGATCAGAACACCCCTTCTTCGGCGAGCCTGGCGATCTCCTGCGTCGACATGCCGAGCAGCTCGCCGTACACGTATTCGTTGTCCTCGCCGTACATCGGCGCGCCGCGGTCGATCCGCCCGCCGATGTAAGCGGGGCTCTCGGAGAGCTTGATCGGCACTTCGGCGATCGGCCAGCGGCCGATCTTGGTGCCGGTCACCTCGGTCAGCCATTCGAGGTGCTTCAACTGCGGATCGCTGTCGCAGCGGTCGCCCGCGGTCTGGCACACGCCCGCCGGCACGCCGGCGCCCTGGAGCGCATGCATCGTCTGGTACGCATCGCGCGAGCGCGTCCACTGCGAGATCAGCGCGTCGAGCGCCGGCTGGTGCGCGAGCCGTGCGGCCAGCGTCGCGAAACGCGGATCGGTGCCCCACTCCGGATGCTCGGCGACCTTGATCAGCGCCTGCCACTCGGGCTCGGTGAAGCACGCCAGCGTCATCCAGCGATCCTCACCCGCACACGGATACACGTTATGCGGCGCCGCGGGCTTCCACGGCGACGCGTTGCCGATGCGCTTCCATATGCGATCGTTCGCCGACCAGTCGAGCAGCGCGGGCCCGTTGATGAACAAGCCGACCTCGGTCTGCGACGCGTCGATCCACTGGCCCTCGCCGGTGCGCTCGCGGTGGTACAGCGCCGAGAGCATCGCGAGCGAGAAGCTGAACGCGCCCATCCAGTCGAGGTACGAATAACCCCACCCCGCGGGCATCGCGGGCTCGGGCAGTCCCGACATCTCCGACAGGCCCGCGAACGCGTTCGCGATCGGCCCGACGGTGCGGAAGCGTCCGTACGTGCCCTGCGCGCCCATGCCCGACTGCTGCACGTAAATGATGTCCTTCTTGATCTTCCTGAGCTCGGAATAGCCGAGCCCCCAGCTGTCGAGCACGCCCGGCGAGAAGCCTTCGGCGACGATGTCCGACATCGCGATGAGGCGCCTCACGATCTCGAGGCCTTTCGGATGCCGCACGTTGAGCGAGATGCCGCGCTTGCCCGGATTCTTGTTGTTGAACTGTCCGCCCTGGTTGACGTCGGTGACGCCCTTCAGCGGTCCGGTCGCCTTGTCGCGCGCCTCGCGGCCCCCCACAGGCGCCATCGCGGCCAGCCGGGTGTCGGGATGGGTCTTGAGCTCGATCTTGATGCTCTCGGCGCCGAACGCCGAGAGGAAGCGCGTGCCGCCCGCCGAAGCGAGGAACCACGAGAAATCGACGATGCGGATGCCGCGCAGCGGAAAAGGCTTGCCGCGCTTGGACGGCGGCTCTCTGGGATCGACCTTCGCGTCCGCGGCGATCACCGGCGTCTCGCGCCCGGGCTTCGGCTCGATCGCGTCGGCGTCTTCGTTGAGCAGCGGCGCACGCCGACCGGCCACCCACGAGTTCGCGGTGGAGATCCACTTGCTCGTGGGATAGCGGAACGCGCGGCCGTGCTCGGGGTGCTCGATGTCGGTGACGCTGCCGCGCTTGACCCAGTGCTCGTCGGTCGCGTTCTCGTGCGGCTTGCGCAGGGGCGCCCACAGCATGCCGAGCTCCTGCGCTTCGCGCCACGGGATGTTCTCGTAAGTGAACGAGCGCACGAAGCGCTGCACCGCTTCCATGCCCTGGTCGCGGCCGGTCTTCGCCGGACCGGTGCCGGGAACGAAGCGCCCGCCCTTGGGCGCCGCCATCGAGTCGACGCTGAAGCCTTCGGCGAGGCCGTAATTCTCGAGCAGCTTCAGAAGGCGCTCGCCGTCGTCGTGCCGATTGCCCAGGCTCGCCATGACCCAGCGGCCGTCCTTGGTGTGCGCGATCGTCGGGTTCGGCGAGACGTCCTCGCGCGCATGGCGGCAGGTCTGGCGCATGACGAGCGCGCGGCGCATCACCCACGTCATGAGATCGACCTCGGTCGACTTCGACACCGACTCGTGCACCGCGCACGAGACGAGCTGGCCTCTCCCCGTACGAAAGCGGTAGAGCAGCGCCGCGAGCAGCGTGAACGAGAGCTGCTCGCCCGCGACGTGATACGCGTGCCACATCTGCGGCGCGATCGGCGGCAGGTCGTACTGGCCCCCCGGAGCGGGATCGTAGCCGCAGTTCATCATCACGCCGCCGAGCGCGAGGTGCACGAGGTCCGAGCCTTTGAAGCTCGCCCACGGGCCGTCGTCGCCGAACGGCGTGACGCGCGCATGGATCAGCGCCGGATAGTCTTTCGCCAGCGCGTCCTTGCCCATGCCGAGCTTGTCGAGCGTTCCCTTCGGCGTGGACTCCAGCAGGATGTCGGCGCTCGCGATCAGCGCGCGCAGGCGTTCGCGATCCTTCGCCTGCTCGAGGTCGAGCTGCAGCGATTTCTTGCCGCGGTTGTAGTACCAGAAGAAGAGCGAGCGCTCGAGGCCTTCCTTGTCCTCGTAGAACGGACCGATGCGCCGCGTGGAATTGCCGCCGGGCGGCTCGATCTTGATCACCTCGGCGCCGAGGCCGGCGAGCGTGAGGCCGCAGTATTCCGCCTGCTCGTCGGCGATCTCGATCACCCGGATGCCTTTGAGCGGCCCCGGCTTCGAATTCGATGCTGCGCTCATCGCTGCTCCTCCACTTTGCGGACTTCGAGTAACGTGCGGTCGCCTCATTCTAAGGCGCGCGCGCGGCTGAAAACGGGAGCGGATTTCGCCGCGGGCGGCCGCCTGCGCAAGCGGTGCGCGATTACCATACGACCGGATTGCGGCAAACATAACCGGCAGGCATGAGAGGAACCATGAATTCGAAGCGACGTGTCGTCATCGTGGGCGGCGGAAAAATGGGCGGCGACATCGCCGTGGTGTTCGCCGGGGGCGGCTGGAGCGTCGACGTGGTCGAACCGTCGGCGGCGACGCGCGCTCGCCTTGCCGAACGCACGGCCACGGCGCTGCGCGCTCTACGGTCGGGTGTCCGGTCCGCCCGCAGCGTTCGCGCACACGAGTCGATCGAAAGCGTGCCCTGGGCCGGCGCGAATCTCGTCGTCGAAACCGTGCCGGAAATCCTGGCGCTCAAGCGGGAAGTCCTCGCAGATGTATCGCGCCTCGCGCCGCGAGACGCGATCGTCACCACGAACAGCTCGAGCCTGCGCCTCGCCGAGGTGATGACGCACGTCGCTCACAAGAGCCGTACCGCGGGCGTTCATTGGCTCACGCCGGCGCACATCGCGCCGCTGGTGGAGGTCGTGCGAGGTCCGAAGACGTCGGACGCCACGATACGCCGGGTCAACGCATGGCTGTCCGAGCTCGGCAAGCTCGCGATCAACCTGAACCGCGACGTGCCCGGCATGCTCGTGAACCGGGTGCAGCACGCGATGATGCGCGAGGCTTTCAATCTGCTGGACGGCGGCATCGTGTCCGCCGAGGATATCGATGCGGCGGTCCGGTTCGGCTTCGGCTTTCGTTACGTCGCGTGCGGTCCGGTGCGCCAGCGCGACCTGAACGGCCTCACCATCCATCTCCAGTCGGCCGCCCAGATCTATCCGACGCTCCACAACGGACCGGACGCGCCGCGCTGTCTCGCGAAGCGGGTTCGGGACGGACACGTCGGGGTTCAGGCCGGCAAAGGCTTTTACGAGTGGAATCCGCGGACCCGTGCCAGAGCGATCGCGCGAATCGACGCGCTGATGAGAGAAGCGCTCTCGCTCATGGAAACCGATCTCGGCACCGAAAAACAAGCGGCACGCAAGAGGGCCGCCGCGCGCGGGACCGATCGTTCGCGCAAAGGCTGAAAGCGGCGCGCGCGGGTCACTCGACCCGAATCCCCACCTCGCGTATGAGCTTCGAGTATTTTGCCGCCTCGGCCCGGACGAATCTCGCGAACTCTTCCGGCGTGTTGCCCACGCCTTCGGAACCCAGTTGCTTGAGCTTTTCGCGGATGTCGGGCATCGCGAGCACCCGCACCAGGTCGCCGTGCACTTTGGCCGTGATGGCCGAAGACACCCGCGCCGGGGCGTGCATCGAGTACCACGCGTTCGCCTCGTAACCGCGAACGCCGGCCTCCGTAAACGTGGGTATCTCCGGATACTCCGGCAGACGCGCGGCGCGCGCGATCGCGAGCGCACGGATCTTCCCGCCCTTGACGTGCGGAAGTATCGATGCGGCGGTGTCGAACATCATGCTGGTCTCACCGCCGACCAAGCCGGCGATCGCCGGACCGCCGCCTTTGTACGGCACGTGCAGGAGCTTGATGCCGACCAGGGAAGCGAACATCTCGCCGGCGGTGTGCGGAGCGGTGCCCTGTCCGCCCGAGGCGAACTTGAGCTCGCCGGGTTTCGCTTTCGCGAGCGCGACGAGCTCCTGCACCGATTTCGCCGGCACGCTCGCGTTGACGCAGAGAACCGTCGGCGCGATGGCGAGCAGCGTGATCGGAGTGAAATCCCTGACCGGATCGTATCCGGGATTCTTGTAGAGATAGGGCGCGACCGCGTGTGTCGCGATCGACGACAGGAGCAGCGTGTAGCCGTCCGGCGCGGCACGGGCGGCGAGCTGCGTGCCGATGATCGTGCCGGCGCCGGGCCTGTTGTCCACGACGACCTGCTGCCCCCACATCTCCGAAAGCTTCTGCCCGAAGAGACGCGCGAGCGTATCGTTACCGCCGCCGGGCGGATAAGGAACGATCAACCGCACCGGCTTTTCCGGATACGCCGCAAAACCGCGCTGCGCGGACATCGGCAACGCCAGTAGAGCGACTGCGCAGGCGACAACGGTACGATTCACGCGAAGCCTCCGTTCAGGTGCAGGCCTACCGCTCGATCTTGAGATTCGCCGCCTTGATGACGCGCCCCCAGCGGTCGGATTCCTTGCGCATGAACTTGGTCAGGTCCGCCGGCGTGCTCGACTGCGGCTCCGAGCCCATGTCCAGAAGCTTCTGCGCGAACGGCGGGTCGGCCAGCATCTTCACCACTTCGCCGTTGAGCCTGGCGACGACGGGCTGCGGCGTCTTCGCCGGCGCGAGCACCGAGTACCAGTTGACGCACTCGAAACCGGGGAGGGTTTCGGCGATCGGCGGCACGTCGGGCGCGGCGGCCGAACGCTTGGTGCTGCCGACGCCGAGCGCTCTGACCTTGCCCGACTTCACGAGCGGCAGCACCGCAGGGATGCTGTTGAACATGAACTGCGCCTGCCCCGCGACGACGTCGGTGATGCCCGGCGTCGCGCCCTTGTAAGGCACGTGCACGAAGTCGATCTTCGCGGCCGATTTCAGAAGCTCGCACCCCAGATGGTTCGGCGTGCCGCTGCCGGCGGAGGCGCAGTTCAGCTGTCCCGGTTTCGATTTCGCGAGCGCGATCAGGTCCTGCACGCTCTTCACCGGCAGCGACGGCGACGCGAACAGCATCTGCGGGTTGACCGACGCGAGCGACACCGGCGCGAAATCGCGGAACGAGTCGTACGGCACCTTGCTGAGCAGCGGATTGATGACGAGGCCCGCCGACGTCGAGAAGATCAGGGTGTAGCCGTCGGGGACGCTCTTCGCCGCGATCTCGTGGGCGATGATGCCGCCGGCGCCGGCGCGGTTGTCGACCACGAACTGCTGGCCCCAGGTTTCGCCGAGCCTCTGGCTGACCATGCGCGCGGTGAAATCGAGCGCGCTGCCGGGCGGCCCCGCGACAACGAGCCGTACCGGACGCGCAGGATATTGTTGGGCCAGGACTGCTGCAGGGATCGCGCACGCCGCGAGCAGCGTCGCGACGCACGTGATGCGTAACGTTCTTTTCATGCTCCCTCCTCGCCGCGGATCGTAACACGCACGACGAGGAGAACCCCGCCCGTCAGACCATCTCCCCGCGACGCACCTTCTCGCGCCGCGCGACCTTGTCCAGATAGGCATGCGCGGCGTCGGACTGGAAGAGCTCGCGAGTCTCCACCTCGTCGTCCGTGACCGGCGCGACCGCGAGATCCATGTACTCCTTGCGCTTCGGGTCGGTCTTCACCTTGCGATAGATGAGCTGGAGCTTCACGTAGAGCGAGAGCCAGCTGTAGATCTTGTGCACGGTCTCGAACCAGTAGCGCGGGTAGAAGACGAACGGCGACTCGCGCGGCAGCCCGGCGCGTCGATCGCGGCGGCGCTTGCGGCGGACGATCCCGCCTTCGAGCGGATGCACGCCCTCGATCGCGAGGCACGCCTTGAACCACGTGATGAAGAACACCGCCTTGCCGGGGCTGGTGCCGGTCACCACCGCACGACGCAGGATCGTCTCGATGTGCTCGGGTGTGTAGTACGTCTCCCACGCGAGGCGATACGCGCGCTCCCATTCCTCCTTCGACATGCGCGGATGCTCGGACACGCAGTGGTTGAGGTCGTACTTGTTGATGTCGGGGTCCATCGGCTTGCCGGCTTCGTGCAGCTTCTTGTGATCCACCGAGCCGGGCAGCGGCGTGAGGAAGAAGAACTCCAGGAGGTCGATCGGCAGCTCGCGCTGGATGACCTTGATGTCGTGCACGATCGATTCGGCGGTGTCGCCTGGGAAGCCGAGGATGTAGCCGCAGTAGGTGAGCACGCCCGCCTTCTTCCACGCGAGCAGCATCTTGCGGTACTCGGTGATCTTGTTCTGCGGCTTCTGCGCGGTCGTCAGGCTGTCCGGGTTGATGTTCTCCAGCCCGATGAAGACGCGCTTCACGCCCGCCCGCGAGCACTTCTCGATGAAGTTCTTGAGCTTGTGGCAGAGCGTATCGACCTGGATCACGAACGAGAGGCGGATCTTCTCGACCTCACGCAGGTGGATGATCCGGTCCAGGATCGCTTCCCAGTCCTTGTTGCGCGCGAAGTTGTCGTCGGTGATGAAAAAGGTGTGGAAGCCCTGCGCGACGTTGGCGCGCACGATCGCCTCGATGTCGGCCGGCGAGCGCCGGCGCGACTTGTGGCCCTGCACGTTGATGATGGTGCAGAACGAGCACTGGTAGGGGCAGCCGCGGCCCGCATCGAATGTCGTGTTCGAGCCGACGACGCGCACCACGCGCTCGGGCGGCAGGATCGGCATCGGCGAGTTCTCGATGTGAGGCAGGTCGCTCATGAAGTTGTAGAGCGGCTCGAGGCGATTCGCGGCGGCGTCCTGGAGCACGCGCGCGAGGCGCCCTTCTTCGGCTTCGCCTGCGAACAGCGTCACGCCCATCGCCTCGGCGCGCGCGACGTCGGGATCGCGGTCCTTCAGCATCGCGATCGTGCCGGACACGTGGAAACCGCCGACCGCGACCTTGATGCCGCGCTCGCGCAGCGGCCTCGCGATATCGAGCGCCCGCGGGAACTGGTTCGACTGCACGCCGACGAGCATCACCATGCCGTCGCCGGCGTCTGCGATCATGCGCGCGATGCGCTGGGGGTCGATGTGGGTGTTGGTCTCGTCGTAGGCTTCGATGTCGATGTCGACGTCGTCACCCAGCACGCGCTGCATCTTGCATTCGAGCGCGAGGCCGTAGAGACATGCGAGCGAGTTCGACGGGATCGCCGAGCGGAACCACTGGATGACGTACCCCTCGTCGTCGTAGTGCGAGGGCTTGATGAGCACGAGGCAGAAACGACGGTCCCCCGAGGGATCGTTGACACCGGTCACGCGACTTCCTCCCGAAAACGCGCTGCAATGAACGATGTTATTTTTTAGCGCAGGCTACAGGAACGAGGCCCCCGTGTCACCCCGACGCAGCGGCGCGTATCATGCGCGGACGGCCGTTTCGTCGTGATCGATTTCGAGCGCATCCCGGGCGTCACGCCGCAGCGCACGCTCGATCACGTGCGGTTGGCGAAGGAAGACGTCATCCGTGAGGTGGAGGGCGGCGGGCTCAGGCTCGCCCGCGAAGTTACGAACATCGGGCTGAAGCGGAACTACTATCTCGTGTTCGAGAAGCGCTGATCAGTCGAGTCTGATCCCCGCCGCCTTCACCACCTCGCCCCAGCGCGCCGATTCCGACGCGATGTAGGTCGTCACGTCGGCCGGCGTGCCGCCCAGCGGCGTCACGCCCATCTCGACCACGCGCTTTTTGAATGCCGCGTCATTGATGAGCGTGTTGATCTGCGCGTTCAGTTTATCGATGACCGGTTTGGGCGACCCTGCGGGCGCCAGCACCGTATACCAGGTGCCGGCCTCGAGCCCCGGCATGCCCGCTTCGGCGGTCGTCGGCACATCCGAGAGCAGCGGCGTGCGCGACGGCGCAAGCACCGCGATCGCGCGGAGATTCTTCGCGAGCACCTGCTGCGCGACCGCAGGAAGCAAATGGAAGATGAGCTGGGTGCGGTTCGCCATCGTGTCCTGCGTCGCCTGTCCCGGCGACACGTAAGGCACGTGCTGCATCTTCGTGCCGGTCATCCTCTGGTACATCTCGGCGGCGAGATGCATGCTGCTGCCGTTGCCCGCCGAGGCATAGTTGAGCTCGCCGTTGTGTCCCTTCACGTACTGCGTGAACTCGGGGAGCGTGCGGGCCGGGTTGGACGGGTGCACCACGAGCACGTTGGGCACGCTGCCGAAGCGGATCACCGGCGTGAAGTCCTTCTTGGGATCGAAACCCAGCTTCGAATACACGTGCGGATTGACCGTGAACGTCGTGCCCGACGCGAAGACCAGCACGTAACCGTCGGGCGTCGCTTTCGCCGCGATCGCGGTGCCGATGTTGCCGTTGCCCCCGCCGCGATTGTCGACCACGAACTGCTGGCCGAGCGCGCGCGTGAGCGCATCGGCGAGCAGCCTGCACGAAGGATCGCTGCTGCCGCCCGGCGGAAACGGGTTGATCACACGGACCGGGCGCGACGGATAGTCGCGGGCGGCGTCGGCGGCGAGCACGGGTGCGGCGAACAACACGAGCGTGGCGGCAAGCAGCAGCTTCATGGCGTCTCCGGGCACAAAGGGGCGGCTCAGTATAATCGCTGCACCTCCCACGCAAGGATGCGCACGATGGACGTCGAGACGCTGCTCCCGGTCACGTTGAAAAGCGGCATCCGTTACGCACCCGGGGTGCGCGCGGGTGACTGGATCTTCGCGACGGGCCATAAAGCCACGAACGGTTACAGCGGCGGCATCGCCGCCGACGTCGTGAGCGCCGAGTTGCCGCACTGGAACGCCTCCAAGCTGCGGCGCGAAGCCGATCGCATCTTCGTCAACGTCGCCAAGGTGCTCGAAGCCGGCGGCGGCGCGCTCGATCGCGTGGTGCGCGTCGACCAGAACTACACCTCGGGCCGCGCGGTGGAGAGCTATCACGATGCGCGCCGTGGGGTGATGAAAGACCACATCCCGCCGAGCACCTCCACCCTCACCGGCGGCTTCCTGCTGCGCGACCAGGAGATCGAGGTGCACATGATCGGCGCGGCGAAGACGAACACGGCCGCGCCGCCGCGTCATATCCGTCCCAAGGACCAGGACGTCCATTTCACCTCGGGCTACAGCCTCGCGCTCGAATACCGCGATTACGTCTTCGTCGCCGGACGCATGGCCGATTCGCTGACCTTCGGCGAAGGCCTCGCGCGCGAAGCCCGCGTGCCCGACAAGCACCTGTGGAAAGGGCTGCCGATCAAGCTCGAAGCGGAGTTCATCCTCCGCACCAAGATCGAGCCGGCGCTGAAAGCCGCAGGCTGTTCGCTCAGCGATGCGGTGAAGTGCCAGGTGTATCTGCGCGACCCCGACGATTTCGCGCCGTTCACCGAAGTGTGGCGGCAGGCGTTTCCGAACGGCATGCCGGCGACGACGATCGTGCCGACCGCCGATCCCGGCTTCTTTCTCTCCGACGCGCGCATCGAGATCAACACGATCGCGTTCAAGGGCGCCGGCAAGAGCGCGATCCGCGCCGGCACGGTGCCGGCGTACCAGGGATTCACCGAAGCAGTGCGCGCCGGCGACCTGCTCTTCATCTCGGGGCTGCTGCCGATCGACGAACGCGGACTGGTCGAAGCCGCGCGCATCGATCCCGCCCAGCCGTGGTTCGGGTCGAGCGCCCAATCCCAGATGCAGGCGATGCTCGACACCGCCGAAGCGATCTGCCGCGCCGCCGGGACGAGCCTGGAGAACCTCGTTCGGATCCAGCAGTACCACACCGACCTCGCCGATTTCTACCCGGCGTGGCAGGCCTGGGATCGCCGCCTGCCGGATCGCCACCTGCCCTTTTCCGCCGTGCGGGTGCCTTTCCTGCCGGCGCCCGGGTGCTCCGTACAACTCGACCTGTGGGTGTACGCGCCGCAGCGTTAAACTGATCCGTCCCCCAAGGAGGAGGCTGCCATGATCGACATGCACGCGCACTGGAGACCCATCGAAGCCGCCGACGCGCTCCGCGCCCGCACTCGCGAGCCCCGCATCGCGAAGAACGACGCCGGAGAAGAAGTCCTGATGAATCGCGGCTCGCAGGAGCCGCTCGCCGACGCCTTCGACAGCGCCGAAGCGTATCTCGCGCAGATGGACGAGATGGGCGTCACCGTCAGCGCGCTCTCGCTGCTCGGCACCTTCTGCTTCATCGAGGCGCAGCCGGTCGAGACTTCGCTGCCGCTGTGCCGCACGATCAACGACCAGCTCTCGCGCATCTGCGTCGAGTACCCCGGACGCTTCGTCGCATATGCCGCGCTGCCGCTCACCGATATCGATGCGGCCGCCGCCGAGCTCGAGCGCGCGATGTCGCTGCCCGGATTCATCGGCGCGCAGCTTCCCGGCAACGCGTTCCTCACCAGGAAAGACGCCGAAGCGATGCGGCCGCTGCTCGAAGTGGCGAACCGCCGCCGCGCGCTGCTCTTCATCCACTACGGGCCGCGTCCGGGTGACGCGTTCCCGGCGGTCTCGCGCGATACCGACAACGCGCGCCGCCGCAACGGCACGCTGGACATGCAGGCGAGGCTCTCGCAGGTGATGGTGACGCTGTGCCTCACCGATGTCCTGAAAGACTATCCCGACGCGCTCGTCCACGTGCACAACCTCGGCGGCAACATCCCGTACGAAGTCGAGCGCATGGATCACCGCTCGATGACCGACTCGCCGCAGGAAGAGCTGCCGTCGATGCGCTTCCGCAAGTCGAAGGTGTACGTCGACTGCAACTCGTTCGGTCCGCGCGCGATCGAAGCCGCGATCAGCCTCTACGGCGCCGACCGCATCATCTGCGGCACCGACGGCACCGCGTTCGGCGTCGACTGGACGAAGAAAGCGCTGGCCGCCGCCGACATCGACGAGGAAGCGCGGCAGAAGATACTCACCGGCAATGCCGCGGGACTGCTGTCGCGCTTCGCGACGGTCGTGCAACCGGAAAAAGTGGCCGCGTAGCGGCCATCGCGAGGCGCCGCTGGCGCCGTGGCGACCTCGTTGCGAACGCTTCGGGATTGCTTCGTCGCTGACGCTCCTCGCAATGACCTACTGGAGGAACGCTCATGGCACGCGACGGGTATCTCATCATCGACAGCGACATGCACTTCAACGAGCCCGACGACCTGTGGGCCGTCTATCTCGAAGAGCCGTACAAAGCGAATCCGCCGCAATTCTTCGGCGGGAACAAGCAGGCGCTGAAGGCGAGCACCGAAGACAAGGGGAACGCGGACTCCATACGGACGATGGAAGTCCAGGGCCTCACGATCCCCGCCTTCGCGGGGTCGCGTGAAACCGCCGCCTCGGGCCGAGAGCTGCGGCGCCGGAGCCGTGCCCGCCATCCCCATTTCGCCGTCGCGAAGTCGCGAGGCTTCGACGCGGGATCGACGCTGACCGCGATGGACATCGAAGGCATCGACGTCGCCGTGATGTACGGGACGCGCGGCCGGCAGATTCTCTGCCACGACGACCTCGCGCCGGATTACGCGGCGGCGCTCGCGCGCGCCTACAACAACTGGGCGGCGGATTACTGCAAGGAAGATCCGAAGCGGCTCAAGTTCGCGGCGCAGATCTCGATGCACGACATCAGTAAGGCGGTCGAGGAAGCGCGCCGCTGCGTGGAACAACTCGGTGCGGTCGCGGTGATCGGCACGCCGAACCCGGTCAACAAGCAGCATCTCCACGACGATGCGTGCGAGCCGCTGTGGGCCGAGCTCGAACGGCTGAACGTGCCGATCGGTTTCCATCCCACCGGCAACTCCTCGCTCAGGGACGATGCGGGCAACCGCTTCGTCGGGCACCGCAACTTCCAGCCGATGGCGCACGCGATCCGCAATCCGGTCGAGCTCATGGGGGCGATCGCGAGCATGACGACCGGCGGCATCCTCGAGC
Organism: Burkholderiales bacterium; assembly: GCA_036262035.1. Classification (NCBI taxonomy): domain Bacteria; kingdom Pseudomonadati; phylum Pseudomonadota; class Betaproteobacteria; order Burkholderiales; species Burkholderiales bacterium. The sequence goes on along the minus strand of DATAJS010000011.1, from coordinate 47,671 downwards.
GCCACCCGAAGCTGCGCTGCGCGTTCCTCGAAGGCACCGCGGGATGGGTGTACTGGTGGCTGTGGCGGCTCGACGACCAGTGGGAGAAATACGGTCCGGGCTGCGAGTTCCAGCTCACCATGGCGCCGAGCGAGTACTTCAGGCGCCAGTGCTACATCGCGCTCGACGTGGACGAAGAGCCCGCGGTCGACGTGGTCGAGAAGATGGGGGCGGACTACTTCGTCGTGTCGAGCGACTACCCGCACTCCGACGGCGCGTTCCCCGAGGCGGTGTCGCAGTTCCTCGGACTGCCGCTGAAGGACGAGCAGCGCCGCAAGATCCTGTGGGACAACTGCGCGCGGCTCTACGGCATCGAGAAACCCGCGGCGGCGCTGACCCGGGAGGTTACGTCCGCGACCGCTGCTTGATAGCGTGCGTCACGGCATTGCTTCGTCGCTGGCGCTCCTCGCAATGACGTCATCGCGAGGAGGCGCTGGCCGACGCGGCGATCTCGGAGCGTCCGGTCAACCGGCCTTCAAACCTTTGCGCGCGATGAACTCGGGGAACGCGTCCCGCGCCTTCGCCCCGCGCATTACGTCGCGCCCGTAGCGCTGCTCGGCCTCGTACTGCCCCTCGAGATCGAGCGCCATCTGCTCGAGCATCAGCTTCTTCACGCCCATCACCGCCCCGCGGTGATTGCCGGCGATCATCTTCGCGATCTCCATCGTCTTCTCGCGAAGCTGCGCGCGCGGGACGAGATGATTGAGCAGGCCGATGCGATAGGCTTCTTCGGCGCCGACGACGCGCGCGGTGAACAGCAGCTCCTTCGCGATCGGCCAGCCGACCTGGTTCGGCAGCGTCCACGTGCTGTTGATGCGACCATACGCGGCGGCGAGGAACCTGAACCTGGTGCCCTCGCAGCCGATGCGCATGTCGAGCGACGACGACAGCACCGCCGCACCGCCGAACGCGAGCCCGTTCATCATGCCGATCGTGGGCTTCAGGCACGCGCTGATCTCGTAGCTCCCGCGCTTGTCGCGTAACGCGTCGAGCTCGGCCTCGCTGCGGTTCGCGTCGTCCGAGAGCTGCTCCTTGATGTCGCCGCCGGCGGAGAACGCTTTCTCGCCTGCGCCGGTGATCACGATACAGCCCACCGCGTCGTCGGCTTCCGCGGCTTTCACCGCAGCGTGCAGCTCGCGCGAGAGCTTGCGGTTCATCGCGTTGAGCGATTCGGGACGGTTCATCGTCAGCACGGCGACGCCGTCCTCGATGTCCACCAGCAAATGTTCGTAATTCATCGTCACTCCCTTTCGTAGGGTGCGTGGTAACGCACCGCTTAAGCATCCGCCAGAATCATATCCGCGCCCTTCTCCCCGATCATGATCGTCGGCGCGTTGGTGTTGCCCGAGACGAGCGTCGGCATGATCGACGCGTCGACCACGCGCAGGCCCCGGAAGCCGCGCACCCGCAGGCGCTCGTCGACCACCGCATCGCCGTCGCTCCCCATGCGGCACGTGCCGACAGGGTGATAGCTGATACCGCCTTTGGCGCGCAGATACTGCAGCCATGCGTCGTCGGTCGCGGGCGGCGCCGCAGGCTCGTGCGGCCGTGCGACATAGCGCTGCAGCGGCGGCGCCCCGACGAGGCGCTGCGCCACTTTCATGCCCGCGACGAGCACGTCGCAGTCTTTCGCGCTCGCGAGATAGTTCGGCCGGATCTCCGGCTGCGCCAGCGGATCGGCGCTCTTCAGCATGACGGTGCCCCGGCTCTCGGGGCGCAACAGGCGCACGAGGATGGTGAACCCGGAGAACGGATGCAGCCGGTCGCCGAACTTGTCGGTGCTGTAGAGCACGAGGCCGATCTGCACGTCGGGCCGCTCGGTGCCCGGGTCGGTCGAGACGAAGCCCGTCGCGGTGGACGCGCCCATCGTGAGAAAGCCACGGCGCATGAACAGATACTTCAGCCCTTCGCGCACTTTCCGCAGCGGGCTCGCCACTACGTCGTTCAGCGTGAAGTCGTCGGTGCACTCGAACACCAGCCTGCCGTTGTAGTGGTCCTGGAGATTGGCTCCGACGCCAGGCATGTCGGCGACGACCGGTATGCCGAGCTTCTCCAGCAGCGCTGCGGGCCCGACGCCCGAGAGCTGCAATAACTGCGGGGAATTGAAAGCGCCTGCGGCGAGGATCACCTCGCGGCTCGCCGACGCCGATTGCTTCGTTCCGTTGCTCAGGTACTCGAGCCCCACCGCGCGACCGCCCGAGAACAGGATGCGCGTCGCGTGCGAGCTCGGAGAAACGTGCAGGTTCGCGCGCTGCCGCGCCGGCCGGAGATAAGCCACCGCGGTGCTGCAGCGTTTCCCCTTCCGCACCGTGAACTGGTTGTAGCCGAAGCCCACCTGTGAGGCGCCGTTGATGTCGTGGTTGCGCGGGTAGCCGCAGGCCTCCGCCGCCTCGAAGAACGCACCGCACAAGGGATGATCGTCCGCAGCGTCCGACACGGTGAGCGGACCGCCGGTGCCGTGGTAGGAGTCCTCGCCGCGCTGGTTGTCTTCGGCCTTGCGAAAGAACGGCAGCACGTCGGCGTAACCCCAGCCGGCGTTGCCGAGATCGCGCCAGTGATCGTAATCCTCGCGCTGGCCCCGCACGTAGACCAGACCGTTGATCGAGCTCGTGCCGCCGAGCACCTTGCCGCGCGGCTGCGCGATGCGGCGGCTGCCGGTCTTCTCGTCCTCTTCCGCGCTGTAGAGCCAGTTCACCGCGGGATTGGAGAAATGACGCCCGTAGCCGAGCGGGATGTGTATCCAGCGATCGGTATCCTCGCCGCCCGCTTCGAGCAGCAGCACGCGATGCAAGCCCGACGCGCTCAGGCGGTTCGCGAGCACGCACCCGGCGCTCCCGGCGCCGACGACGATGTAGTCGTACTCCTCGCGTGCGGCCATCGTTTTTCCTCGCTGTCAGTTGCTATAGTGTGAGGCCCATCCGCCCAACTCCACAACGTATATACCGGGAGCACAGATGAAAGCTGCGTACTTCATGAAGAACGGCGGTCCCGAGGTCATGGAATACGGCGAGGTCGCCGATCCCGTGCCCGCCGCGGGCCAGGTGCTGGTCGACGTCCACGCCGCGAGCGTCAACGGCGCCGACTGGAAGGTGCGTGCCGGCAGCTACGCGCCGACCAAGTTCTTCCCGTACATCCCCGGCCGCGATTTCTCCGGCGTGGTCGCCGCGCTCGGCCCGGGCGTGACCGACTTCAAGGTCGGCGACGAAGTGTTCGCCGTGAGCGAGCAGACCGGCGAGCAGTGCTACGCCGAGAAAGTCGCGATGAACGCACAGATCGTGGCGAAGAAGCCCGCGCAGCTCTCGCACGTCGAGGCGGCCTCGGTCGCGCTGATCGGCCTCACCGCGCTGGTCTCGATCGAGGACACGCTGAAGCTCCAGAAAGGCGAGACGATCCTCATCCAGGGCGGCGCCGGCGGCGTGGCGAGCTTCGCGATCCAGGTCGCGAAGCACATCGGCGCGCGGGTGATCACGACGACGAGCGCCGCGAACGTCGATTACGTGAAGAGCCTCGGCGCCGACCAGGTGATCGACTACAACGCGGAAGACTTCACTAAAGTGGTGTCGAACGTCGACGCGGTGTTCGACACCGTCGGCGGCGACGTCAACAAGCGCTCGTTCGAAGTGGTCAAGTCCGGCGGGCGCGTGGCGTCGATCGCTTCGGGCCCGGCGGCGCCCGAGTCGCCGCGCAAGGACGTCCAGTCGCTGCGCCCGAAAGTCGGCCGCGACCGCCCGCACCTCGAGCGCATCGCGCACCTCGTCACGACCGGGGCGGTGAAGCTGCCGGAGATCAGGACCTTCGCGCTGTCCGACGCGGCCGCGGCGCACCGCATCAGCGAGGGGCGGCACTTCCGCGGCAAGCTCGTGTTCAAGGTGCGCTGATCACTTGGAGGCGTAGCCTCGAAGCTGGTTGTAACGCACGAGCTGCTCGGGCGTGAGCAGCTCGTGCATGGCGACGTGATAGCGCAGGTGCAGCGCCCTCAGCTCGCCCTGCGCGCGCGCCGCAGCCGCGGCGGCCGCCATGACGCTGTCGCCGGTCGCGTTCTTCTGCGCGAACAGCGCGTCGAGCTCGCGCTCGCGGTCGATCACGCGCTGGCCGAGCCCCACCGCGTTGCGCTGCATGGTCTCGAACATCTCCTTGGTGCGCTTTTGCTGGTCCGGCGTCAGCGCGAGCTGCCTCGAGAGCTCGAGCACGTGCGACGGCCCGGGATAGCCGTTGAGCTCCGCCGGCAGCGCGAGCGCCATGCCGCGTCCCGCGTGCAGATCCGCGACCTGCTGGTCCGACAGCGCCTTGATCTCGCGCTTTTCCATGCCGGCGTACGGCGCGCCGTGCGCGTGTGGACCGGAATGCTCGGCGGCATTCGCGCACGCCACGCAGAGCAGCGCCGCCATGGTCAATACATGCTTCATCGTTCGCCCTCCAAAGTGACGCGCTTATCTTCTCACGTTCGCGCTTACAATCGTGCCGACAACCAGGGAGGAACGCCATGCTGATCGTCGATTCGCAGATCCACATCTGGGAAAACGGCAAGATGAGCGCGCACCACCGCCAGATTCCCACCTACGGGATCGACGACGCGCTCGCAGAGATGAAGTCCGCGGGCGTCGACGCCGCGGTGATCCATCCGCCGTCATCGCTCGGCGAAGCGGTGAACGAGCTCGCGGTGAAGGCCGCGAAGCTGCATCCCGACAAGTTCTGCATCCTCGGACATATGGACCTGCAGGCGCCCAACCGCGAGGAGATCGTCAGGCATTGGCGCGAGCGCACCGGCATGCTCGGCTTCCGCTTCACGTTCAACGAGCCGCACCAGAAATCGTGGTGGACCGACGGCTCGCTCGACTGGTTCTGGAAAGCGTGCGAGCGCGAGGACCTGAGGGTCGGCCTGCTGGCGAGCGGAGACAAGATCGCCGCCTTCGGCAGGATCGCCGAACGGCACCCGGGCCTGAAGATGCACATCGACCACATCGGGCGCGGCGGCGGCAGGGCCGCGAAGAAGGACGACGCGGCTTATGAGGATCTCGACGACATGCTCGCGCTCGCGAAGCTGCCGAACGTCGCGGTGAAGCTGTCGGGCGCGCCCAGCACCTCGACCGAGGCGTATCCGTATCGCAACATCCACAAATACCTGCAGCGCATCATCGAGACCTTCGGCCCCGATCGCTGCTTCTGGGGCACCGACATCACGCGCATGCCGATCTCGTATCGCCAGTGCGTGACCATGTTCACCGAGGAAATGCCGTGGCTCAAGGGCCGGGACCTCGAGCGCGTCATGGGCGGTGCGGTCGTCGACTGGCTCGGCTGGAAGCGGCCGCAGAGTTGAGTCTTATCGTTCGTAACGAGATTGCTTCGTCGCTGCGCTCCTCGCAATGACCGTACACGTCATCGCGAGGAGCGCGACAGCGCGACGTGGCGATCCCGTGGCGCACGACACTTAAAGGAGATCACCATGCCTACGATCCAGAACGGCGACGCCACGGTCTATTTCGAAGAGCACGGCAAAGGCTTCCCGATCCTCACTTTCGCGCCCGCGGGACTGCAATCGACGATCAAGGTCTGGAGCGAGGCTTCGGCGCCGATCAAACCGGTGGAGCAATGGTCCGGCCAGTACCGCGTGATCGTCATGGATCAGCGCAACGCGTCGGGCGGCCGCTCGCGCGCGCCGATCAGCGCGAAGGACGGCTGGGACACGTACACGTCCGACCATCTCGCGGTGCTCGACCACCTGAAGATCGACAAGTGCGTCCTCTTCGGCCAGTGCATCGGCGGCTCGTTCATCATGAACTTCATCAAGCAGGCGCCGCAGCGCGTCCAGGCCGCGATCATCGCGCAGCCGATCGGCCGCGTCGGCGCGATGAAGCCGGGCCGCGCGGTGCGCTTCAACGAATGGGCGAAGTCGCTCCAGGATCATCCCGAAGCGACCGAGGACGTGCTGACCGCTTTCCACGACAACCTGTACGCGCCGGGCTTTCTCTACGCCGTCGATCGCGAGTTCGTGAAAAACGTGAAGGTGTCCTGCCTGCTGCTCGCGGGCAACGACGAAGCGCATCCGCGTCCGATCTCGGACGAGACCGCGCAGCTGTTGCCCAACGTCGAATACATCACCGAGTGGAAGGAAGGCGCGGCGCTGGAGAACGCGAAGGCGAAGTGCAAGGCGTTTCTGGCGAAGAACACGCCTGCATAGAGCCGTCATCCCCGCGTAGGAGACGCGAAGCATCATCCCCGCGTAGGCGGGGATCCATTCTTCGTTCAAACGTCAAAATGGATTCCCGATCGCTCGCGCTGGCGCGCGGTCGGGAATGACGGTCAGGACCGAGCCGGCCACTCCGGCTTGTTGTACCCCAGCGGCACCGTCGGCCGCGCCCACCGCGCCGGCGTCTCGGAGAACTCGATCACCGGCGTGAGATGGCGCAGCCTGCCGACGGGCGTCTCGGTCACCGTCGACCAGCGCTCGAGCTCTTCGGGCTTGAACTCCTTCTCCGCCCTGGAAAGCTCCGACTCCGGCACTTCGCCACGGCTGACCAGCCACCGTCCGACCTGCGCGAGCGAAATGCGCACCAGCCAGCTCCCGCCTTCGCGCGCGCGGCGCGCGAGCGCGACCATCGCGCCGGTCGCCATCAGATAGCCGGTGAGGTAATCGATCGCCGATACCGGATAGAACTGCGGCCCCGGCTCCTTGCCGGGAAAGACCTGTCCCTGCCGATGCACGATGCCGCTCACCGTCTGGATGACGGTGTCGAAGCCGCGCCGCGACGCCCACGGCCCGACGTGGCTGAACGCGCACAGCGACACGACGACGATGCCGGGGCGCATCTTAGCGAGCGCTTCGGGCGAGAAGCCTTTATCGCCGAGCGTGCCCGGGCGATAGCCCTGCGAGAACACGTCGGCTTCGCTCACCAGCTTCTTCAGCGTCTCGCGATCTTTCTCTTCGCGAAGATCGAGGCGTGCGGAGAGCTTGCCGTGGCCGGTGTCGTATTCCTGCCGGCCGAGGCTCGGCAGGTGCTCGGCGGTGATCTTCAAGACGTCCGCGCCCTGCTCGGCGAGCGTGCGCGCGCACGTCGGCCCCGCGATCACACGCGTGAGATCGAGCACGCGTATTCCCGATAAAGGACGATCGCCCGGCGGCAGCGGCTCGACCGGTGCGTCGCCGATCTTCACGATCTCGAACACGGGGAGTTGCGCGATCGCTTTCGCCTGCGGATGCTCGGCCCACTCCTCGTGCGAGCGCACCATGCCGCCCGCGCCTTTGGCCGCGATGATCGCTTCTTCGAGCTCCTGCGCGTCGCGGTTCGCGACCGCCTTGGTCACCTGCGCACGATCTTCGGGCACGCCGAGCACCTTGAGCGCGGCTTCGCGGTGATTGGGGAAGTTGGCGTGCACGTAGTAATGACGCCCGTTCTTCGCGGGATAGATGCCCATGACCGTATGCGGCGTGTGGGGCACCTTCTCGCCTTCCATGCTCATGTAGGTGCCGCTGCGCAAGCTTGCGGTTGCGCGCCGCGTGTCGATCTTCACCTTCTGGCGATGGCCGGTGCGGATCTCCCACAAGTCGTTCACGGCGAGGCCGACGGCGGCGAGCGCCGCGGTCGCGGTCTCGGTGATCTTGAAGGGGGTCGGCAGGATGGGATCGGTGCCGCCGGTGATCTCGACTTCGCGGGCCTTGTCCTCGGACCAGCCGGCGATGGGCAATATGGGGCGCAGCGCTTCGTTCATCGTATGTCCTCCAGGCAATCTTGGACGATACCACTGCGAAGCCGCTAAAGTCGGGCTTTCGGGAAAGCCGTCGAACGCCATGGCCAACGCGCAGACACCGAACATCGTCCTCATCCTCGCCGACAACCTGGGCTGGGGAGAGCTGGGCTGCTACGGCGGCGGCATCCTGCGCGGGGCGCCGACGCCGCGCATCGACGCGCTCGCCGCCGAAGGCCTGCGCCTCACCAACTTCAACGTCGAGAGCGACTGCGTCCCCACACGCTCGGCGCTGATGACCGGGCGCCATCCCATCCGCACCGGCGCGCTGCAGTCGGTGCCGGCGGGACTGCCTCAGGGCATCCATCCGTCCGAGATCACGCTCGCGCAGCTACTCAAGGCGCGCGGTTACGCGACGGCCATCTACGGCAAATGGCATCTCGGCGATCGCCCCGGCCGCTATCCGACCGACCGCGGCTTCGACGAGTGGTACGGCATCCCGCGCACCACCAACGAGAGCATGTTCACGAGCACGCCGGGCTTCGATCCCGCGGTCGTGCCCAGGCCGTGCGTGATGCGCGGCCGCGCGGGCGAGCCCGCGGAGGAAGTCGCGCTCTACGACCTGGAGATGCGCCGGCGCATCGACGGCGAGCTTGCGCAGCACGCGATCGATTTCATGCGCGCAAATGTCGGCAAGCCTTTCTTCGCGTACGTCCCGCTCACTCAGCTCCACTACCCCACGCTGCCGCACCGCGACTTCGCGGGCAAGACGGGCGCGGGCGACTTCGCCGATGCGATGGTCGAGATGGATCACCGCGTCGGCGAGATCGTCGACGCGGTGGACGCGCTCGGCCTGCGCGAGAACACCGTCTTCATTTTCGCGAGCGACAACGGTCCCGAGTTCCGCCGGCCGTGGCGAGGCACCGCGGGACCTTGGCGCGGCACGTATCACACGTCGATGGAAGGCAGCTTGCGCGTCCCGTTCATGATCCGCTGGCCGGGGCGCGTCCCCTCCGGCAGCGTATCGAACGAGATCGTGCACGTGACCGACCTCTTCACGACGCTCGCGCACATTGCGGGGGCCCAAATACCCGAAGACCGGCCGATCGACGGCGTGGACCAGATCGAGTTCTTCACGAACCCTTCGAACCCGTCGAAGCGCGAAGGCTTCGTCTACTACATCAAGAACGAGCTGCGCGCGGTGAAGTGGCGCAACTGGAAGATGCACATCGTGTGGGAGCCCGAGCCGAACATCGGTCCGAAGCACCTCGAGACGCCGTGGATCTTCAACATCACGACCGATCCCAAGGAAGAGACCGACGTCGGCAACGAGAACAGCTGGGTGCGCACGCCGATCCGCAGGTTGGTGCACGAGTTCCAGGAAAGCCTGAAGCGCTTTCCTGCCGTGCCGCCGGGTGCGCCCGACGAATGGAAAGTCAAAAGCTAAAAAGCAGTAACACGGAGGACGCGGAGGACGCGGAGGAATGTAACGGGTGGAGACGCATGATGACTCGAAGAATGGCGAACAATAGTGCTTTGTTTTTCCTCTGCGTCCTCTGCGTCCTCTGCGGTAAAAGCTTTTGCTTTGCGCAAAGCTATCCGACCAAGCCGGTGCGCCTCATCGCCTCGACCAGTCCCGGCAGCCAGCCCGACGGCATCTCGCGCATGCTGGGCCAGAGGCTCTCCGAGGCGTGGGGCAAACCGGTCGTCATCGACAACCGCAACGGCGCCGGCGGCACGCTCGCGGCGGCGATGGTCGCCAAGGCGACACCCGACGGCCACACGCTGCTCTATTCGCTGCCGAGCTTCACGATCTCGGCGGTGCTCCAGCCGACGCTGCCCTACGATCCCAAGAAGGATTTCGCGGGAATATCGCAGGTCGGTTTCAGCACCAACCTCTTCGTCGTCCATCCGTCGCTGCAGGTGAAGTCGGTCAGGGAGCTCATCGCGCTGGCGAAAGCGCATCCCGGCAAGCTCATCTTCGGCTCGGGCGCGACTGGCACCGCGGGCCACCTCTCCGGCGCGCGCTTCAATCACGTCGCGGGCATCAAGGTCGTGCACGTCGCTTTCAAGGGCGGACCCGAAGCCGCGATCGAAGTGCTCGCGGGACGCAGCAGCTACACCGTGAGCACGATGGGTGTGGCGCTCCCCTTCGTGAAAGAAGGCAAGCTCGTCGCGCTCGCGGTGACGTCGCCGCAGCGCGCGCCGGTGCTGCCCGAGGTCCCGGCGCTCGGCGAGATCATGCCCGAGTTCAAACGTCCCGAGACTTCGCACGCGGTGCTCGCGCCCGCGGGCACGCTGCGCGCCGTCATCAACGCGATCAACCGCGACATCGCGAAAGCGCTCGAGCAGCACGACATCAAGGAACGGCTGCAAGGCATCGCGTTCGTCACGGCGCCGACGACGCCCGACGAATGCGACCGGATACTGCGCTCGCAGATCGAGACGCTGGCCGGCGTGGTGCGCGACGCCGGCCTCAAGCCCCGATAGCGTCTACACCCGCCCGCTGTCCATGAGCAGCGTCTCGCGTACCGTGGACATCGGAATTTGATCTAGTATAAGCACGGCGAAAAAAACACAGGAGGAGCAACCGCATGAGCACGCCCATCGTCATCATCAGCACGATCTCCGCGCGCGAAGCGCTGCACGACATCGCGCCCGAGTTCGAGAAGGCCAGCGGCTACAAGGTCGACGTCACGTACGGACAAGGCCCGGTTCTCGCCAAGAGCATCGCCGAAGGCATGCCGGGCGACGTGTTCGTCGGGCCGGAAGTCTTCTCGGGGCCGCTCATCGAAGCCGGGCGTCTCGCGGGCGCCTCCCGCACCGCGTTCGCAAGCTCCAGCACCGCGCTCGCGGTGAAGGCCGGCATCCCCAAACCCGACATCAGCACGCCGGAGAAGCTCAAGGCCTTCCTGCTCGCGGCCAAAGGGGTGTCGTACAGCGCCGGCGTGAGCGGGATCCACTTCGTCAAGGCGATGGAGAAGCTCGGCATCGCGGATGAGATCGCCGCGAAACGCATCGCCGCCAAACCCGGCGAGCTGATCGGCGCGGTGGTGGCGAGAGGCGAAGCGGACGTCGCGATCCAGCAGCCGAGCGAGCTCATGCCGGTCGAAGGCATCGCCATCGTCGGCCCGCTGCCCGAAGCGCTGCAGGAACCGATGATCTACGGCGCGACCGCGTTCAGCGGCTCGAAGCACGACGCCGGCAATCGCGCGTTCATGGATTACCTGCGATCGGAGCCGGCCCGCAAGGTGCTGCGCCACTGCGGGCTCGATCCGGTGTAGTGGCGGGTCACGTCTCGCGCCGGGTCCTCGGCGCGACTACGCTCGCGATGATCTGCTTCGCGGGCAACTCGCTGCTCTGCCGCGTCGCATTGCGCGATACCGCGATCGACGCGGCGAGCTTCACCGCGATACGCATGGCCTCGGGCGCCGCCGCGCTGTGGCTCATCGTGCGCTGGCGCGACGGCGTGACCGGCGTCCGCGGCACGTGGCTCTCCGCGCTCGCGCTGTTCGGTTACGCCGCGACGTTCTCCTACGCGTACCTCGCGCTCACCGCCGCCACCGGCGCGCTGATCCTCTTCGGCTCGGTGCAGGCGGGAATGATCGGCTACGGGCTCGCGCGCGGCGAGCGCTTCACGCCGCTGCAACTCGCGGGATTCGTGCTCGCGCTCGCGGGACTGGGCGGGCTGCTGTCGCCGGGACTCACCGCGCCGCCGCTCTCGGCCGCGCTCCTTATGATGCTCGCGGGCCTGTCATGGGCGGTGTACTCGCTGCGCGGCCGCGGCGCGGGTGATCCGACCCAGGTCACCGCGGGCAATTTCATGCGCACGCTGCCTTTCGCGGCCGCGCTCGCGCTCGTCGCGGCGCCGGCGCTGCACGTCGATGCGGCGGGCGCCGCCTACGCCGTCGCGTCGGGCGCGATCGCGTCGGGCATGGGTTACGCGATCTGGTACACCGCGCTCAAAGGCCTGCGCGCGACCACCGCGGCGACGGTGCAGTTGAGCGTCCCCGCCATCGCGGCGGCGGGCGGCGTGCTGCTGCTCGGCGAAGCACTGACGCTAAGACTGGTGCTTGCGTCGGCGGCGATCCTCGGCGGGATCGCGATGGTTTTACGACGATAGAACGTCAAGGATGACGCGGCTATCGCCGCGTCATTTCCTCTTCGCGTTGAAGAACTTCCCGCTCTTGATCTCCGGATCGAAGCTCGTCCACGCGGAATCGAAGCCGCCCGTCGTGGCGAGGCTCATCGCGCTCGCGGTCATCGCGGCCGCGAACGAAAGCTGGGCCTCTTCGGAGGTGTACGGATCGCTGCCGTAGTGCTGGAGCGCGTACTGCGACGGGTATTGCCCGTCCTCGTGCGTCGCGTCCTTGATCGACACTTCGCCGATGCCGCTGCGCACGTAGCGATAGAAATATTCGCGGTTGCGCGTCGCGCCGATGTGCTCGTCGGCGCCGAGCACCATCACCGGCCGGGTGATCTGCTGGAGGATCTTCGGCGTGTCGCGGCCGACCGCGGCCGGGTCGAGGAGGATGCCGCCGAGCGCAGGTGCGCCTTCACCGAGGGCGATCGCGACCGCATTGCCGCCGAACGAATGGCCCGCGAGGACGATCTTGTTCGGATCGACGCGCGCGTCGACCACTTCCGGCGAGCGATGGATGAGACTGGCCACCCTCGCGAGGATGCGGCCGTTGCTGACGCCCCATGGTCCCCGCTTCGGCAGCTGCACCGCAACCACGTGCATGCCCCACGACGCCATGTGCACCGCCTGGTTGGCATGGGCTTCCTTCGAGCTATCATAGCCGTGCACCAGCAGGACCACCGGCGCTTTCTCGGGCGCGGACGAGAGATAGACGTCGGCGTAGACGCGCTCTTTCGGCGAGAGGCGAAGCTCGACGTCCCCGCGCTCGCCGACCGCGAAAGGACCGCGCAGCCTGAAAAGATCGATGTCCGCCTTGTGGCTGCGCAGGTAGTCCTGCAGCTCAGCGACCGATTTCGCACGGACCGGCGCCGGCTGCATCGACGGCAGGCGCGAGCAGCCCGCCGCGAGCGCGAGAAACAGCACGAAAAACCAGCGATACCAACCGCATTTCGACACTTCAAACCTCATAAGAACGCACCGTCAGGAGAAATTGCATGATCCATGTCATCGCCATCATCACCGCGAAACCCGGCCAGCGCGAGAAGATACTCGAAGCCGCGCGCGCAAACATCCCCGCCGTGAAAGCCGAGGACGGCTGCATCGAGTACGGCCCCGGGGTCGATGCCGAGGGACTTGGCAATTTCCAGACCAAGTTCGGGCCGGACACCTTCGTGTTCGTGGAGAAATGGCGCGACACCGACGCGCTCAAGGCCCATGCGGCCGCCCCCCACATGAAGGCCTACGCGGAAAAAGTGAAGGACCTGATCGACAAGCGCGTCATCCACGTCCTCTCGCCGGCGGACTGACGCCGCGATTCAGGGCCGCCAGACCGCAAACACCTTGTCCGAATTGGTGATCCAGGACTCGAGGAAGACCGAGCGGTCGGGCTTGGCACGGCCGAGCTCATTCATCGCGCCGACGAGGCAGAACCAGTTGAGGAGCTCGTGGTGCCCGCGGTCCTCGGCCTCCTCGATGGTGGTATTGCGCCACGTCTCGACGTCGCCGGTCTTCAGCGCCTCGTAATAGCGCCGATCCGCATCGACGTCCGGGAAGACGAGCTCGTTCTTGGCGACCAGGAACGCGTGGCTCCAGCTCGACGACGCGATGAACGCCACCCGCCACGGGCTCGCCTTCAACGCGCGCGCGACCGCGGCGCCGACCTGCATGCAGCGCCACGGCTGCGGCGCCGGTGGATCGAAGTCGGCGGCCGCATCGGGCACCCGTCCTCCGCTTTCGGACGCGCGCCGCGGTGCGCCCCGCGCGGCGACCAGCAGGCGTCCGTACGCGTTCACCGCGAACGGCACGAGCGGCCAGGGAAAGCCCTTGCGGTCGTAGTCGAGGAAGAGCACCGAGTTCGCGAACGCGTGGCCGAGCGCATGATGCAGCGGCTTGTAGGCGTAGGCGACGTCGAAGCCGTCTCGTAAAAGCGCGCTCGCGAGGTGCTTGCCCGCGGTGCGGTGGCCTTTGACGGTGAAGACCTTGTCGGCGGGCTCGTCCCAAGCGTTCTTTCCCCGCTTGTAGTCTTTCCATGGCTGGAACTCGAACGCGTCGTACGCGAGCACCGAGAACGCGGGCACGCAGTCCTCGCGGAAGTTCTCGTACTGGTCGTCGCCCCAGATCAGCACGAAATCGGGCGCGAACGCGTCGAGCTCGCGGCGCACCGCGCGGAACTGCTCGACGAGGTCCTGCCGGTGGCGGTCGGAGTGCGCCCTGCCTTCGTCGTCGCTCCACTGTTCGCGCGCGGTCGGCGGCCACAGTGCCGGGACGCGAAAGCGCTCGGGCAGCGTCGCGTCGTCGAGGCATTTGCGGAAACGCCAGCTCATGTTGAGCTGCGTCGCGAGGTTCGGATAGTGCGTGATGCCCAGTCCCAGGATCTCGGCCATGACGTCCGCCCTCCTTGTGAGCCCAAGCGTAGCAGAGTCAAAATGGGCCGTTCCAACGGGAGGAAATCGGATGCGCGCAGCGGCCGGCGTCGCGTTGTTGTGCGGAGCGCTCGCGGCGCACGCGCAAAACCCCGCCTGGCCCCAGCGCACCGTCCAGATGGTCGTGCCCTACACGCCGGGCACCGGCGCCGACATCGTCGCCCGCGCGTTCCAGCCGCGGCTCGCCGAACGCTGGAAAATCGCGGTGGTCACCGACAACCGTCCCGGCGCGACCGGCAACATCGGCACCGAATTCGTGGCCCGCGCGCCGCCGGACGGCCACGTGCTGCTCATGACCGCGACCTCGTTCGGCACCGCACCGGCGCTCTCCGCGAAGCTGCCGTTCGACCCGGTGCGCAGCTTCGCGCCGGTGGTGCAGATCGCCGCGAGCGAGATGACCCTCGTCGTGCATCCCCAGCTCCCGGCGCGCTCGATGCGCGAGCTCATCCAGCTCGCGAAACGCCGTCCCGGCCAGTTGCACTATTCGTCGCCCGGCAACGGCGGCCCGCAGCACCTCGCGGCCGAGCTGATCAAGCTCGAGACCGGCATCGACATCGTGCACGTGCCGTACAGAGGCTCGGCGGGCGCCGTCACCGATCTCGTCGGCGGCCACGTGCAGGCGACGGTCGCCGGCATGCAGACGGTCTCGCCGCAGGTGCGCGCCGGGAAGCTGCGCATGCTGGGCGTCATGGGCGAGAAACGTTCGGCGGCATTCCCCGCGGTCCCGACGATGAAGGAGCAGGGCCTGCCCAACCTCGTCGTCGAAACCTGGTACGGCCTCTTCGCGCCGGCGGAGGCGCCTTTGCCGGTCGTCGCGAAGCTCAACACCGACTTCAACGCGCTGCTCGGCGAGAGCGAAGTGCGCGAGCTCCTCGCCCGCAGCGGCATGAACCCGGTCGGCGGCACCAGCGAGCGCTTCGGCGACATGGTCAGGGCCGAGCTCGCGCGATGGGCGCGCGTGGTCGCGGCGGCGAAGATCAAAGCGGACTGAGGCCGCGTTACACTCCAAGCGCCGTCGCAACCAAAATCACGAATGAAAATCTTCTACGGCTGGCGCGTCGTCGTCGCCGGCGGCGCCATGCAGTTCCTGCAGGCGCTGCTGCTCAACCAGGCTTTCGGGGCCTATCTCGCGGTGCTCGTCGAAGAGCGCGGATGGAGCAAGACCGCGCTCTCGGGCGCGGCCGCGCTCAAGTCGACCGAGGCCGCGGTGCTCGGGCCGGTGCTCGGCTGGGCGGTCGACAAGTTCGGCACGCAGGGCATCGTCCGCGTGGGGATCCTCACGTTCGGCGTGGGCTTCATGCTGCTCTCGCGCATCGACACGCTGTGGGAGTTCTACGCCGCGTTCGTCATCGTCGCGCTCGGCGCGAGCATGTTCAGCAACTTCCTCGTCAGCGTCGCGATCATCCAGTGGTTCGAGCGGCGGCGCGCGCGGGCGCTGTCGGCGCTGCAGTTCGGCGGCGCGCTCGGCGGAATCTTCGTGGCGGCGGTCGCGTGGTCGATACAGACGTTCGGCTGGCGCACGACCGCGTTCGCGTCGGGCGTGATCGCGATCGTGATCGGCTGGCCGCTGTCGCGCGTGATCAAGAGCCGCCCCGAGGACATGGGCGAGACGATCGACGGCTTGCCGCCGGCGCCGCCGCGTGAGGCGGGACAGCCCGAAGCGCCCGCGAGCCGCGCGTTCACCGCGGGTGAAGCGCTGCGCACGAGCGCGTTCTGGCTGATCTCGCTGGGGCACAGCTTCTCGCTGCTCGTCGTCACCGCGGTCAACGTGCACGCGATCACGCACGTCAAGGAAGGCCTCGGCTATTCGCTCGCGCAGGCGTCGCTCGTCTTCACGCTCGTCACCGTCGGACAGTTCGGCGGCGTGATGATGGGCTGGGTGATCGGCGAGAAGTTCGAGAAGCGCCTCGTCGCCGCGGCCTGCATGCTGATGCACGCGGGCGGCATGCTGATGCTCACCTACGCCGCGGGGCCGGTCATCCTCGCCGCCGCGGCGCTGGTGCACGGCATCGCGTGGGGCCTGCGCGGGCCGTTCATGCAGGCGATACGCGCCGATTACTTCGGCAGACGGTCGATCGGGATGATCATGGGCCTCTCCGCCATGATCACGGTGTTCGGCCAGATCGGCGGACCGGTGATCGCGGGCGCATTCGCCGACTGGCGCGGCGACTATCGCATGGGCTTTACGCTGCTCGCGGTCCTGGCAGGGCTGGGGTCGCTGTTCTTCTTGCTCGCGAAGAAGCCTGAGTTAAAACCTATTTGACCGCCAAGGACGCAAAGGACGCAAAGGAAAGTCAAAAACATTCTTTACGGGCGCGAACGCCGAGCACACGCGTGGAAATCAAAAGGGTATTCCTTGGCGTCCTTTGCGTCCTTTGCGGTTAATTTGCTTTTGATCTTTACCGCAGCAGACTCACCAACTCCGAGACGTTCGCGACGTCGCGAAACTTTCGTATCACCGCAGCGCTCTTCTCGAGGTTGCCTTCGGCCAGCTTGGCGTAGGGCACCAGCGCCCGATACTTCGCCTCGACGTCCTTCCATTCGATGCCCACGATCGCCGAGCCGCGGGGGGCGTAGACGGTGCTCGTGAGCTTGCGTCCGTCGCGCGTCTCGATCGTGACCACTGCGCCGGACTTGTAGCGCTCGAGGTTCCCGGTCGGCGGTTCGCCGACTCTCACCTTGCCGAGCAGGCCGCGGATGCGTGGGTCGTTGATCTTCTCGGGAAACGCATGCGCCCAGGTGAAACCTCGGTCGGCGACGCCCGCCGCCGCGAAGAACGCGGGGCTGTGCGCGACGCCGATGAGATCGGTCGGAAACTGCGGTCCGGTGAAACCCTGGAAGCCCGGCCGCGAGATGGTGATCGTCTCGACTTCCTCGGGCTGGACATTGCCTTCGCGTGAGGCGTTGGCCGCGGCTTCGGCGACCGCGTGGTGCGGGTGACCGCCGGGGACGAGCTTGACGCCGACGTCTTCGAGCATGCTCCAGCGCTTGCCCAGGTCGCGCGTGACCTCGTCGGCTTTGGACTTCACCCCGAAGACCTCGATGAAGCCGAGCTTGGTCTCGAAGATGGTCTCTTCGGCGATGAACCCCTTCTGCGCGGCCTGCGCCGCATCGACTCCGACCATCGAGATCAGACCCGCGTGCCATTCGCGCGCGACGCTCGTCTTCGCCGCCGCGTGCAGGCCGCCCACCGAAGTCGCCGCGATCGAGATCGCCTGCGTCATCTGGTCTTCGTTCAGCTTCAGCAAGCGTCCCGCCGCGACGACCGACGCGAAGATCGCCGCGATGCAGCCGTGAAAACCCTTGACCTGAAGCCCGCCGATCATCGCGCTGTTGATGCGGCCCGCGGCCTCGACGCCCATCACGATCGCTTCGAGGGTCTCCTTCCCGCTCGCACCGGTCTTCTCGGCAACCGCGAGCGCGGTGGCACAGGCAGGCGTTCCGGAATGCACGATGTTGCGCAGGTCGCTGTCGTCCGAAGCGGCCGCGTCGCTCGCGAGCGCGTTCACACGCGCCGCCGCGGCGACCGGCAGCTTCTCGGCGGCGCCGAACCACAGCGTCGCTTCCGACACACCGCCGCGCTCCAACTCCAGCGCACGCACGATCTTCGTCGACTCGATCGTCGAGCCGAGCGCCGCGCTCGCGATGGTGCTCGAGATCAGCATCTGGGCGTATTCGAGCGCCTTGTCGGGAATGGCTGCGGTGTTCGCGAATGCAGCCAACTCGCGCGCGATGGTCATCGATGCTCCTCCCTTCATCGTAGGGTGCGTGCGAACGCACCGTTAAGGGCGCGGTGCGCTGGCGCGCACCCTACGGTTATTTAATTGGCGGGTTCGAGGCCGGTTTTGCGAACCGCATCTGCGGCCTGCGACGACGCGAGAAAATCGATCACCTTCTGCGCGAGCGCGCGGTCGGTGCTGTTCGCACCGACGCCGGCCTTGAACTCGGTCGTGCGCTGCGCTTCGGACGGCAGCGGCGTGATGTGGGCGATGCCGGGCACCGGCAGCAGCTCGCTGATCTGCTGGAAAGCGAGGTCGGCGTCGCCGCGCGCGACGACCGCGCCGGTGCGCTCGCCGCCGGTGATGAGACGGCTCTTCGGCAGCACCTGGTCGGCGATGCCGAGGCGCTGCACGAGCTCGGTCGTGAAGTACTGGCCGCTCACGCTCGCCGAGTACGCGATGCGCTTCGCTTCTAGCAGCGTCTTCTTCAGGCCTTCCATCGTGCCCACGTCGGGCTTCGGCGCGCCCGCGCGCACCGCGAAGCCCATCGTCGAGCGCGCGACGCTCTTGCAGCCTTCGGCCAGCACCAGCCCTTCGTCGACGAACTGTTTCTGGAGCGGCGCCGCGACGATGACGAGGTCCGCGACCTCGCCGCGCTTCAGGCGGCTCGCGATCGAGGTCTCGCCGGTGCCGACCGAGGTCGTCGCGGTGACGACCTTCTTCTGCGTCAGCTTCTCGATGTCCGGGATCAGCGCGAGATGCGCCGCGGTGAACGCGCCCGAGGTCATCACGATGAATTCATTGGCTGCCATGTTCTCGTTCCTTCAGTGCATGCGGTATTGCTGGAGCTTCGCCTCGTCGAGCGTGACGCCGAGCCCCGGGCCCTGCGGCAGCGGAATGCTGCCCCTGGAGATGTCGAGGCGCGTGGTCGTGACCGTATCCTTCACTTTCAGCGGTCCCACGCACTCCAGCCCCGGCACCACGTTGCGCGACGACGCCGCGAGCATGATCTCGGCGAGCGTCGACGGATCGAGGCCGAAGCCGTGACCGACGACGACCGGGATCTTCGCCGCTTCCGCGGTGGCGAGCATGCGCTGCGCTTTCAGTATCCCGCCCGCCTGCTTGATGCCGAACTTCACGAAGTCCGCCGCGTCCGCCTTCAGCACCGCGAGCAGGCTCGCGTGATCGCTCACGCTCTCGTCGGCCATCACCGGGATGCCGCCTTCGCGGCGCACGCGCGCGAGGCCCGCGATGTCTTCCTTCGCGGCGGGCTGCTCGAAGAGCTGGAGATCGTATTGCTTGACCGCCTTGCACAGCGCGAGCGACTGATTGGCGTCGTACTGGCAGTTCGCGTCGATGCGCAGCTTCATCGCGCTGCCGACGACGTCGCGCACCGCGGCGATGCGGTCGCGATCGGCTTCGACGCCGCTGCCGACCTTGATCTTCGCCGATTTGAATCCGGCGGCGAGCCACTGCTTCGCTTCGGCGGCCGCCTCGTCGGGCGGCAGCATGCCGATCCAGCCGTTGAACAGCACGCTGTCCTGCACCGCGCCGCCGAGGTAGGTATAGAGCGGAATGCCCTGCCGGCGGGACGTGAGCTCGATGCACGCCATCTCGATCGCGGCGCCCGCGCCGGGCTGCGTCGGCGTCAGCCGGTCGCACAGCTCGACCATGCGGTTCACGTTGGTCGGATCGAGCCCGACGATCTGCGGCGCGATCTTGTCGCGGATCGCGGCGGCGAGCTCGGGCCCGGTGTTCGGCGACTTCGCGGTCGTCGACGGATCGATGCTGCTGATGCCGATCGTGCCGTCGGACGCGGTGAGCCTGACCACCACGCACTTGGTGATGTTCTTCGAAACTCCGCCGCTCGTGAACGTGCCCAGGAGCGGCATTTCCACGCCGAAGACTTCGACGCGATCGATTTTTAGTGTCATTTGGATTCCTCCAGCAAGTGGACCGCCGACGACGCGCTCGGCGGCATGCATAGCCGGAGTTTAGCGTAGCGTGATGCGCACCGGCGGGATAACCGTAGGGTGCGCGCGAGCGCACCGCGCCGTTAACGGTGCGTTACCACGCACCCTACGGACGGAAATCCGTTGCGTATAGAGCGTCGAGCCGCGCCATCACTTCCGGCGGCAGCGGCCCCATCTCGGCAGCCGCGAGCGCTTCGTCGACGTGATGCAGCTCCGCGCTGCCGATGATCGCGCAGGAGACGTCGGGGTTGGTGAGCACGAAACGCAGCGCGACCTGCGCGCGCGTGCCGTAGCCCTCGCCGATCGCATCGAACACCGCCCTCGCCTTGCGCTCGTCTTCGGCGATGCTCGTATCCTTGATGAGCACGCTCTCGCGCCCGGTGCGCTCGACGCTCGCGATGACGCCCGCGGCGAAGATGCGGATCGCCATCACCGCCACCCCGTTCGCGCGGCACGCATCGATGATTCCGCTCATGTTCTCGCCGGTCCACGACCGCGGCATGCTGCGGCCTGCGCTGGGGTTGAGCAGGTTGTAATACACCTGCGCCGAATCGAAGCGCCTGCTCGCGATCACTTCGCGCACGCACGGCGCCTCGCCGATCGCGGTGATGCCCATGTGGCGGATCAGACCTTTTTCGCGCAGCCGCTCGAGACCTTCCGCGACGCCGTTCTTCCCCAGCACCTGCTCGACCGTGAGCACGCGCCCGCCGGGTGTCGAGCCGATGCGGTTGTGAAGCTGGAGCAGGTCGACCGACGAGCGCTTCAAGCGCGCGAGACTGGCGGTGAGGCTCTCCTCGATCTGCTTCGGGATGTCGTGCAGGTTGTCGACGGGCAGGCCGAACTTGGTGGAGAGGTAAGGCGTGGTCTCCATCTCCGGCAGGAGCCGTCCCAGCGCTTCCTCCGACTTGCCGTTGCCGTACTGCGCGGCGGTGTCGACCCAGTTGATGCCGCCCTGGAACGCGCGGCGCAGCGCTTCGCGCTTCACTGCATCGTCGGGAAACACCATGATGCCGCCGACGGCGCCGGCGCCGAAGATGACTTCGGAGACTTCGAGGCCGGGGCGGCCGAAGCGGCGTTTGTTCATCGCTATTTCGTCAGCTTGATGATGCGCAGCTCGCTCGCCGGCAGGTCGGGGACGAAGATCGTCATGCCTTTGCGATCGGTCGCCACGGCGAAGTCCGCCGGTCCCTTGAAGCCGCTCGCGAGCTGCTCGACGCCGCCTTTCTCGCTCCAGCGGAAGAGCGAGCCGTTGTCCCAGTTGGTCGCGATGATCGAGCCGTCGCCCATCTGGTACAGGCCGTCGATGCGGCCGACGGCTTTCGCGATCTCCTTGAGCTCGCCGTGCTTGTCGAGCGAGTAAATCCCTTTCGGCTCCTTCGGCGACTGGAAGCCGCCGAGCAGGAGCGAGCCGCGCTTGCCCGGGTAGAGCCCGTTCGGATGGATCGACCGGCCCGCGAGCACGACGCTGATCTGCGGGTTGTCTTTCGAGTTGAGAAAATCGGCAGGCTCGACGCGGTAGAGCTTGTCCGCGCGGTTGTCGCTCACGTACAGCGAGTTGCCGACGACCGTCGGATCGTTCGCGAAGGTGATGCCGGTGAGCTCGAGCCGTTTCCCTTTCTTCGTCTTCAGATCGAAGATCCACACCGAGTCGATGTCGGTGACCCACAGGCGGTTGCCCTTCACCCAGATGCCCTTGGGCTTGTTCATCTTCACGTCGCCCGCCGGCAGGAAGCGGTCCTCGATGACCTTGCCGTCGAGCGAGAGCTTGCTGATCCTGCCGTTGCCGTCCTTCGCGGCGGGATCGAGCTTCTCGCCGCCGAACTGGCTCATGTAGAGCACCTTGGTTCTAGGGTCGTACGCGACCGATTCGGGGAAGGCGTAGCCCTTGGCGGTGGTCTCGGAGATCACCTTGAGCTTCTTCTCGGTGGCGGCGATCGCTCCGGCGGCGAGGCCGAGCGCGGCGGACAGGCAAAGCGAAACCACGAGCCCCGGTGCGATTCGAGTCATGTGCTCCTCCTGGGAACGCTTGTCGGGACCCGTTATGATGCCACGCGCATAATCACTGCACACTGATCTTCGCGGAGCGCGCGACGCCGGTCCATTTCTTCACCTCGGCGTGGATCATCTTGCGGAACTCGGCCGGCGACAGGTTCATCGGCTCCGCGGAGTCGGCGGTGAGACGCTTGATCGTGTCCGGATCCTGCAGCACCGCGTTGAACTCGGCGCGCAGCTTCTGCTGTAGCGCAGCAGGAATACCGAGCGGCCCGACCACGCCCCACCACACCGCGACGTCATACCCGGGGTAGCCCGATTCGACGACCGTCGGCACATCGGGCAGCGCGATGCTGCGCTTGGTCGAGCCGACCGCGAGCACGTTGAGCTTGCCGTTGCGCACGTGCGGCAGCACCTGCGTCACCGAGCTGAACATCACCGGCACCTGCCCCGCCATGACGTCGGTCATCGCCGGGCCGCCGCCGCGATAAGGCACCATCAACATGTTGATCCCCGCGACTTTCTTGAAAAGCTCGCCGCCGAAATGGTTGAAGCCTCCGACGCCGGTCGAGGCGTAGAAGATCTTCGCGGGGTTGGCCTTCGCGCGCTCGACGAGGTCGCGCAGATTCTTGAAGCCCGCACCCGGATTGACGACGATGCAGTTGGGCGACGATCCGATCGTGACGATCGGGTCGAACGACTTCTCCACGTCGTACGGGAGCGAAGAGCGCACCGCGGCGTTCATCACCCACGACGTGGAGACCATCAGGATCGTGTAACCGTCCGGCGTCGCGTGCGCCGCGAGATCCGCGCCGATGATGCCGTTGGCGCCGGCGCGGTTGTCGATCACGACCTGCTCGCGCAGCCGGTCCGAGAGCTTGGCGCCGACGTAGCGGCTCAGGATGTCGTTGCTGCCGCCGGGCGGAAACGGGACGATCCACCGGATCGGCTTGGCGGGAAAATCGGTGCGCTCCGCGCTGTGCGCGGCGGAGACGGAGACGGAGACGGAGACGGAGACGAGCGCTGACAACCCTGCAACGACGCACTGTCGCATTCCGAACTGCATGGCGAGGCTCCTCGAAGGATGCCTTCCTTTGTTCGGCGGGCGGGATCGGCCGCGACGACTCGGGGGCCAGACCCCGGCTTTATCGGGGTCTGGCCCCGGTTCCAACGATCTGTCCGAAGTATGGACGCCCGGTACAAAAAGAAAAGGCCCGGCGCCAAAGCGCCGGGCCCAAGCAGGAACCCAAGGGGGGATAACGGCTCCTGTCCGCCTTCTAGACCGGCCGTACACGCCAAACCTTACAAGCGAGGTCCGGCCCCGAAGGCAGACGCAGGCGGAACCTGTGGTGAATCCTTGACCCCGACCGCGATGTGCCGCAACTTTGCCGTCGCTCGCCTTCTTCCCGGAGACCCGACGATGCGTCTATCCGCAGTTGCCGTGGCCGTGCTCGCTCTCGCAGGCGCTACACCTTCGCTGCACGCGCAGGCCTATCCCACCCGTCCCGTGCGCATCATCGTCGGCTACCCGCCGGGAGGCGGCGTCGACGTCGCGGCGCGCATCGTCGCGCAGGGCCTCACCGAGGTCTGGGGAACGCAGAGCGCGATCGTCGATAACCGTCCCGGCGCCGCGGGCGGCATCGGCACCGAGCTCACCGCGGCCGCGACGCCCGACGGCAACACCCTGATGTTGTGCAACATCGCCTCGCACGCGATCACGCCCGCGCGCGCCAAGAAGCTGCCGTACGACCCCGTGCGCGATTTCGCTTTCATCTCGATGGTCGGCACGACGCCGAACGTGATCGTGACGCACCCGCAGATGGCGATGAAAAACCTGAAAGACGTGATCGCGTACGCGAAGAAGAACCCCGGCAAGCTCAATTACGGCTCGTCGGGCGTGGGCGCGTCGCCCAACCTCTCGGTCGAGCTGATGAAGCTCGAAGCCGGCGTCAACATCGTGCACGTGCCGTACAAGGGCGCCGCGATCGCGCTGTCGGACGTGATGAGCGGACATCTGGAGCTCATGACCGGCAACCTGCCGGGGCCGCTGCCGCAGATCAAGGCGGGCAAGGTGCGCGCGCTCGCGGTCACTTCCGGCAAGCGCAACTCGCGCGTCCCCGACGTGCCGACCATCGCGGAGCAGGGCCTGCCCAACTTCGACGTGAGCTCGTGGTACGGCATCTGCACCCAGGCGGCGGTGCCGAAGACTATCCTGGAGAAGCTGCGCGCGGATCTACTGAAAGCGCTCGACGCGCCGGAGACGAAGAAGCGCCTCTACGATCAGGCGATCGACGTCAGGACCGCAACGCCGGAGGCGTTCGTCGAGCACGTCAAGGCCGAGACCGCGCGCTGGGCGCGCGTGGTGCGCGAGGCGAACATCCCCCCGCAATAGGGGCTACCAGACGATCTTGTCGCCGATCGCGAAAAGCCTGCACGGCTGCTGGATGCCGGCCTCCGCGCGATAGCGCTCGCAATCGGCGAGCGCTTCGCCGTTCGCCTCCGCCTGCACCGGATGGCGCGCCACCACCGCGTGCGCGAAGCGCCCGTCCTTGTCCAGCGCGAGAGCGATCGCCTTCGCACCCGATTCGGTGGTGTACGCCTGGAAAGGCGCGAGGAACGCCGTCGGCACGGCGGGGATGTTCACGCGCGGCGCGGGCGGCTGCGGCGGCGTGACGCTCGCGGTCACCGCGGGCTTGTGCGCTTTCGGCGCGACGTGCTCCGGCGCTTTCTGTACCGGCGCGGGCGCCGCCTTGACCGGTGCGGCGGGTGCATGGACTTCGGTCGAGGGTTCGCGCGTCATGTACGCGATGCCGAGCGCGAGGACGCCGGCGATCGCGGCCGGCAGCACGATGCCGCCGCGCGGCTTAGGCGCCGGCTCGATGACTTTGACGGTGGGCTTCTTCGGTTTGGCGACATACTGCGCACCCGGCGTCTGCGCGGGCTTGGCCGGCGCCACATCCCTGAAATCCAGCGAGTCCGCCGCGCGCTCGCGCTTTTCGGGCGCGCGCTGCTGCTTGTGCTTACGGAAGAGAGCGATCGTCGTCATCGGTCGTACAGGTGTGAAAAAAGGCGCAGTTCATGGAGCGCAGGCATGCCCCACTGCTCCTGAATCCGGTTAACGGCGCAATCTCTGAATGCTTTAGACTTCTCCGACACACCATAACGACACGAGGAGGATTCATGACAGCACGGAGTATCGGCAAGCTGAGTGCGCCGCTGGTTCTGGCGGCGGTCCTGGGCGCATCGGGCGCGGTTCACGCGCAGGCCTATCCGTCGAAATCGATACGCATGGTGATCGCGCTCGCCCCCAGCGGCGGCGTCGACACCACGGGACGCTTCATCGGAACGAAGCTCTCGCAGTTGTGGGGCCAGCCGGTCGTCGCGGACAACCGGCCGGGCGCGGGCGGCTCGCTCGCCGCAGACATCGTCGCCAAATCACCGCCCGACGGTTACACGATGCTCATGGCCTCGTCGGGCATCACGATCACGCCGAGCATCATGAAGCTCGGCTACGACCCGAAGAAAGACCTGCTTCCGGTCACGCTCGCGGTGGTCTCGCCCGGCGTGATGGTCGTGCACCCGTCGATTCCCGCGAAGAACGTGAAAGAGCTGATCGCGTTCGCGCGCGCCCGGCCCAACGAGCTCTTCTATTCGTCGTCCGGACAGGGCTCGGGGCAGCATCTCTCGATGGCGATGTTCTGCCAGATGACCGGCATCAAGATGACGCACGTGCCGTACAAGGGCACCGCGCCGAGCATCACCGACACGGTCGCCGGCCGCATCGCGGTGACGATCGCGAGCGTCATCTCCACGCGCCCGTTCTTCACGACCGGCAAGCTGCGTGCGCTCGCGACCGTCGGCTTCAAACGCACGCCTGCACTGCCCGAGTACCCGACGATCGCCGAAGCGGGCGTCCCCGGCTACGGCTTCGAGAACTGGTACGCGCTCTTCATGCCGGGCGGCACCGACAAGGCGATCGCGAACAAGGTGCAGGAAGCCGTCGCCAGGATCCTGCTCGAGCCGGACACCAAGAAGCTGATGCTGCACCAGGGCCTCGACGTCCACGCGAGCTCGCAGGAGGAGTTCTCGAAGATGTACTTCAACGAGATGACGCACTGGGCGAAGGTGGTGAAAGCGGTCGGGCTGCAGCCGAACTAGCGGCCCGTCATTGCCGCGACGACGAGAAGAACGTCATTCTCGCGAAGGCGGGAATCCATTTTGACCTTTATAGTTGGAAATGGATTCCCGACAGTCCCCGCTACCGCGGGTTCGGGAATGACGACTTGGAGGACGAATCCATGAAGATCAGCAAACTCTCCCCCCACATCGGCGCCGAAGTGACCGGCATCGACCTGCGCGAGCCGGTCGACGACGAAACCCGGCGCAAACTCAACCAGGCGGTCGTGGAGAACGTCGCGCTGGTCATCCGCGACCAGAAATTCACGCCCGAGCAGTACCTCGCGGCGGTGGCGCTCTTCGGCGAGCCGATGGAGCAGCACTTCACGCAGTACGCCCTGCCGGGCTGTCCGCTGGTGCACGAAGTGTCGAACCGACACAAGGACAAGGGAGGCAAGCGCGTGAAGCACGGCGCGGACTGGCACACCGATCACACCAACCACGTGCGGCCGCCGAAGTACACCTGCCTCTACGCGGTCGAGCTGCCGTCCAAAGGCGGCGACACCGGCATCGTCAACATGCGCGCGGGCTACGAGGCGCTGCCCGACGAGATGAAGCGCAGGCTCGAGGGCATGCAGACCGTGAACGTCTTCCAGGGCAGCGCGTCCGCGCGCTACTCGGGACAATCGGCGGACGCGCAGGAAGAGAAAAAACCGGAACCGGTGTTACAGCCGCTGGTGCGCAGGCACCCCGATACCGGCCGCAACGCGCTCTATTTCCACCCGGTGAAAGCCGAGAACATCGTCGGCATGGGCGCGGCGGAATCGCAGGTGCTGCTGAAGGACCTGCTGGATCGCTCGGTACGCGACGAGTTCATCTACCGCCACCAGTGGCGCAAGGGCGACATGCTGCTCTGGGACAACCGCGCGGCGATGCACCGCGCGTATTTCGATTACGACCCGGACGAGTACCGCCTGCTCTACCGCGTCCTCGTCCGGGGCGAATTGCCGATCGCTGCCTAGCGCGAAGCGCGGACGGCTTCGCCCGGCGCGTCCGAAAGGACGTATTTGCGCTCCGGCGGGGTGCCGGATGTGTACTGCGTCGGGAGGAGCTTCGGCACCGACAGCGCGTCGCATGTCTTCTTGATGCGGTAGACCTCGATGGGCGGCGTCCAGTCCGCTTTCGCCTCGCACGTGACCTGCACGCAGCCGATGCTCTTCAGGTACTCGCACACGCGCATCGACGAGCCGTCCGCCTTCTTGATCTCGGTGAGGAACGATTCGCCGGGGTAGTGCGGCTTGTTGGAGCCGTTCTCCCAGTTCACGTCCTGCAAGACGGTGTAGAAAGTGCCGTTCACGTCGAGCAGCGACAGGGTCTTCTGGAGGAAAGCGGTGAGGTCCTGCGCGTAGGAGAAACCGCCGATCACGTCGGTGATCATCTGGAAGCGCCCGAGCTCGTCGCTCGAATAATCCCGCAGGCGCTTGCCGAAGAGATACTGGATCTGGTTGCCGTCGAGCTTCGCAGCGGTCTGGTACCACTGGTTGGTGCGGCGGTCCTCGATCGACATCGCGACCGCGGTCGCGCGCTTGCCGCTGCGCGACGCGAGCGCCGGCACCACGTCGTATTTCGCGGTGGCGTAATCCATGACCGCATGGCCTTCGCCCGCGCCGATGTCGAGCCAGCGGTCTTTCTCGCCGAGCTTCGAGAGCGAATCCTTGAACTCGGTCGGCAGCGCGATCACGTACGACATCAGGCCGCGGTCGATCACGTAGCCGTCGGGCCGGTCCTGCCCTTTGCTGTTGTAGATCGCGTTCTGCTTGGAGACTTCGTTGGCGAACGACGGGGTGTCGGCCTGCGCGGCCGACGCGATTGCGGGTGACGCGAGTGAAGCAGCCAGGAGCACGATGCGCCCGGCGATCGAGAGACGGGTCATGATCGAAGATTTCGCTGAGTTTGGGATTGTCGGCGCTCGTGCTGGTTCTTCGGGTGTAGCCTGCTCGGAGCGGTGCTGCCTCGAAGTGTAGCCCTTTTTGATCAGTGGGTTAAACTGTTTCCAGGCAAATTTCCCGGAGGTGCCCTGCCATGCCGCTCACCGCCGAACGGTCTCTGACCGGCAGCGTTGCCGCCGAGTTCAATTACATCGTGGACACCGGCATTCCGCCGGTCCGCTACATCGACTGGCCCGAGATGGCCGACAAGGCGATCCCGCCGCAGTACCGTCAGTATGTAATGACGGTCACCGACGGGCGCCCCTTTAGGGCGTCGTTCGACCTCGACACCCACGGCTTCGTCTTCGTCGATCACCCGACCCGCGTCCGGGACTTCACCTCTGATGCCGAGCGCAAGGCGGTCTACGACCCGGAGGTCGAGGCGCTGGTGAAGCGCTGCTCCGGGGCGTCCCACGTGGTCGTGTTCGACCACACGATAAGGGTCACCGACGACGAGTCCCAGCGCGTCTCGGGCGCCCGCCCGACCGTCAAGGGCGTACACAACGACTACACCGAGGACTCCGCCCCGCGGCGGCTGGCCGAGATCGTCGGCGCCGAGGAAGCCGGGCGGCGGCTGAAGAAGCGCTACGCCATCGTCCAGGTCTGGCGGCCGATCCGCGGCCCGGTGCTGGTCGACCCCCTGGGCATCTGCGACGGCCGCTCGATCCCGCGCGAAGGCTTCATCCGCGTCGAGCGGCGCTACCAGTACCGCACCGGCGAGGTCTATCACATCGCCCACAACCCGGCGCACAAGTGGTACTGGTTCCCGCGCATGACGCGCGACGAGGCGCTGGTGTTCAAGGTCTTCGATTCGGACGCCACCAAGCCCTCGCGCTTCACCGCCCACAGCGCGTTCGACGATCCCAATTCGCCGCCCGACGCCCCGCCGCGGGAGAGCATCGAAACCCGCACCTTCGCCTTCTGGGACTAATTGGGGTCAGAGTCACATTTCGCCGAAATAATGTGACTCTGACCCCGATTTCCCCTACTTCCGCGCCGCCTTGCGCACCGGACGCCGCCGAGACGCCGGCGGTGCGGGCGCTTCTCGCAGCAGCACCTCCGCGAGGGGCAGCGCGGTCTGGAACGCAACCGCGAGGCGGTCCGCCGGATTGCCGCTCGAATAGCCCAGAACCCGCACGACGCTCACGAAGTCGCGCGCTTGCAGCGGCTTGCTCAGACGCGTCTCGCGCTCGCGCAGCATCGCCGCCAGCACGCGGGCCGACACGTCGACCTCGAGCATGAGATCCGGATGGTCGAGGAGGTCCACGCCGATCGCCTCGCCGTAGCGCCCGTAATTGGCGCGCCCGGTGACCTGCACCAGCCCCCGCCCGCGATAGCGCGCGCCGTCGCCGGGCTCGGTGTTGCCGAGCGATTTGCCGCCCGCCGTGCCGGGCTCGTAGAGATCGAAGGGATTGCCGCTCGGCGAGCTGTTGAAGCGGCCGGGCTCCTCCTGGACCGTCGAAAAGTCGCCGCTCTCGATGCGGACGATCGCGAGCGCCAGCGCGAGCATGTCACGGTCGTCCAGCCCCTGCGATGCGAGTGCGTTGCGGAGAGCGCGCGCACCGTCGACGTCCACCGTGGTCGCCTGTTCCGGCCGTCCGGTATAGAGATTCGCGACGAGCGCCCGCACGTCGCTCTCGGCCTTAGGCGCATCCGGCGACTCCGCTCGCAACGATCGGACGACGACGTCGGCGAGTCTCGCGACGTCTTCCCTGAGGCTCTTGCGCGACACCCGAACCTGCAAGACCTCGCGGAGCGCAGCGAGCCCCCGCGGCAGCTCGCGCGGCAAGGTCGAGCGCTCGAGAAGCAAGGGAATGACGTTCTTACCCATCTCGAGCGCTGCCGCCAGCTGCGCCCCGCCCCCCTTTTCGACGACCGACTCGAAGTCGCGCGCGAGCGCCGCTACCACGACGTCGCTGTCTTCCAACTCGCGCCGTAGCGTATCGCTCCACTGTTCTCCGGCTTGCAGGTCGCCGCTGTCGTGCCAGAACCGTGCGCCGCCGGGTGGCAGCCGTTGGCCCAGCTCCCGCTCGAGCATCATGTACACGTCGCGCAGCAGGCCGCTGCGGTCGGGACTGACGGCGGTGAGGAAGATCTGCGGCATCCGAGGGCCGGGCCCCTCCGGGGGCAGTGTCGCGCCTTCGCGGTTGGCGCCGTCGAGTTGGGCGCCTTCGAGCCTCGCGTCGAGGAAGTTGGCGCCGCGCAGGTCGGCCCCACGCAGGTCCGCATTCGTGAGATCGGCGCCGGAGAAATCGGCGTCGCGCGCCTCGGCCCGGGCCAGCCGCGCCTCCCTGAGCATCGCCTTGCGCAGGCTCGCGTTGCGCAGCACCGCACGCTCGAGCTCGACGCCTTCGAGACTCTCGCCGTCGAGGCTCGCACGCTCGCCGCGGAGGCCGCCGCTCTCCAGCCACAGCCCGTGCAGGAACAGCACCGAGCCCATCATGGCGCGCTTCCCACCCGTGCCCCGCAGGTGCGAGACCGCGGTCTCTTCCACCGCATCGAGGATCCCGGCCGCGGGCAGCATCGCCACGATCCCGCCTTCGTGCACTTCGACGACCATGCCGGCGAGCCCGCCGCCGGCGATGACGGGTGCGCCTTCGAGCGCGTTGCTCGCCGGCACCGCCGTCTCGAGCTGGAGGAGCTGCAGCCCGGCCGGCGCTTCCACCGAGGCGGCGCTCGCCCGGTGTCCGGCCTGCCGCGTGCGGTCGAGCACCCGATAGTCCGCCGCGCCGGCCGGCGTCGCCGCGGCGTCGAACAGCGACACATACGTTTCCATGGGCGCGATCGCCCCCGGCTCCAGCACGGCGTGCGGATAGCGATCGTGCTCGACGTCGAGCACGGTGGCGTGCGACGTATACCGGTTCTCCGGGCCGCCGGTGACGTTGACGATCGCGGATTCCGCGACCCTGCGCCGCGTCGTGACGATCCAGTACGGACTGATCGCGAAACCGCTCGTCGACAAGCCCAGCGAGCCCAGCGACTCGACCGTGAAGCATGCGTCCCGGAATCGCTGCGGCACGCTCGATCCGAGGCGGATCCGATGCTCCGCGCCGTCGATCGTCCGCAGCGTGAGCGCTGCGTCCGTCGTATCGACTGCCTCGCTCTTGCCGGGATAGATCGCGACTTTGGCGTAGAGACCGTCCGCGCCCGCGACGTAGAGCACGCGAGGCACCGTGTCCGGCACTTCGAAGGTCACCATCGGCGGCGTGGGTTCGTCGAAGAACTCGCAGCGGCCCGGCGTCCAGCGCACGCCGATGTGCACGCGGGGCAGGAGCTCCGGCGACGTCACGCGCGCAAGCCCGTCCGGCCCTTCCGGCAGCGCATCGACCTCCACCGCGCGATGCGACGTGCGCAACGCCGCCGCTGCCAGAAGCTGTTGCGCTATCGGCGTCGCGCTCACCTCACGCGGCTGCCGCGGCATCGAATGCAGCACCCAGTACGCGAGGCCCGCGGCATCCGCGCCGCCGTCGATCAGCGCGCGCAGCACCGAGGCGAGCTCGCGCTCGATCGCGTCGGTGTCGACGGGTTCGGCGACGCTCGCGGCGTTGAGCCGCTCTTCGACGCGGATCAGCGCGGGCGCGGCGGTCGCCTCACGGAAGCCTGCGAGGAAGCTCCACGCGCGCTCGCAGAGCTCGGGATCGGCCGCGAGCTCGCGCCGCAGGCGATGCGCGACCGACGGCTCCAGCGTCGCCGCTTCGGCGGTCGCGACCGTCATGGCCTCGCTGAACATGAGATCGGCCTCGGCGCCGGCGTCGACGTGGTGCAGGAGCTCGATGCGTGCGGCGCGCATGAGCTCGGGCTCGATGCGCGCGGCGAGGCTCAGGACGCGCGCAAGCTCGACCGCGCCCGGACTGCGCTTGCGCATCGCTTCGATGATGTCGGCGGCGTCGACTTCGTCGGGCGCGACCGGCAGCGCGACCTCCGAGACGACGCGCGGCTGCCGCGGCCGGTCCCAGTGCACGAACTCGACGACCGATCGCAGGATCGACGGCCAGCGCCGCGGCTCGTGCGGCACCAGCGCGATCACTCGCGAGCCGCGTTCCCGCAAGCGCTCGGCGAACGCGCGCCATTGCTCGGGCGTACCCCGCCGCGGCGCGTACAAAGGCCGGCCGATGCCGAAGTCCGAAAGGATGAGGACCGGCATGCCGGGTGGCGGCGCTTCGTAAGGCGCCTCTGCTTCGTCGCCGTGCGCATCGGGCACGCCTTCGACGAACACCACGTCGACCGCGCGCTCGCCGACGAGATCCCTGACCTGCCGCACCAGCATCCCCTGGTCGAGCGCGTACGGCCGCATCGCTTCGGACACGTCGCACACCACCTGCACGCCCCGGCGCAGCGACGCGCGAGGCAGGCGCGGAATCACCTGCGGCATGCGGCCGCGGCCGGCGAGCTCGGTCAGGCGCGCGGCGTCGACCGGGCCGTCCTCGAACATGACCGACAGCCCGCGGCGCAGCATGTCGCGCGTGAGGCCGGGTGCGAACAGCGGCGCGAGCGGCGGCGACGCGGCAGGCGCGCCGGGATCGGGCGGTAACGGGGCGGCTTCAGCGATGTACCGAGGCACTTGCGGCGCGTCTTCATGCGCGCGCTCGACCGCTTCGATCGTGATCGCGAGCTCGTCGGCGACCGGCGCCGCCGCCGGTGTCTTCGGCGGCTCGACGAACGGTTTGACCGGCTCGGGCGGCGGCGCGTCGCCCCTGCCATCCGCCGGCGTCGCGTGCGGACGCACGGCCACGCCGAGCACCGCCGCGATCGCCTCGATGTCCTCGGCGGTTTCCGCGCCGAGGCGCGCCGCCGCTTCGAGCGCGTCCGCGATGCCGATCGGGTAGACCTTGCTCACGCGTTGGCGGGCCGCTTCTCGTGCGGCGTCTTCCACGTCGCGCGCTCGACGATGTCGTCGATGGTCTGCACATCGATCTTGTTCGAGCCCAGGCGCTGACACGCCCGCACCGCGTCGAGAAACTCCGCGACGCTCGGCGTGAATTCTTCACGCGTGCTCTTTCTGCGCTCGTCCGCGAGCCTTTCCATGGCGGCCGCGATACGCTCGTGAAACGCGGCGGAGCTTCGCGGCTCCACCTTGGTCGCGAGCGCGATCAGCTCTTCCCGGGTCGGCGCCGGAAAGCGGTGCACGACGCAGCGGCGCAGGAACGCCGAAGGCAGTTGCCGCTCTTCGTTCGTCGTGACGATCAGCAGCGGCAGGTTTTCGGCGTGCTGCAGCTTCACCGTGCACTGCAGCTCGTCGACCTGGAACTCCATCGAGCCCATCGTGACCAGCAGGTTGTTCGGGACGTCGGGCTCGGCCTTGTCGATCTCGTCGAGCAGCACGACCGCCGGCGCGTCGGGCTTGCGCGGCGGCGTGTACACCGCCGGATCGACCGCCGGCTCGAAGAAGAGCTTCTCGTCCGCCGGCAGCCCGCGGCGCTCCGCCGACGCGCGGTCGAACACCCACCACATCACTTCGGGCTGGATGTACGGGTGATACGACTCCCACCGCCGCGGCGCGGCCTTGCGGCGCCGCGACTTCGCGGCCGCGGCGACCTGCGCGTCGCCGAGACGGCGCACCGCGTCGTAACGCCACAGCAGGTCGTTCGCCGTCATGCGCGAAGTGATGACTTTCTCGTAATAGCGGCGGCCGAGGATGCGCGCGATGTTGTACGCGGCCGACGACTTCCCGCTGCCGGGCGGTCCGCGCAGCAGCAGCGGCCGTCCGGTGGCGAGCGCGACGTTCACCGCGAGCACCAGCGGCTCGGTGTAGACGTATACCTTGCCGTCGCGGCGGTCGCCGCTCGCCGGCACCCTGCGCTCGGCGGCCGTGCGCAGGTCCTTGAACAGCGGCTGCGGGTCGAAGATCTTGGTGTACCCCATGAGTCCTCTCGGCGGTTACGAAAGAATCGCGCGGATGTCGCGAAAGCGCTCGCGCTCGCTCTTCTCCAGCGCGGGATCGGGCAGCGGCGTGAGCGGAACGGCGTGCGCGATCGCCGCCGCCTGCTCCGGGGTCCTGGTCATCGCGATCAGCTTGAGATTCGGAAAGACCGCGTGCACCGCGTCCGCGACCGTCTTGTCCGCGGCGAGATGCGGCGGCAGCGCGATGAACGTGGGACGGCGCTGCTTTCCGAGCAGGCTGTCGATGAGCTCGTTCATGTCCTCGTCGGACACCTCTTCGGTCGGCGGCCAGACCTTGGGGAACGCCGACTTGAGAACGCGGCGCACTTCCGCGACGATCGAGTCGAGGAACGCCTGGGTGCCCTGAGTCCCGGAGTTGCCCACGATCGGCAGCACTTTCCACGCGACGTTGGCGCTGAGACAGCACGCCTGGCGCACGTACATGAGCGGGGTGTAGTCGGTGCGCGAGCCGTTCACCGCGAACGTGCTCAGCGCCGGATCGGTCGCCGCGCTCGCCAGGCGGGCGGACGACTGCACGTCGATCCACCACGGCGCGATCAGGTCGAGCGCGGTTTCGATCGCCTGCTTCGCTTCGTCGCTGAGATAACCTTTCTTGTCGATCAGCGCGGACAGTCCCGCGGGTCCTTCGGCGAGCAGGCGTTTCGTCCACTCCGCGACGCCCGGCTCGTCGAACGGGATGCGCTTGATCTCGCTGCGCAGCGCTTCGCGCAACTGCCCGTAGCGCGTGCCGTCGTTCGCGACCCCGGACGCTTTGAGCTGCGCCACCAGCACGTCGAACGAGGCCGTATCGAGCGTCGCATCGACGAACTCCTTGCGTGCGCCGAGGAACTGCACCTCGCCGAACGCGAGCGGCTCCCATTCCTTGCGCTGCGCATACAGCGCCTGCGACCCCGCCCCGCGCAGCATCAGCACCAGCGGCAGCTGCTCGCCCATCCAGGTGCGCCAGCGCAGGATGCTCGCCTCGGTGTGCACCCACGGATACTTGTCCGACTGGATCGCGCGCTCGTTGAGCACGACCACACCGCCGTGGCACGCGCCGAGAAAATCGAAGAGCTTCTGGCGCCACGGATCGGCCGCGCGCAGGTTGTCGCGGTCGAAGAAGACTTCGAACTGCGGCGAGCCGTCGTCGGCCTTGACCGCGAGCAAGCGGTCGCGCAGGTCTTCCACGAAATCAGCGTCGGCTTTGAGGTCGCCGGCGCTGTGACTGAGGAAGACCTGCATCGCCATAGGCTAATCGCGAAGGAGCGCGAAGGTCACGACTGTGCCTCCGCTCGGCACGATGGCGCCGACCGCGCGCGTCGGGTTGCTGCCGCCCCGGCCCGACAGGATCGTCACGTACTGCACGCCCTGGTGCGTGTAGGTGATCGGCGGCGCATTGACGCTCGATCCGGTCTTCCAGCTCCAGAGCTGCTTGCCGGTGTCCTGGTCGAGCGCGAGGAACTCGCCGGTGAGCTTGCCGGTGAAGAGCACGCCGCCTTCGGTGCCCAGCATGCCGGCCGACGACGCGTAGTCTTCGAGCGGCGTCTTCCACAGCACCTTGCCGGTGAGCGGGTTCATCGCCATGTGATAGCCCGCGGGCTTCGGGAACTTCGAGCTGGTCTCGATGCCGGTGTAGCCCTGGCCGACCTGGAGCTCCGGGTCGACGAACTTCATCACGCGGATGAGCTCCCACGAGTTCAGGTACAGCGTTCCGGTCCGCTGGTTGTACGCGGACAGCGTCGCGTTCGTCGCGAGCCGCGGCGCGAGGTCGATCGTCTCGCCCTTGATCGCGCGTTCGAGCAGATCGGTGAGCACCGGACGGCCGGTCTTCAGATCGATGTGCTTCGCCCAGTTCTGCGCGACGAACGGATGCGCCGAGACGAGCTTGCCGTTGGTGCGGTCGATGACGTAGACGAAGCCGTTCTTGTTGACGTTGATCAGCACCTTGCGCGGCTTGCCGTCGATGCGCATGTCGGCGAGGATGCTTTCCGCCGTGCCGTCGAAGTCGAAGCTGTCGTTGGGCAGGTACTGGTAGTACCAGACGAGCTCGCCGGTCTTCGGCCGTATCGCGAGCACGCTCGCGGCGTACAGGCTGTCCATGCCGCCGCGATACTTCGGGTTGTACGGCTCGGCGTTGCCGGTGCCGATGTAGAAGAGATCGAGCTCGGGGTCGTAGGTGCCCGGCTGCCACGTCGCCGCCCCGCCGTACTTCCACGCGTCGGGAAAATCCTTGTGCGGCCAGGTCTCGGAGCCCGGCTGTCCGGGCTCGGGCACCGTCCAGAAGCGCCACAGCCGCTTGCCGGTGTCGGGGTCGTAGCCTTCGACGAAGCCGCGCGCGGTGCGATCGCCGCCCGCCATGCCCGAGATCAGCACGCCGTTGGCGATCGTCGGCGCGACGATGCCGCCGTAGCTTTCCTTCCATTCGGCGAACTTCTGCCTCCAGACTTCCTTGCCGGTCTTCATATCGAGCGCGACGATGTGCGCGTCGATGTTCTGCCGGAATAATTTTCCGTTGTAGATCGTCGCTGCACCGCGCATATACGCGCCGCCGGTCGTCACGCGCAGCGCACCCCGGTCGTAGGTCACCGGCGTGCGCCAGATCTGCCGGCCGGTGGCGACGTCGATCGCGTACGTCCAGTTGCCGTTCGCGACGTACATGACGCCGTTGTAGATCGTCGGCTGGGAGAGCTCGCCCATGTCGTTCGCGGTGCTGAAGCTCCACACCGGGACGAGCCGTTTGACGTTGGATCTGTCGATCTGTTTGAGCGGGCTCCACATCGTGAGGTTCGGGTTCATCCCGAACGCGAGCACGTGGTCGGTGTTCTTCGCGTCGAGCAGCTCCTGCGCGGTCTGCGCCTGCGCTTGCCCCCAGCATGCGGCGACGGCGGCCGCGATGATCCACTTCTTCATGGTCCCCTCCATGTGAGAGTGTTGTGGCTACATGCTAACGCAGTAAGATCGGGACAGGAGATAAGAGAAAAGAGTGAGGAGACATCTCGTGGCAATTTTCCGGACCGGGCTGGTCGTCGCGTGCGCGCTGCTCATGGCGCCGGTGCACGCACAAACGTGGCCGTCCAAACCCATCCGCATCGTGGTCGCCTCGACACCGGGCGGCGGCGCGGACTTCGTGGCGCGGCTGATCGCGCCCAAGCTCACCGAAGCGCTCGGCCAGCAGGTGATCGTCGAGAACCGGCCCGGCGGCGGGAGCACGCTCGGCTACGACCACGGCGTGCGCGCTTCAGCCCCGGACGGTTATACGCTGACGCTCATCACGCCGAGCTACAGCATCAACCCCAGCCTGCATCCGCTCAAGTTCGACGCCGCCACCGACTACACGCCGATCGTGATGATCGCCAAAGGCCCGCTCGTGCCGATCGTGCATCCGTCGCTTCCGGCGAAGAACGTGCGCGACCTCATCGCGATCGCCAGGGCGAAGCCGGGATCGATCACCTACGGGTCGACCGGTCCCGGCGCGATCATCCATCTCGCGACCGCGCTCTTCGAGAGCATGGCGCACATCCGCATGCAGCACATCCCCTACAAAGGCGGATCGGCCGCGATGGTGGACGTGATCGCCGGCAACATCTATCTCAACTTCGCGACGCCGCAGACGGGATTGCGCCAGTGGAAAGCCGGACGCGTGCGCGCGCTCGGCGTGACCAGCCTGACGCGGCTGGCGGCGGCGCCCGAGCTCGCGCCGATCGCCGAGCAGGGCGTGCCCGGCTACGAAGTCATCAACTGGCAGTCGCTGATCGGCCCCAGGGGCATGCCCAAGCCCATCGTCGATCGCATCAACGCGGCGGTGAACGCCGCGGTGCATGCGCGGGAGATGGAAGAGAAGCTGCAGGCCGACGGCGTCTCGCCTGCGGGCGGAACGCCCGAGCAGCTGCATGCGCAGATACTGAAAGAGATCGGGCAGTGGCGGAAGGTGATCCAGACCGCGGGGATCAAGGCTGAGTGACGGGGTCTGACCCGGCCTTATCGGGGTCTGACCCCGGTTTTCTAGTCCACCTTCATACCCGACGCCTGGATGATCTTCGCCGACCTCGCCACATCCAGCTTGATGTAATCCGCCAGCGCCTGCGGCGTCGTGGTCACGACGTCGAAGCCCTGCGTCGCAAAGCGCTGCCTGGCGTCCGGCTGCGCGAGCCCGCGAACAACCTCGGCGTTGAGCTTCGTCACGATCTCCGGCGGCGTCCCGGCAGGTGCGAGCAGCATGTGCCACGCGGCGACGTCGAAGCCCGGTAATCCGGATTCGGCGAACGTCGGAAATTCCGGCGCGGCCTGAGAGCGCTTGAGCGTGGTCACCGCCAGCCCGCGCACACGGCCGGAGCGGACGTGCGGCAGCGCGGTTTGCAGCGTGCTGAAGTACATCGAGACATGGCCGGCGATCGTGTCGATGATCGCGCCTGCGCCGCCCTTGTACGGCACGTGCACGATGTCGATCTTCGCCATGGAGGTGAAGAGCGCGCCCGAGAAGTGATTGCTGCTCGCGTTGCCGGCCGACGCATACGTGAGCTGCCCGGGATTCTTCTTCGCGAGCGCGATCAGCTCCGGGATGGTCTTCGCCGGTACGCTCGGATGCACGACGAGGATGTTCGGCCCCGACGTGAGCCGGCTGATCGGCGCGAAATCCTTCACGATGTCGTAGCCGGGCTTCCTGTAGAGCGTCATGTTCGCGGTGTTCGCGCTGCCGCCGACGAGCAGCGTGTGCCCGTCCGGCGCCGCGCGCGCGACATACTCCGCCGCGATGTTGGTGCCGCCGCCGGTGCGGTTCTCGACGATCACCGTGCCGCCCAGCAGCTCCTGGAGCTTCTGCGCGGTGGTGCGCGTGACGAAATCCGAGCCGCCGCCGGCGAGATAGCCGGTGACGAGGCGCACCGGGCGCTCGGGATAGGTTTTCTGCGCGAGCGCATTGCCGGCGGTCAGCGCGAGCAGCGCCGCCGCCATCGTCGTTATCGGGCTCATGACCTCCTCCTCTTGTATCATCGGGAGGTTAGCAAACAGGAGAGACTCATGGGCACCGACGAACTCGGCGTCAGCATCGAAGGCCACATCGCAACGGTCGAGCTGCGCCGTCCGCCGAACAACTTTCTCGATATCGATCTGATCGGCGATCTCGCCACCGCGCTCGAAGCGCTCGACGAGGACAAGAACGTCCGTGCGATCGTGCTCGCCGCGGCGGGCAAACACTTCTGCGCCGGCGCGAACCTGAAGAAGCGCCTCGACGACCAGGCCGCGGGCCGCCCGCTGCCGCCGCCGGGGCGCCATCTCTATCACGAGGCGCAGCGCCTCGTCGCGACCAAGAAGCCCATCGTCGCCGCGGTGCACGGCAGCGCGATCGGCGCGGGCCTCGGCCTCGCGCTCGTCGCCGACTTTCGCGTGACGTGCAAGGAAGCGCGGCTCGCCGCCAACTTCTGCGCGATGGGTTATCACCCCGGCTTCGGCATGACCGCGACGCTGCCGCGCATCGTCGGCCATCAGAAAGCGAAGTGGCTGTTCCTCACCGGCAAGCGCATCCCGGGCGAAGAGGCGTATGCGATGGGACTCGCCGACCGTCTCGTGCCGCAGGAGGACGTGCGCAAGGCCGCGACCGAGATGGCGCTGGACATCGCGAAAGCCGGCCCCCTCGGCGTGCAGGCCGCGCGCGAGACGCTCAACCTCGATCTCGTCCCGGCGTTCCGCGCCGCGACCGAGCGCGAGATGTTCCAGCAGAACGTGCTGCGCGAGACGAACGACTTCAAGGAAGGCGTCAAAGCCGGGTTCGATCGGCGCGAGCCTGTGTTCACCGCGACTTAGGGCGATCGTCATTCCCGAACCGCGATAGCCGACGCGTCGCGTCGTCCCGGACCTGTCCGCGATAGCGGACTCGATCCGGGAGCCATTTTGAATTTAACGTTCATAATGGATTCCCGCCTTCGCGGGAATGACGCTGGCTGTCGGTCAGCCGTTCACCAGCCCCAGCACCTTCTCCAGCCGCTGCCGGTGCGTCTTCGGCGCACCGAGGCAGTGGTACAGCGATCGCGACATGCGGGTGTGCAGCGTGAGCCCGTACTCGCGCATCACGCCGATCCCCGCGTGCACCTCGTGCGCGTAATCGCAGGCGCGCATGTAGCTCTCCGATGACACCGACTTCGCCACGTGCACCGATGACGCGGCGTCCATGCCGCTGTCGAGCTTCCACAGCGCTTCGTACGTCGTCCAGCGCGCCGAGTCGAGGAAGTTGACCATGTGGATGAGGTGGTCCTGCACGCGCTGGAAGCGCCCGATCACCTGCCCGAACTGGGTGCGCTCGCGCGCGTAGTTGAGCGACAGGTCGAACACCGCGCGGCAGCCGCCGACCTTGTACGCGCACAGCACCGGCGTCACCGCGATCAGCGCGCGCTCGATCTCGTCCGCCGCCGCGCCGCCCTGTCCGATGAGATCGGCGCCTCTCACGTGCGCGTTGTCGAACACCACTTCCGACATGCCCGCGATGAAGCCCGCGAGCGGACGGACCGTCACGCCCGGGGTTTTCGCGTCGACGCGGAAGAGGCTGATGCCCTCGCCGCCTTCGATGCGTCCGACGACGATGAGATCGGTCGCGCGCTCGGCGTCGTGCACGAACACCTTGGTGCCGTTGAGCACGAAACCTTCGCGCTCGCCGCGCGCTGCGAGCTTCACGCCTTGCGAAGACCAGCCGTATTGCGCTTCGGTGAGCGCGAGCGCGAAGACGCGCTCGCCGCTGGCGATCAAGGGCAGCCACGCGCGCTTCGCTTCCTCGGTCGCGCTGTCGAGCAGGATGCGCGCGCACAGCACCGCCGACGAGAAGAGCGGTCCGGGCACCGGCCCCGCGCCGAGCTCTTCGAACAGCACCGCGACGTCGGTCGCGCAATTGCCCGTGCCGCCGTACGTCTCGGGTATCGCCATGCCGGTCCAGCCGAGCTCCGCCATCTGCGGCCAGATGCCCTGCATGAACAGCTGCGGCTTGCGATCGATCTCGAGCAGCGCTTCGCGGCTGCACGAGCCGCGCACGAAGTCGCGCGCCGAGTCCTGGATGAGTTGCTGGGTATCGTTGAGTGATAAATCCATGTCGCCGCCAGTGTCCGAGTGTTTCGTCATCCCGGCGTACGCCAGGATCCATTCGACGCGTAAGCGTCGTCCTGGCGAAAGCCAGGATCCATTTTGAATTCAAAGAATCAAAATGGATTCCGGATCGCGTCTTCGACGCGTCCGGAATGACGATGCTTTATCGCAACGTTCCCGCCTTCTCCTTCTCCCGCCCGCCGATGCCGAGCCTGCGCGAGATGACGACTTTCTGGATGTCGGTCGTCGCGCCCGGGTGCAGCGCCGTGATCGCGTCGCGCTGGAAGTACTCGATCGCGCCTTTGAGCGGGCCCCACTTCTCGTCCTTGGTCAGCACGCACGGCCCGGCGATGCGCAGCATCTTCTCGGCCATGTCGAGCCCCGAGAGCTTGCGCCGCAGGCTGTACTGCGCGCCTTCGTACGAGCGCGGCTGGCCGGTGTGCGCGAGCCAGTGGTTGCGCAGCGCGAAGAGGCGCGTGATCTCGGCTTCGATGTAGAGGTCG
The DNA here is from genome assembly GCA_036262035.1 of Burkholderiales bacterium. NCBI lineage: Bacteria > Pseudomonadati > Pseudomonadota > Betaproteobacteria > Burkholderiales > Burkholderiales bacterium. Next base: position 6,149 of record DATAJS010000011.1, on the reverse strand, counting down.
ACGATCTCGGCTCTGGCGCCCGCGTCGTCGCAGATCGCGTATCCGTCGCGGCGGTCGCGGCACATCTCGATGAAGTCGTAGATCACGCGCCTGTCGGCGAGCCTGCCGGTGCCGCCGTGCTCGACCTCCAGGTGCGTGGTCGCGACTTTCCAGCCGTTGTTCTCGCCGCCGACGAGGTGATCGGCCGGCACGCGCACGTCGTCGAAGAACACCGCGTTCTTCACGCCCGAGCCGCTGCCCGCTTCACCGCCGGTCGCGAGGAGATCCATCGGCTGCACCGTGATCCCCGGCAGGTTCATGGGGATCATCAGCCACGACAGGTTCTTGTGGCGCTCGCCCTTGGGATCGGTCACGACGATCGTCCACGAGTAATCCGCGCCGTGCGAGCTGCCGACGAAGATCTTCTGGCCGTTGACGCGATAGACGTCGCCGTCGCGGACCGCGGTCGTCTTCACGCCCGCGAGATCGGACCCCGCGCTCGGCTCGCTCAGCAGTTGCCACGTGCGCACTTCGCCGCGGCAGATCGGCGGCAGGAAACGCTTCTTGTGCTCGTCGGTGCCCCACACCAGGATCGTCGGCGCCGCCATCTTGCCGCCGGAGTCGTAATAAGGGGGGAGCGCCAGGCCGACGCGCGAGAGCTCGTCGTGCAGGATCACCACTTTCTCGGCGGACAGGTCGCCGCCGCCGTACTCCACCGGCATCGACGGGTAGAGCCAGCCTTTCGCGCCCAGCTTGCGGCCGAGCGCGCGTCGGATCTGATACTGCTCGTACGACATGTCGACCGGGTCGATCGCGTGCTCGAGGTTGTCGGGCACTGCGGTCGCGAGGAACGCGCGGACCTCGTCGCGAAAAGCGCCCTGCTCGGCCGAGTCTTCGATTCCGAAGTTCATTTCAAATCTCCTGTTACAGCGGCACCATGCCCATCCACCACATCGTCGTCTTGCCCACGTCGAAATCGTACTTGCGCACGAAAGTGAGCTTGCCGTCGTCGCCGATGCGGAACACCGACGGCCCGGCGGGGATCGTCTTCACCGTGTCGCCTTCGCGCACGTCGACGGGTAAGTTGTGCTGGGCAACGAGCAGCCGTCCCGAGGGATCGATGTGGAAGGTGCGCGGATGGATGCCGCGGGTCTCGATGTGCTGGATCGGCCTGGGCTCGCCCGTCGACTGGTTGATCTCATAGACGACGATGCTGTTCTCGCCGCCCTTGAACACCTTGCGGCCGTTGAAATCCACGGTCTCCTGCGCGCGGTTCGAGCCGTAGAGGAAGCGACCGTTCGGATGCACGTGCACCGCGCTCGCCGCCTGCCGCGCGCGGATATTCTTCGGCTCGGCGAGCGTCTCCGCGCGATACGCGATGTCGGGCGCGATCTTTCCGCCATCCATCCTGTAGGTGTACATCTTGTTCTGCGTCTCGATCAGCAGGTACATCCACGGCTTCGAGGGATGGAAATCGAGGTGGCGCGGGCCGAAGTTGCGGCCGCCGTCGGGCGCGATCGTGGTGAGATTGGAAAGCACGCCGTTGTTGTACTCGTACACTTTGAGGAAGCCCGGATCTTCGGGTTTCTCTTTGGTGCCTTCGTTGCCGCGCGCGACGAGCACCGCGTGCTTGTTGTCGGGCGTGACGCGCACCTGGTGCGCGAAGATGGCCGCATCGATCGGGCCCGGCTGCTTCACTTCCTCGCCCGGCGTGAAATCCTTGTTGATGCGATAGACCCGCAGTGCGCTCGGGTTGTTGAATGCGACGAGGATGTTCTGCGACGGGACGTCGGTCGTCATGTGGATGGGGCGCGTGGGCAGCTTGATCGGCTCGCCGTGCTGAGTGAGCGTGCCGGTCGCCGGATCGATCCTGAACGCCGTGACGTGATGCTCGGTGCCGGCGGGGCCGTAACCCGACGCGCTGCTGCTCGTCGCGACGTAGAGATACCGGCGCGACGCATGCGGCCACGCGTACTGCACGCTCGCCGGCAGCTTCACGCTGTCCTTGCGGGTGAGCTCGGCCTTGTCGACGTCGACGTCGAAATGGATGAGCTCGTTGCCGACGTTGGCGTAGAGCGCGACTTTCTGCGGGCCCTGCCCGGCTTCGACGACGCACGGCATGGCAAGACTGCCGGCGACCAGCGATGCGAGAGTGATGCGATTCATGGCAACCCTCCTTGTCGATCAATAACTGCGGGCGGGCGGCAGGTTCTTCTGATGCGCCGACTTCTTCGGGTCCCACGCGCGCGCGCGGGCGACCTCTTCGTTGATGGCGGTGCCCCAGCCCGGACCTTTGGGCGTCGAAATATAGCCGTTGAGGATCTCCGGCGTGTGCGTGACCAGATCGTCCTTCCACGGCACGTCGTCGACGTCGATCTCCATGATGCGCACGTTGGGCAGCGAGGCGCACAGCGACGCGCTCATGAACGTCGACAGATGGCTGTAATGGTTGTGGGGCGCGACGTTGTTCTGGAAGGTCGCGGCGAGGTCGCCCACTTTCTTGCCCTGGACGATGCCGTTCCACGGCACGTCGATCATGTAGACGTCGGCCGCCTTGCGCTCGAAGAACGGCAGGTATTCCTTCATGTGGATCAGCGTCTCGCCGGTGCAGATGCGCGTGGAGGTCGACTCCTTCACTTCGCGCACCGCGTCGGGATCGGGAGAGTCGATCTCGAGCCAATGGAGATTGAACGGCTCCAGCGCTTTCGCGATGCGCTTCGCCGCTTCGGGCTTGAAGTGGAAATTGAGATCGAGGTTGATGTCGAAGTCGGGGCCGACCGCGTCGCGGATCGTGCCGATGTGCTTCTCGATGTGGCCGATCAGCCAGTTCGGCGCCCACTCGTCGTTCGGCCCCATCGAGCGGTCGAAACCGCTGAACCACGTGCCGCCTTTGCCCGGCAGCACGATGTTGGTCTTCAAAGCGGTGTAACCGCGAGACACCACTTCCTTCGCGAGCGCGGTGACGTCGTTCCACGATTCGATCGGCGGCTTGCCGACCATCTCGTGATGGCGCACACGCGTCGTGCCGCAGTGCGACCAGTAGAGGCGCACGCGGTCGCGCGTCGGCCCGCCGAGCAGCTCGGTCACCGAGATGCCGAGCGAGCGCGCCCTGATGTCCACCAGCGCGCACTCGATGCCCGCCATCGCGCGCGCCGCGATGCCGCCGGGGCTGGAGCGGAACGTGCGGTGCATATCGATGAAGCGCGCTTCGTACGCGCGAGGGTCCTGGCCGACGAGGATGCCCGAAAGGTCGCGCACCGCACCGCACACTGCGTTCGGCACGCGCGTGTCCGAGCATTCGCCCCAGCCGGTGATACCTTCGTCGGTCTCGACCTTGACATACGTCCACGCGCGCCAGCCGCCGTCGACGACGAACGTCTCCAGATTGCTGATCTTCATGCCCCCTCCCGTAAATCCGGGTCAGAGTCACATTTTCCGAAATGTTACTCTGACCCGGATTATCAAACGAAGCCGACGATCCCCGCCGCGGCGCCGCCGACGAGCACCCAGATCGGGCCCAACCGCGTCCTCGACACGAGCAGCACGGTCAGCGCCGTGAGCACGTAGCCGCGCCAGTCGTGGTTCACCGCCGGCACCAGGATCCACGCGCTCGAGAAGATGAGGCCGATCGTGATCGGCGTGAGTCCGCGCCGCACGGCGACGCCGAAGGCAGCTTTCGGATGCCTCGCGTAGAGCTGGGCGATGACGAGCGTCAGCGAGAACGACGGCACGACGACCGCGAACAGCGTCGCGACCGCGCCGGCCCAGCCCGCGATGTGCCACCCGATCAGCGGCACGTACATGACGTTCGGTCCCGGCGCGATCTGCGCGAGCGAGTAGAGCTGCGCGAACTGCGCGCTGGTCATGTACGCGTGCAGCTCGACGACGTAGCGGTGCATCTCCGGCAGCACCGACGGCGCGCCGCCGACGGCCAGGAACGAGAGCATCATGAAATAGAGGCACAGCGCCGCGAGCTCGGACAGGCTCATGTGCGCCCCCGCCACGATGCATAGATCGCGAACGGCGCGAGCACGCCGACCACCGCGAGAAACGGCCAGCGCAGCACGCCGACGCCGACGAAGGTCAGCGTGACGAACACCCACGGCAGCCACCGCCGCTGGAGCACGACCACCATGCGCGAAGCCATGGCGATGAGAAGCCCGACGGCGACCGCCGACATGCCGGTGAGCGCCGCGTGCACGATCGGCATCTCGCCGAACCGGCGGTGCAGGAAACCCAGGGTCATGATCACCGCGAAAGGCAGCGTGAGAAACCCCGCCAGCGCCGAGAAAGCGCCGCGCACGCCGTCGAATCGATAGCCGATCAGCACCGCGAGGTTGACGCCGTTGGCGCCCGGCAGGAGCTGCGCCAGCGCGAGGATCTCGACGAATTCGTGCTCCGAAAGCCAGCGATGGCGCTCGACGATCGCGCGGCGCGACCAGAAGAGCGCGCCGCCGAAGCTCGCGAGCGTGATGCCGGTGAAAGCGAGGAAGAGATCGCGCGCGGAGATGCGCGGAGGATGGCCGTTCTGTTCTTGCATGGTCCGGGTGCTGGGTGAACATTCGTATACCATGCGGTGGTTCCATCGAACAACGATACGGAGGAGGAATGTCGGTTTTCGCTGTACGTTCGGCCGCGGCGGCGGTCGCACTCTCGTTTTGCGCAGCTGCGGTTTCGGCGCTCGCCGCCGATGCTTCTTATCCCACGCGCCCGATACGGCTCATCGTGCCCTACCCGCCCGGCGGCTCGACCGATCCGACCGCGCGCGCGTACGGCGGCTGGCTGTCCGACAAGTTCGGCGTGCCGGTCGTCATCGACAACCGTCCCGGCGCCGGCGCGACGATCGGCCATGCGCTCGGCGCCAAAGCGCCGCCCGACGGTTATACGCTGCTGCTCGGAACGTCGGCGGGCCTCGTGGTGAGCCCCGCGTTCGGCACCAAGCTCGCGTACGATCCCATCAAGGACCTCGCGCCGATCGGCGTCGGCGTCTACGTGCCCTTCCTGCTGGTCATCCATCCGTCGGTGCCGGCGAAGACGGTCAAGGATCTGGTCGACCTCGCGAAATCCAGGCCGGGCACGATCAACTTCGGCTCGCCCGGCACCGGCACGCCCAACCACCTCGGCATGGAGCTGCTCAAGGCCCTGACCGGCGCCGACTTCGTGCACGTGCCTTATAAAGGCGGCGGGCCCGCCACCGTCGATCTCGTCGCCGGACGGATCCAGGCGATCTTCGGCAGCATCCCGCAATGGCAGCCGTTCCTCGCCAACGGCAAGGTGCGCGCGGTCGGCGTCGGCCATCCGAAGCGCGTCAAGTCGATGCCCGAGGTGCCGGCGATCGCCGAGACCTATCCCGGCTTCACCAATACGAGCTGGTACGGCCTGCTCGCGCCGGCGGGAACGCCGCCCGCGATCGTCAACAAGATCAACGCGGAGATGACGCGCGCGGCGCAGAACCCCGAGTTCATCAAGCACATCGAGGGCATCGGGCTGGAGATCGCCAGCAGCACGCCGAAGGAGATGAGCGATCTGATCCGCAGCGAGCTCGCGCGCTGGACCAAGGTGATCAAGGCGGCCGGTATACGCACGGAATAGTGACGCGTCGTCGGACGCGTCATCCCGGACCGTGCGCGCCAGCGCACGCGATCCGGGATCCATCCTGACTTCCTTGGGACTTCAACATGGGTCCTGGCGTACGCCAGGACGCCGATCCTTGCGCGCTTTATCTCTTTTTCGTCTCGACAGCCTGGCGACAGGCAACGCGCGCGTTTAAGGCGTAACCTCCGCGTCCCAAACTCATAAGGACGCCGCCATGTTCCGCCCTCTTACACGCCGACTCCTCACCGCCTGCGCGCTTGCCGCGCTCATGCTGGTCGCCGCCTGCAGCCGCCCGTTCTCCCGCGACGACTTCACGACCGCCGTCATGGGCAAGTCCGAACAGGAGGTCATGACCGCCATCGGCAAGCCGGCGTCGGTCAAGGAAGACGACGCCGAGCACGCCACGTGGACCTACTCGCGCCAGACGTTCGACCTGAACAACCAGAACCGGATGGATTCGACCGCGACCGTGATCTTCCAGGGCCCGGCCGGCAAGCGCTACGCGACGAAGGTCGATTTCAGCTGACGCGGCCGGCAGGCCGCGCCGTCCCGGACGCGCGCGCGATAGCGCGCGC
>DATAJS010000009.1:300000-423836 GCA_036262035.1 Burkholderiales bacterium | reverse complement strand
ATCGAGCGCGACCGCGACAACGATTCCAGTTGTTCACGTTCGTCGGCACTCAACATGACCGGGGGCATGCGTTGGGGCATTGCGATCTCTCCAAGATGAGATATCGCAAAGTACCAAAAATTAACGGGGCAGTACACTAGCAGTATCGCTGCAGCACCTCGCGATCGATCTCGATGCCGAGGCCGGGACCCTGCGGCACGTCGACGATGCCGCCCTTGTGGCGTATCGGCTCCCGCGCGAGCTCGGTGCGCAGCGCGTTTTCGCTCATGTCGTATTCCAGCAGCGTGGGGAACGGCTCGTGCGCACGCGGCCAGTCGGGGAGCGCAGCGAGGAGATGCAGCGTGGCGGCAAGCCGGATCGCGGTGCCGAACATGTGCGGGATCACCCGCACATGGTTCGCGCTCGCCATGGCGGCGATCTTGCGGTACTCGGTGAAGCCGCCGCACACGCACACGTCGGGCTGGATGATGTCGAGCGCGCGCTCCTGGATCATGCGGCGGAAAGCCCAACGCCCGCGGAACTGCTCCGCGCCCGAGATGCGGATGCCGAGCGCGCGCTTGATCTCGAGGTAGCCCTCGGCGTCATCGGCGCTCACCGGCTCCTCGAACCACAGCAGATCGTTCTTCGCCATCTCCCGGCCGACCGCGATCGCGCTGCCGACGTCGTAACCGCAGTTCGCATCGACCGCGAAGAGGATGTCGTCGCCGATCGCGCGGCGCACCGCGGCGACGTTCTCGATGTCGTAGTCGGGCCCGAAGCCGACTTTCATCTTCATCGCCCGGAAGCCTTCGTCGACGTAGCCGCGCGCTTCCTCGACCAGCGCCGCCGTCGGATCGGATCGCTCGCGGCGGAAGAGCCCCGTCGCGTACGCCTGCACCCGCGTGCGGAACGCGCCGCCCAGCAACTGGTGGATCGGCTGCTTCAGCGCCTTGCCCATGACGTCCCACAGCGCGATGTCCACCGCGCTGATCGCCGCGGGGTCGACGCCCTGTTTGTGCAGCGCTTCCCAGATCACTTCGCAGTCGAACGGATTCTTCCCGACCACGTGCGTGTCGAGCGCACGGCGCGCCGGCACGCTCGCGCCTTCGCCCCAGCCGGTGATGCCGGCATCGGTGACGATCTCGACCAGCCCGAACGCGCGCTCGCGCGTGGTGCGCATGGCGTTGGAGAACGGATCCTTGACGGGATACACGGGCGAGTACGTTCTGACTTCGACGATTTTCATCGGGCGGCTCGAGGTCGTTGGGATGCGAAGGAGCGTGCGCCAGGGTTCGGATAATGGCAAGATGCCTCCTGCACGCCAACGGGAGGAGGTCACCGATGCGCAGCACGAAGATGCTTGCCGTGATCTGGATGTCGCTGGCCGTAGCGGCCGTCGCACATGCGGCGACGACCGCGTTTCCCGACAAGCCCATCCGGCTCGTCATCGGCAGCGCGCCGGGGTCGGGCCCGGACATCATCGCGCGCTTTCTGTCCGAACGGCTCTACAAATCGTGGAACCAGCGGATCGTGGTCGACGCGCGGCCGGGCGTGGCCGGCGCGCTCAGCGCCGAGATCGTCGCGCGCACGGCCGCCGACGGGTACACGTGGCTGCTGATGACCTCTCAGCTCGCGGCGGCGGAGAAAGTCTACAAGGACCTCAAGCTGGATCTGGAGAGGGATTTCGCGTCGGTCGCCCTCATCGGAAGCGTGCCCTACGTGCTGGTCGTCAATCCGCAGTTGCCGGCCAAATCGGTTGCCGATCTGATACAGCTCGCCAGGACCTCTTCACCGCAGCTTCGATACGGGTCGGCGGGCCCGGGCGGCGGCGAGCATCTGTGCATGGTGTACTTCCTCAACGCGGCCGGCGTGCAGATGCTGCACGTGCCGTACAAAGGCATCGCCCAGGCGCTGGGCGACACCGCCTCGCGCGAGGTGCACACGGTGTTCGCGGTCGTCCCGGCGGCGCTGCCGCTGGTGAACGGCGGGCGCGTGCGCGCCATCGGCGTCACCAGCACCAAGCGCGCGCCGCTTCTGCCCGACGTGCCGCCGATCGCCGACACCGTACCGGGCTTCGAGAATTTCGGCTGGTATTCGGTCGTCGCGCCGAAGGCCATACCGGCCGCTTTGCTCGACAAGATCAGCGCGGAAGTGGTGAAGGTCGTGAAGGAACCCGAATACGCCGAACAGCTGAAAGTGCTGGGCATCGACATCATCGGGGGCGGGCGGGCGGAGCTCGACGCTTTCCGGCGCAGCGAGTCCAGGCGCATGGGGGAGATCGTCAAGTCGGCCAATCTGGACCTCAGCGCAAAATAGGAAACGCGCATGACCCATCACTTCGGCGTGCTCATCCCGTCGACCAACACGACGACCGAAACCGAGCTCTCGCGCCTGCCTGCGGGCTACCAGGCCCATTACGCTCGGGTGCTGACGAACACGCCCGGGCAGCCGTTCTCGCCCGGCCGCGACGAGGACGTCGACTACCAGTCGAAGCTCCTCGGCACGGCCAAGGTCGAGCTGGTGATCCTGATGCAGACGTCGGCGAGCCTCTTCACCGACGATTACGACGAGAAGGTCACTCGGCGCATGAGCGCCGCGGCCGGCGTGCCGGCGATCACGTCGGCGGATTCGGTGGGAAAGGCATTGCGCGCGCTCGGCACCAAGCGCGTAGCGATCGTCTCGCCGTATTCGGAGGAGGTGAACGCGCGCGCGCGGCGCTATTTCTCCACGCGGCATGGACTGGAGATCGCCGCGATCGAAGGCTTCGCAGCCAAGGACTCGTACGCGATCGGCAAGCTCGGTCCCGAGAACGCGCGTGACGCCTTTGCGCGCATCGACAATCCGAACATCGACGCCTTCGTGGTGCCCGGCGCCAACTTTCCGACGATGGGCTCGATCGCGGCGTGGGAACGCGAGTTCGGCAAGCCCGTGGTGACGTCCACCCAGGCCGCGGTGTGGGCGATGGCGAAAGCGCTCGGCGGCGAGCGTATCGAGGGTTACGGCAGGCTCCTGCACGACATGCCTGCCGCCGCTTGACCAACAGGAGACGAACGATGAACAAAGCGGAACTGAAGAGCTTCGGCAAGCCGGACGAGGTGCGCGAGTTCCCGAAGGGCAAGGTGGAGCTCATCAACGTCGGCGGCGCGACGGTCGGCCGCGCTGTCTTCGAGCCCGGGTGGCGGTGGTCGACCTCGGTCCAGCCGCTGGTGCACACCAGGAGCTGCGAAGCGCCGCACTTCCAGTATCACGTGTCGGGCGTGCTGATGGTGGTGATGGACGACGGCACCGAGATCGAGTGCAAGCCCGGTGACGTTTCGCTGCTGCCGTCCGGCCACGACGCGTGGGTGGTGGGGAACGAGCCTGCGGTCGTCGTCGACTTCCAGGGGATGATCGACTACGCGAAATCGCTCTAGCGACCGGCGGCGCCGTCCGGCGCGATCACTGCTTCAGGAGCTTGTCGAAATCGGCGTCGAGCTTCGCCAATGAAGAATCGATCTTCGCGCGCCGTTCCCTGGTCCAGGCGGCCTGCTGCGCGAGCTTCTGGTTCGCGGCTTTCAGCATGCGCGCCATTTCGGCGGGTTGCGGGCCCCCGACGGTGGCCCGGTTCCTGACGATCGCGACCGGATCGAGGGTCGCGCGGAACTCGCTCTCGCTCATCGGCAGCTCGCCGGTGCCGTAGTCCTTGATGGCGTCCGCATAGATGCGCTTTGCTTCGGCATAGGGGAACTCGCTCGGCTTGATGTCCCTGGCCTTCGCGTAGTCCACCACTTCGGAGGCGAAGTGATGTCCCACGCGGAACGGCAGCTTGTATTTGCGCATCAGGACGTCGGCCAGCTCCTGTGACGCGGTCCAGTCGCTGTTCAGCTCTTCCAGCGCACGCTCCGGGCTGATGACGAGCGCGTTCAGAACCTTGTCCCAGTCCTGCAATACCCTGATCGCGCTGTTCACCATCGCCTTGTTGGTCTTCGCGTCCTTCGCGTCCGCCATGCCCGGCGGGATGTTGTGCGCCTGGATCACGGGGCCCATGGCCAGGGTGACCGCCGTCGACGCGTGCTGCCGGGTGTTGTTCAGCAGGCCCGGGTTGCGCTTTTGCGGCATCGCGCTGGAGACATAGGTGTTGCCGCCGCCTTCCTGCAAGAGGATCCAGGGACGCGAGCTGGCATATTGGGTCATCACGTCCTCGACGAAGCTCCCGGCGTGCAGCGCGATGCTCGTGACGATCGAACCGACTTCCACCGCATGCTCGGCGGTCGCGATCTGATGGGCGTCGTAGGCGTTGTCCGCGATGGTCGCGAAGCCGAGGTAGTCCGCCATCCGGGTACGGTTCAACGGCCAGCTCGTGCCGTTCAGGACGGTGGTTCCCATCGGGGAGCGATCGAGTCGCGCGTACGCCTCACGGATGCGTTGTGCATCGCGCTCGAGGCCGGCCGCGTGTCCGAGCAGATAGTGGCCGTAACTGTTGGGCTGCGCCGCCACGCCGTTGGTGTAGTTCGGAACGATCGTGCCCGCGTGCTTCTCGGCCAGCCTGACCAGGGTGCCGGCGGTCCTGGTCAGCTGCTCGGCCAGCCTGAGCACGTCCTCGCGCAAGATGGCGGCGCGGAAAGTCGCGTGCATGTCCTGGCTCGACCGGCCCGCGTGGAGCAGGGTGACGTCGTAACCCGCTGCCTTGATCAGCAGCGGCTCGAACGTGATGACCGAAGACGGGCGCCTGGCGCCCGCCTGGTTGCCGTCCTCGATCACCTTGGAAATTCCGGCGGCGATGCGCGGCACCATCGATTTTTCCAGCAGACCCTCTTCGGAGTTGATCACCGCCGTGGCCTTGTTCATTTCGCCCAGCCAGAAGAACTCGTCGCGGTTGCCGGCCTGCTGGGCGCCTGCGGCCGCGCCATGCACGAGTATCGATAGGGCACAGCCGAGCAGGGTCGATCTGAACATGGCCGGGGTTCTCTCAGGTGGGTATGGCAAAGCAGGGCCGTCGGCCGGTCCGGCGTAACGGCGAAATGAACCGCGATGCGTTCGAGCAAGCGCGGACAGCGCGCGGTGCGTTGCCACGCACCCTACGGGCGGAACGTCGCCGTTCACCGCAGGGTGCGCGCGAGCGCACCGATCAAGCCGCCGGTGCGACGCCCAATCCTTTGACGCCGCTCTTCCTGATCCACTCCGCGACGAGCCCCGACGCTTTCACGTCTTCGACGACATCGCGGATGTAGGCCACCGCCGCATCGCGACCGTCGCGCGGCATGCCGACCGTGTGGCGCACCGTGCAGAAGCGGCCGTCGAGGATGCGAAAGCCGGGCATCTTGGGCGCGAGCTCCTCCAGGCCGGGCTTCAATCCGGCGAGCGCGTCGGCCTTCTGGTTCACGAAGTGATCCTGCGCCGCCTTGTTGCCGGCGATCTGGATGAGCTCCGCGTTCCTGATGGTGCGCGCGAGATAGAGGTCGAACGCGCTTTTCGCCGGGGACACGATGCGCATGCCTTTGCGGTCGACTTCGTCCACGCTCCGGATCGAAGAGCCCGCGGGGACGAGGTAAGTCGCTTCGAGCTCGGTCAACGGCGGCGCGAACGCGATGACCTTCGCGCGCTCGGGCTCGTCGCCGAGCACCGAGATGTCCCACGCGCCGCTGCTCACCGAATCGGCGAGCGAGCCGGCGGACTTGTACGGAATGATCTCGACGGGCACTTCGAGGCGGCGTGCGAGCTCGCGCGCGAACTCGACGGCGACGCCGCCCTGTTCGCCGTTCGGTCCGAGGGTCGTCAGGAACTGGTTCTGGAAGTTGATGCCCGCGCGGAGCTTGCCCGTGCGCGTGAGCTCCGCTTTGGCGGCTGCGGGGACTGCTGTGCTCATCGGACTTGCTCCTGCGGGAAGAGCGGCTGCACGTTCATCATGCCGCGTGCCGGCGCTTCCTGTTTCGACGCAGCCGGCACCAGGCGGCAGCTCTCCTGGAATGCGACGTGCTCGGGGCCGATCTCCGAGACCTTGTTGCACGTGATCTGCGCCATCGCGCGGCTGATCTCGCCGCGATAGATGTCGAGCGCGCGTGCGGCGCCCGCTTCGCCCGCGGCGGCGGTGCCGTACAGCGTGCTGCGTCCGATCAGCGCCATGTCCGCACCCAGCGCCAGCGCCTTGACCACGTCGCTGCCGCGGCGCACGCCGCTGTCGAAGAGGATCGTGGTCTTGTGGCCCACTGCGCGCACGATGTCCGGCAGCACTTCGATCGGCGAAGGCGCGGCATCGCAGTTGCGGCCGCCGTGGTTCGAGACGCCGATGCCGTCGGCGCCGTACTCGAGGCATCTCTCGGCGTCGTCGGGATGCAGGATGCCTTTCACCACGAGCTTGCCCGGCCAGATGTCGCGCAGCGCCTTGAGGTCGTCCCAGCACAGCGAGTCGCTGCGGGTGTCCTTGTTGCCGCCGTAGGCGGTCGTGATGGAGCCCTGGAGCTCGGCCGGGAAGTTCGCGCGCTGCGGCATGCCGCCGTTGGCGATGTAACGGCCGAGCACGCCCAGCATCCAGCGCGGATGCGAGAGCACGTCGAGGGTGTTCTTGCTGTTGTATTTGAACGGCACCGAGAAGCCGTTGCGCTTGTTGTACTCGCGGTTGCCGGCGACCACGCCGTCGACCGTGACGAGCAGGGCTTCGAAGCCCGCGGCCGCGGCGCGCTTGACCACCTGGTGCGAGAGCTTGCGGTCGGCCCACATGTAGAGCTGCATCCACAGCGTGCCGCCGACTTCCGCGGCGACCTGCTCCATGCTGGTGATCGAGCCGGTGGCGAGCGAGAAGGGGATGCCCGCGGCCTTGGCGGCGCGCGCGAGCTCGAGCTCGCCGCGATACCACATCATGCCGGCGGCGCCGGTCGGCGCGATGCCGATCGGCATCTTGTGCTCCTTGCCGAAGACCGTGGTGGTGAGGTCACGTTTCGATACGTCGACGAGCATGCGCGGCAGGAACTTGATGCGCTCGAACGCTTCGCGGTTGTTGTGGAGCGCGACTTCCTCTTCGGTGCCGCGGTCGACGAATTCGAACAGCCATTTCGGCAGGCGCCGCCTGGCCATGTCGCGCAGATCGAAGATGTTGTGCGCGTCTTCCAGCTTGGGAAAAATCATCACGGTCTCCTTCCTTCATCCCGTCTCGGTGTGCGCCGATTTTACGGCCTCGGGCGCGGCCTGACAGGACGAATTTTCGGGCGCCCACGATCTGGGCGGCGCGCGTGCCCCGGGCGCGTCGACGGGCTCGACGGCAGATCCGTCATGCGGACTCTCGGGGCCGCACGCCGATCGACTCGAGCCGCGCGCGGGCTCGACCCGCGCGCGCTTTGAGTCCTTCGAGGTAGGTGCTGGTGTCGGTGCCGGGCAGGTTCAATACCTGGCAGCCGAGCTTCCAGTATTCCTCGATCTGCGCCTCGGTCTCGGCGGAGCCTCGCGCGAGCTTGCCGTGCTTTCGGCACGCGTCGACGATCTTCTTCGTCGCCTCCTTGAAGCGCGGATGATCGAGCTGGAGGTGGATGCCGAGCTGCGCGCTGAGATCGGAGTGCCCGTAGGCGATCATGTCGATGCCCTCGACCGCGGCGATCGCGTCGACGTTCTCCAGCCCTTCCAGCGATTCGATCGACGGGCAGAGGATGATGTTGTCGTTCGCCCACGGCGCGTATTCGGCGAGGTAGCGGCTGCCGTAGCCTCGGTAGCTCGTATGCGGCCCCATCCCGGACATCCCGCGGTGGCCGACCGGCGGATACTTGGCTTCGCGCACGATGGCGCGCGCTTCGTCCGCGTTGTCCACTCCCGAGATCTGTATCCCCATGATGCCCTGGTCGAGCAGGAGCGGGATGTAATGGACGAACGCCTTGTGGATGCGCACGATCGGCGAGATGTCGGTCGCAGCGAACCACCCGGCGAGATCGGCGATGGTGGCGAGGTCGAACGCGCTGTGCTCCATGTCGATCATGCAGTAATCGAAGCCCGAAGCTTCGATGATGTGCGGGACCCCGCGCGAGGCGAATTCCTTCAGACCGGTGCCGAGCGCCGCCCGGCCTTCCCGGACCGCCTTGCGAATACTGTTCTCTTTCACGCGCCACCTCCCGTTTTGATAGAGTTCGGCTACAACCCAAAAGAGGATATCGCGCCATGCCCAAAGCCATCGCTGCATATCTGATTTCCGCCGCTGTCCTCGTCTTCCCGCTGGCCGCCGCCGCCGCCCAGGGCCAGAAACCGCCGGCGATGCCCGACGGCAAGGGTAAGCAACTCGTCGAAGGCATGTGCTCGGCGTGCCACGCGCTCCAGCTCATCCAGAACAGCTCCGGCTATACCCGCGACCAATGGAAAGAGCTGACGAGCTACATGGTCGACATGTCGGGGAGCCCCGCCCAGCAGAACGAGGTGCTCGACTACCTCGCGAAGAGCTTCCCGCCCGAGAATCCGCGTCAGGCGAAGCAGGTCCCCGGCAATTTCAAGGTCACGTTCAAGGAGATCGCCGCGACCCAACTGGGGCAGCGCACGCGCGATCCGATCCAGGCCGCCGACGGCTCGATCTGGTACGCGGGGCAGTTCGGCAACCTCATCGGCCGCTACGACCCGAAGACGAACCGCGTGCGGGAATATCCGCTCCCGCCGAACTCGATGCCGCATACCGTGCAGCTCGATCCCAAAGGCCGGCCGTGGTTCTCGGGCAACAAGAACGGCACGATCGGCTGGGTCGATCCGGCGAGCGGCAAGGCGACCGTCTGGAAGATGCCCGATCCCGAGGCGACCGATCCGCACACGATGACTTTCGACAGGAACGGCATCGTCTATTTCACCTTCCAGGCGGCCAACCGCATCGGCAGGCTCAACCCGGATACGGGCGAGATCAGGATCGTGAAAGCCGCCGAGCAGCGCTCGCAGCCGTACGACATCAAATTCGATCGCGAAGGTACGCTGTGGGTCGCGTGCAACGCGCGGCCGTGCCTGATGAAAGTCAATCCCGAGACCCTCGCGGTCACCGAGGTGAAGCTGCCGACGCCCGGCACCACGGTGCGCCGGCTCGACATCGCGCCGGACGGCATGGTCTGGTACGTGAACTCCGGCATGGGCAAGATCGGCCGCGTCAATCCGAAGACCGGCGAGATCAAGGAATGGGATTCGCCCTCGGGTCCCAAGTCGCATCCCTACGCGATCGCGGTGCTCGACGGTGCGGTCTGGTACAACGAATCCGGCGTGCGCCCCGACATGCTCGTGCGCTTCGATATCGCGAAGGAGACTTTCCAGAGCTGGCCGATCAAGTCGGGCAACCTCTACGCGGGCATCCTGCGCAACGCGCGTGTCACGAGGCAGGGCACGCTGCTCATCCACCAGACCGCCACCAACCGCATCATCGAGGTCACGCCCGAGCGCGCGCGCTCGGCGTTGAGCGACGACCAGGCTGCGGTGCAGCCCGCGGCGGTCGTGGCGGGCCAGCCGCAGTAGGATGCGTTAGCGGCGCCAGCCGCGTAACGCGCGGCGTAAAACAAACGCCCGGTCATGAGGCCGGGCGTTTTGTTTCCGCCCAAAGGTGAGCAGAATTCCGAGCAAGTAGGCAGTCGCCATCGTTCTTAACCTGCTTCTTGAAAAAAACAGGGCCTGACCCCGAAAGGCCGGGGTCAGACCCGCACGTTCGCAACCACCAGTGGGTGCATATGCCGCTTGGCGCCCTTGTCCTTCACCTTGGTTTCGCTTTTTGAGGAAGTACGCTTTCCTTCGCGTCCTTGTCCTTTCCTGCTTTTGAAGCAATCCGGGTCAGAGTCAGATTTCAGGCTGGAAATGTGACTCTGACCCCATTTCTCAGCCGCTGCGCATCCCGCGCCGGCGGCGCGCCGAACAAACGGCTGTACTCGCGGCTGAACTGGCTCGGGCTTTCGTAGCCGACGCGATGCCCCGCAGTCGCCGCGTCGATCCCGTCGCTCATCAGCAGCCGCCGCGCTTCCTGCAGCCGCAGCTGCTTCTGGTATTGCACCGGCGTCATCGCGGTCACGGCCTTGAAATGCTCGTGCAGCGACGATGCGCTCATGCCGGCGTGGCTCGCCAGCGTGTCGATCCGCAGCGGCTCGGCGTAATGCGCCTTGAGCCAGGCCACCGCCCGCGCGATGCGCCGCGCGTGGCCGTTCGCGCTGACCGCGCGCGAAAGGCGGCGGCCTTCGTCGCTCTTCAGCGATCGATAGATGATCTCGCGCTCCGCGAGCGGCGCGAGCGCGGCGATGTCTTGCGGCGCCTCGAGCAGACGCGCGAGCCGCAGCACCGCGTCGACCAGCGGCGCGTCCGCCCGGCTCATGAAGAGACCGCGTGCCGGCGGCGCGTTGCCGAGCGCGGATTCGCCGACCGCCAGCAGCATGTCCGCGACTTCGTTCATGTCGAAGCCGAGCTTGAGGCACAGATACGGCGCCTCCGCCGTCGCATCGAGGATCTCGGCGCACACCGGCAGGTCGACGGTCGCGACGAGGTAGCACCCGCCGCCGTAGTCATAGACCTCGTCGCCGAGCATCACGCGCTTGCTCCCTTGCGCGACCACGCACAGCGACGGCTCGTGCACGTCGTGAATCAGCCCGCTGGGGACCGCGCTGCGCAGGAACGTCATGCGCGGGACGGCGGTGGGATGGATGCCGTCCCCGTCGGTGTATCGGACAATCAGGGATGAGAGCTCGTCGAGGCGCGGCTCGAGCGCAAGTGCTTCAGTCATAGCGACTCGAGCCTACGCCTGTCGGCGCTCGTGCGCCATCTCGCGACCGCGCCGCGCGGAGGATCGTGCAAGGACTGCCGACGATCGTTCTACCGCAGCCGAAGCCGCTCGAACGACACTGCTCTGGCGCCGCAACCGGCATGGTTCTGGCTCGCTGCACGCACTTACGTGTGTCCCACAGGAGACGGCATGTACCGAAAAGCATTACGTCTTACGCTCGTCGCATGCGCGCTCGGCGCCGGCGCGCCGGCGCACGCCGCCGATTCGAAAGCCGACAGCGAAAAGCTTTTCATGCAGATGCACACGGTGCTCGTGCATCCGCGCTGCCTCAACTGCCATCCCAAGGGCGATTCACCGAAACAGGGCATGGACGCACGGCTGCACGTGCCGCCGATGACGCGCGGCGCGCAGGACCAGGGTCCCGCCGGCATGCATTGCGACACCTGTCACCAGTCGGCCAACTTCGCGGCCAGCGGAGTGCCCGGCGCGCCGATGTGGCACCTCGCGCCGCTCTCGATGGCGTGGGAAGGCAGGACCGCCGGCGAGATCTGCCGTCAGATGCTCGATCGCAAGCGCAACGGCGACAAGAGCCTGGAGGAGATCGTGCATCACCTCACCGAAGACAAGCTCGTCGCCTGGGGCTGGGAGCCCGGCGTCGACGTGAACGGCAGGGCGCGCGAGCCGGTGCCGATCGCCAAACCCGAATTCAACCGCATCGTGCGCGCCTGGGCCGATTCCGGCGCGGCGTGCCCTCGATAGGAATCGTCATGGCCACTCTCAACGTCAACGGCAGGCGTTACGAAGTCGACGTCGACCCCGATACGCCGCTGCTGTGGGCGATCCGCGACGGCATCGGTCTCACCGGCACCAAGTACGGCTGCGGCATCGCGATGTGCGGCGCGTGCACCGTGCACATCGACGGCAAGGCGGTGCGCTCGTGCAGCATTCCTGCGTCTGCAGCCGCAGGCAAGCAGATCACGACGATCGAGAACGTCGGCGCGACCCCGCTCGGCAAGGCGGTGCAGACCGCATGGGAAAAGCTCGACGTCGTGCAGTGCGGCTACTGCCAGTCGGGGCAGATCATGTCGGCCGCAGCGCTGCTCGCCGACAACCCGCAACCCACCGACGCCGACATCGACGCGGGCATGGCGGGCAACGTGTGCCGCTGCGCGACTTACGTGCGCATCCGCGCCGCCATCAAGGAAGCTTCGAGGAGCGCCTCATGAGGACAGCCAATGAAGGACGCCGCCGCTTCCTCCAGGCGGGCGCCGCGCTGATGGTCGGCTTCTATCTGCCGGCGCGGGCGCAATCGATTCCCGGCAAGACGGTCGGTCCCGCGGCCGCGGTCGGCGATCTCGCGCCGAACGCGTTCGTGCGCATCGGCGCCGACAACACCGTCACCGTGATCGCCAAGCACGTCGAGATGGGGCAGGGCACGTATACCGGCCTTGCCACGCTGGTCGCCGAAGAGCTCGACGCCGACTGGACACAGGTGCGCGTGGAAGGCGCGCCCGCCGACGCCAAGGTCTACAACAACCTGCAATGGGGCCCGATGCAGGGTACCGGCGGCAGCACCGCGATCGCGAACTCGTACGAGCAGCTGCGCAAGGCGGGCGCGGCGGCGCGTGCGATGCTCGTCGCGGCCGCGGCCGAGACGTGGAAAGTGCCGGCGAACGAGATCGTGGTACGCGACGGCACGCTCACGCACAGGAGCGGGCGCAACGCGACCTTCGGGGCGCTCGCCGAAAAAGCGTCCGCGATGAAAGTGCCGGCCGAGGTGAAGCTCAAAGACCCGAAGGACTTCAGGCTCATCGGAAAACACATACCGCGCCAGGACAGCCGCGCCAAGACGAACGGCACCGCGCAGTTCACCATCGACGTGAAGCGGCCGAACATGCTCACCGCGGTCGTCGCGCACGCACCGGTCTTCGGCTCGAAAGTGAAGTCGTTCGATGCGTCGAAAGCCAAAGCGGTGCGCGGCGTGGTCGACGTGGTGCAGATCCCGACCGGCGTGGCGGTGCTCGCGACGAATTTCTGGTCGGCGAAAAAAGGCCGCGACGCGCTCTCGGTGCAGTGGGACGGGACCGGCGTGCTGAAGCTCGGTTCGGCCGAGCTCATGGCGCAATACAAGGCGCTCGCGACCAGGCCCGGTGCGGTCGCGAAGAATGAAGGCGATGCCGACAAGGCGTTCGCCGGCGCGGCGAAGACGCTCGAAGCGGCGTACGAGTTCCCGTATCTCGCGCACTCGGCGATGGAGCCGATGAACTGTGTGGTCGAGCGCACGGAGGACGGCTGCGAAGTGTGGAACGGCGAGCAGTTCCACACCGTCGACCAGATGAACGTCGCCAAGGTGTTCGGGCTCGAGCCCGAGCAGGTGAAGATCAATATGCTGTATGCCGGCGGCAGCTTCGGGCGGCGCGCGAGCTCTCACTCGGACTACCTCGTCGAGACCGCCGAGATCGTGAAAGCGATCGGCGGCAAGGCGCCGGTGAAGCTGCAGTGGACGCGCGAGGACGACACCCACGCCGGCTACTTCAGGCCGATGTACTTCCACACGATACGCGCCGGCCTCGATGCATCGGGCAAACTGGTGGCGTGGCAGCACCGCATCGTCGGCCAATCGATCCTCGCCGGCACGCCGATGGAAAAGATGCTGGTGAAAGGCGGCGTCGACGCGACGTCGGTCGAAGGCGCGTCGAACCTGCCGTACCAGATCCCCAACCTGCGCGTCGACCTGCACACGACCAGGACGAGCGTGCCGGTGCTGTGGTGGCGCTCGGTCGGCTCGACGCACACCGCGTACTCGACCGAGACCATGATCGACGAGCTTGCGGTCGCCGCGGGGCAGGACCCGGTGGCGTTCAGGCGCGCGATGCTGGGTCAGCATCCGCGGCATCGCGGCGTGCTCGATCTCGCGGCGGAGAAAGCGGGGTGGGGCGAGCCGCTGCCCGAAGGCCGCGGCCGCGGCATCGCGGTGCACGAGTCGTTCCACAGCTACGTCGCGCAGGTGGCGGAGATCACGATGCTCGACGACAAGCGCTATCGCGTCGACCGCGTGGTGTGCGCCGTCGACTGCGGCGTCGCGGTCAACCCCGACGTGATCCGCGCGCAGATGGAAGGCGGCATCGGCTTCGGGCTGTCGGCGGCCTTGCACGGCGCGATCACGCTGAAGGACGGGCGCATCGAGCAGTCGAACTTCCACGACTACAAGCCGCTGCGCATCGGGGAGATGCCGCGCGTCGAGGTCTACATCGTGCCGTCGACCGAGAAGCCGACCGGCGTCGGCGAGCCCGGCGTCCCGCCGATCGCACCGGCCGTCGCGAACGCCATCGCGGCGGCGACGGGCAAGCGGCTGCGCAACCTGCCGCTGGTGTTGACTTGACGCAACGCGAAAAGCGTTTTAACCGCAGAGGACGCAGAGGCGCGCAGAGGAAAACCAGAAGGAGAAACTCGCCTTCAGCACCGACTGCAGGTCGGTCTCGCTGATTGAGCGACCATCCCGACGTCGTGTTATTGCTTCGGGGATTGTGCCAGACTGATACATCCACGACCGGCATCGGAGGGGGATACGCATGGATCTCGGACTCAAGGGGAAGCGCGCGATCGTCACCGGCGGCAGCCAGGGCATCGGCAAGGCGATCGCGAGAGAGCTCGCGCGCGAAGGCGTAGACGTCGCGATCGTCGCGAGGAACAAGGAAAAGCTCGATGCGGCGGCGAAGGAGCTCTCGGCGGAGACCGGCGGCCGCGTGATCGGCATCGCGGCCGACGTGACGAGCCGCGAGCAGGTCGAAGCGATGGTGTCGCAGGCGGCCGAGCAGCTCGGCGGCTTGCACATCCTGGTCAACAGCGGCTCGTCGCCCGGCGGCTCGGCGACCGCGATCGGCCCCATCGAGACCGTGGTCGACGAAGACCTGCTGCTCGACTTCAATACCAAGTACGTCGGCGCGCTGCGCTGCGCGCGGGCGGTCATCCCGCACCTGAAGAAAGCGGGCTGGGGCCGCATCATCAACGTGAGCGGCACCAACGCACGCAACGCCGGCAATCTCTCGGGCGGCGCTCGCAACGCCTCGCTCGTGCACATGGCGAAGACGCTCGCGGTGCAGCTCGGCCGCTACGGCATTACCGTGAACTGCGTCCATCCCGGCACCACGCGTACCGAGCGCACGCCGAGCCTGTTGGCCAGGCAGTCGAAAGAGGCGGGCATCAGCCCCGAGGAAGTCGAGAAGCGCAACTACGCGCCCGACTCGCCCAAAGGCAACGCGATCTGCCGCATGGTCGACGCCAGCGAAGTCGCGCACGTGGTGACCTTCCTCGTCTCCGACAAGTCGTGGGCGATCAGCGGTGAGCTCGTCGTCGCCACCGGCGGCGCCGGGCGATCGGTGTATTACTAGATGGTCCGGTACAGGAAGCACGAGGCGCGCGAGTGGGCGCGTGCCCATATGCGCGGCCTGTGCAACGTCGTCATCCCGTCGTATACGCAGGACCTGAAGCACCTCGGCGAGAAAGGCATACGCCACGACATCCGCAAGGAGGTCGAGTGCGGCTTCTGGGGCACGCTGCTGGTGTCGGAAGTGGCGATCACGGTCGATGAGTATCGCGATTTCGTGCAGTGGTCGCACGACGAAGCGAAGGGCCGGGTGAAGCTCGTCCACCACGCGATGTTCAACACGCTCGACGAGAACATCGAAGCGGTGCAGATGGCGGAAGCCGAAGGCTGCGAGCTCGTGCTGCTCGGCTATCCGCACAACTTCCACGCGACGTCTGAGGACCAGATCTTCGACTATACGAAGCGTTTCTGCGACGCGACGCGGCTCGGCGTCATCCTCTTCCCCGTGCCGCACTGGGGCTTCGAGCGCGTGCACCCGGCAGGCATGTCGCCGCAGCTCGTCGAGCGCATGGTGAAGGAGATCCCGAACATCGTCTGCATCAAGGCCGAATCGGGCATGCCGACGCCGGCCGGGTTCATCCAGTGCTGGAAGAATCACGCTCACGAAGTCGTGGTGACGATTCCCGTCGAAGGCGAAGCGTTCCCGCTCGCGGGCATCCTGCCCATCCAGTTCATGGGCACGAGCAATTACGAGTTCTACGGGCCGCTGCTGCCGAAGATGTTCGGCCTGGTGCGCGAAGGCCGCTTCGACGAGATGATGGAGCTCTACTGGAAGATCAACCCCTCGCGCGTGACCCAGCGCTCGATCACCGCGAGCTACATGCCCGGCGCGGGCATCCTGCACCGCCAGGTCTGGAAGTACCAGGCGTGGCTCAACGGTTTCAACGGCGGGCCGCTGCGCCAGCCGACGATGAAGATCCGCGACGTGCACATGCGCCAGTTGCGCGAGTCGCTGAAGCGCTCGGGGGTGCCGGTGACCGAAGATCCGGACAGCGCGTTCTTCCTGAGCCGCAACCCGGAATGAGCGCGGTGTCACATCTGGCGGCGCTGTGCCTCATGCTTTGCTGCGCGGCAGTTCCGGCGAGTGCCGCCGTGCGCACGCTCGGGTCGTATACCGGCGTGATGACGACCATCGCGCGCACGCAGGCCGATGAAGGCCGGCGCGCGGAGCAGGCGGGCGATCTCGCCGGTGCGGCGCAAGCCTATACGGCCGCGATCGAGCGGCTCGAGCCTTACACCAGGCGCGACGACGATCCGCCGTCGTGGGACCTCTACCTGGTCCTCGGCAGCGCCCACCTCGATCGCGCGCGGGTGCGAGCGCAGGCGCAGATGCCCGGCGAGACGCGTGCCGGAAGCATCGCCGGCAATGCGGCGGTCGACGACGATCTCCGTCGCGCCGAGCAGTACCTCGAGCGTGCAGCCGCGCTGCGCCCGCGCCGGCAGGGCGATGCGTCCTTCGCGCTGGATCTGAATCTCGGCATCGCGAACGGCTTGCAGGGCAGGTTCGGTGAAGGACGGAAGCACCTCGAGCGCGCCGCGGCCGGGGATACGCGCGGTATCGACGTCAAGCCGCTCATTGCCGAGATGCGGCAGGCCGAGAAGGCGCGCGCGGACAAGGCCGAGCAGAAGGCGAAGGCGTGGCGTAGCGTATTCGTCGCTATCGGCAACTTCATCTCACCCAAAGGCACCTCGCTCCTGTTCGCGCTATATGATCTCGGTACGCTATACAGGCAATAGGTCCATACACATCCGGAGGAATCAGGCATGGCCAAGCTGCGTCACATCGCGATCACGGTCGACGACATGGAGAAGACCGCGCAGTTCTACGAGCAGGCGTTCGAGATGAAGCGCGTGCGCCAGTCGCCCGTCGCGATCATGATGTCGGACGGCATCATGAGCCTCGCGATCATCCACTCCGGGAACATCAACGCGGAAGGCCGCAAAGGGCTGCACCACATCGGCTTCCTGGTCGACGACATGGACAGCGGCGCCGCGCGGGTCGAGGAGAGCGGCGCGGTGTATCACGGCCAGATCAAGGGCATCGGCAACGGGCCCAGGGAAGAGCGCAAGTACCGCGATCCGAACGGCATCCACTTCGACGTCGCGACGAAGGACCATGCGAAGCGGGTGTGGTGCATCCCCGCGGAGTGAGGTCCCGGGTCTGAGCTTTCGCGGGGCCGGTTCGTGTGCGTAAGGAACGACCTGACATCCTTATAATCGGGACGTCAGCACGTCCTTTCCACTTCTTCAGGTTCCAGCCCCGTGAAATCCGCTTACCGTGTGTTGCTGAGCGCTGCCGCGCTCGTTTCGTGCGCGTCCGTGCACGCCCAGAACAACTATCCCGCGCGTCCTATCCGCATGATCCTGCCCTTCGGGGCCGGCGGCACGGTCGACATCATGGCGCGCCCCGTCGCCGCCAAGCTGCACGAGCAGTTGGGCAAGCCGGTCATCGTCGACAACCGCGGCTCCGCGGGCGGGGTGCTCGCCGCGGAGCTGACGGCGAACGCAGCGCCCGACGGCTACACCCTCTTCATGGCGACCTCGAGCGCGCTCTTCATCGCGCCGGCGTACTACAAGAAGGTGAACTACGACCCGATCCGCGATTTCCAGCCGATCTCGCTCTTCGCGCAGCAGCCGCTGCTGATCGTGGCGAATCCCACGCTGCCGTTCAAGAACGTCAAAGAGCTCGTCGCATACGCCAAGTCGCGTCCGGGCGCGCTCAATTATGGAACGGTGGGCCTGGGCTCGACCAACCACTTCACCGGCGAGCTCTTTTCGAAAGCCGCGGGCATCAAGATGGAGCCGGTGTCGTACAAGAGCGGCGCGGCGGGGATCGCCGCGGCGATCGGCGGCGAGATCCAGCTCGTTTTCACGCAGCCCAACACCGGTCTTCCTCACGTGAAGGCAGGGCGCGTGCGCGCGATCGCGACCACCGGCGCCAAGCGCTCGCCGACGTATCCCGACACCGAAACGCTGGTCGAGGCCGGGTACAAGGACCTCGCGGTCACCGGCTACTATACGATCGTCGGCCCGGCGGGCCTGCCGCGCCCGATCGTCGATCGCTGGAACACCGAGATCAAGCGCGCGATGTCGTCGCCCGAGGTGCACGACGCACTGACGAACCAGGGCACCGAGACCGTGACCTGCACGCCCGAAGAGCTCGCGGCGATCATCAGGACCGAGAGCGCGCGCTGGAAGAAGGCGGCGGCGCTCACCGGCATCAAGGAGAAATGACGCCATGTACGAACGCGAGACTTTCCGCGAGCTGCTCGAGCGCCTGCGCGCCGCGGGCGAGCTCGAAGACATCCGGGAGCCGGTCGACAGCCGCCACATCGCGACGCTCGTCGACCAGGCCGACAAGGCGCTGCTCTTCCACGACGTCGTCGGCTACGACATGCCGGTCGTCTCGGGCATCCTGCGCTCGGCGAAGCGCGTCGGGATCAGCATGGGCGTCGATCGCTACGCCGACATCGAAGACAAGCTCACGCGCGCCATCGCGAAGCCGATTCCGCCGGTCTACGTCGAGACCAGCGCCACGCGCGAAGTGACGCACGTCGGCGGCGACGTCGACCTCTTCGACCTGCCGGTGCCGATGTCGTCCATCCTGGACGGCGGCCCCATGATCACCGCGGGCGTCACCATCGTGCGCGACGGCGATCAGCTCAACGCCGGCATCTACCGGTTCCTCCTCAAAGAGAAGAACCTCACCGGCATCGACATCGTCACCCCGAACAACCTGCGCGCGCTGGCGCACAAGGCGTACGAAGCGGGCAAGCCGCTGCCGATCTCGATCTCGATCGGCACGCACATGTACGAGTTCATGGCGGCGGGTTACCGCGCGCCGGCGGGCGTGGACGAGATGACGATCGCGGGCGGCCTGCGCGGTGCGCCGGTGGAGCTCTCGATGTGCGAGACGATCGACGTGCCGCACATCGCCGACGCCGAGATCGTGCTCGAAGCCGAGATCCTGCCGACCGGCTGGACCTGGCCCGAAGGCCGCTTCGGGGAGTTCACGCGGCTGATGGGCGGGCTGCACTGGAACCCGCTGGTGCGCGTGAAAGCGATCTCGAAACGCCGCGACGCGATCTATTACGCGCTGCACATGCCGTGGGAAGTGACGTGGCTCATGATCCCCACGCGCTGGTCGCAGCTGCGCACCGCGATGAAGGCCGCGGGCGTGCAGGTGAAAGACATGAACGTGACCCTCGGCGGTGCGGGGTCGTGGCACGTCGTCCTGTCGATCAAGAAGCAGGCGGGCGAGGGCAAGAACGCGCTCATGGCCGCGCTCTCGATCGGCGACATCAAGCACGCGGTGGTGGTCGACGACGACATCGACGTCTACAACGCGCTCGACGTCGAGTGGGCGATCGCGACGCGGGTGCAGGCGGACCGCGATGTGTTCATCATCCCCGGCGCGCGCGCCAAGCCGCTCGATCCCAGCCTGCCGGTCATGCCGGCGGGCGTGGTGCCGACCGGCGCCAAGGTGGGCATCGACGCGACGATTCCCGAAGGCATCCCGCGCGAGCGCTACGAGCGCATCGCCTACGCCTATGCGGACGTGGCGAAGTACGGCAACTACAAGCTCGATCCGCAGGCGGTGAAGGCGGGCGAGCGCAAGCCGGCCGACAAGGAAGTGGCGGAGGTCGCAGCGAAGATCCTGGCGATGATCGACAAGGCGCCGATGTATTACGCCGAAGTGATCGAGGCCTTCCCGGGCGTGCCGCTGCAGGCGATCACACGCGCGTTCGGCAAGCTGCACGTCGACGAGAAGCTCTGGCAGGACCCCGAAGGCCGGATGTGCGTGCGCGGCTCCAAGTTCGCCGCGGTCGTGCCGGTGCGGCGCTGATGACCAGGGCGTACAACTTCGGGGCGCTGTACGACCGGGAGGTCGCCGGCGAGGGCGTCGCCCTCATCGATGTCCGGAACTGGGATGCGCCGCGCACGTACACCCATCCCGAAGTCGATGCGCTGGCGAACGCGTGCGCACGCGGGCTTCTGAAGCGCGGCCTGAAGCGCGGCGACAGCGTCGCGATCCTCTCGGCGAACCGTGCGGAATACGTCATCGCTTTCCTCGGCATCGCCCGTGCCGGTCTCGTCGCGGTGCCGTTCAGCCACAAGTTTCCGCGGCAGACGGTCGAGTACGTGCTGCAGGACGCCGAGGTCAAGCACGTGTTCTGCGACGCGCCGCGGCGCGCGCTGGTTTCGCGCGATCTGCCCGTCACCGATTTCGACGATCCCGGCGCGTTCGATGCGCTGCTCGACCGCGGAGAGTTCGAGACCGTCAGGCCCGAAGGCGACGAAGTCGCGATGATCCTCTACACCTCGGGCTCGACCGGCGTTCCCAAGGGCGTGCCGCTGAGCCACGCAGGTCAGCTCTGGGCGACGCGCATCCGCATGAAGCGCGGCGGGCCGTTCACCCGGCAGCGACTGCTCGTCGCCGCGCCGCTCAATCACATGAACGGGCTGTGCACGACGCTCTTCGTGCTCGCGTCGGGCGCCAGCGTCGTGCTCATGCCGGAGTTCGACGCGCGGCACTTCCTCGAAGCGATCGAGCGCTTCGGGTGCACGTGGCTCACCGGCGTGCCGCCGATGTACGCGATGTGCCTGCGCGAGAAGGACCTGATGGAGCGGATCGACCGCTCGAGCGTGAAGACCATCCGCATGGGCTCGGCGCCGATCTCGATGAAGCTCTGGCGGGAAGTCGAAGCCGCTTTTCCCAATGCGCTCGTGATGAACAGCTACGGCACGACCGAAGCCGGACCCGTGGTCTGCGGGCCGCGTCCCGAGAAGAAGCTTCCGCCGACGTCGATCGGCTGGCCGTTCGAGGACGTCGAGCTTCGACTGGTGGATGCCGAGGGACGCGACGCCGACGAAGGCGTGCTGTGGCAGCGCACGCCGGCGAACATGCGCGGCTATCTCCACCTGCCCGAGAAGACGCGCGAGGTGCTGACCGACGACGGCTGGTACATCTCGGGCGACGTCTTCAGGCGCGACGCGGAGGGCGCGTACTTCTTCGTCGGGCGCAGCGACGACATGTTCGTGTCCGGCGGAGAGAACATCTTTCCCGGCGAAGTCGAGCACCTGCTCGAGCAGCATCCCGATATCGTGCAGGCGTGCGTGGTGCCCGTGCCCGACGAGATCAAGGGCGAGAAACCGTACGCCTTCGTGGTGCGGAAACCGGGCAGCCCGCTCACCGAGGAAGACGTGAAGCGCTTTGCCCTCGCCAACGCCCCCGCTTACCAGCACCCGCGCGGCGTGTGCTTCGTCGACGCGCTGCCGCTCGCCGGTCCGAACAAGGTCGACCGCAAAGGCCTGAAGCAGCGCGCGGCCGCGCTCTGGCAGGCCGCGGCGTAGGGCAATGATCTCATCGCAAGGAGCAACGCGACGAAGCGATCCCGTGACGCACGGTTAACGTTCGCAACGAGATTGCGTCGTCGCTTCGCTCCTCGCCATGACTGTTTTCAATTACGCCATGCTCCAACTCGATCTCGATCACACCGGCTGCATCGCCCAGTCGCTCGACGAGGCGGCCGCGCAGTGGGAACGCCTCGGTTTCACGCTGACGCCGGTGAGCCGCCAGCGCGGCGCGGTGCCGGGACGCGAAGGCTTCCATCCTTGGGCGACCGCGAACCGCTGCGCGATCCTCGGCAACAGCTATCTCGAGCTGATCGGGACCGCCGATCCGGCGTGCTACAACCCGTGGCAGCACTTCATCGAACAGGGCGAGGGGTTGTATCTCTTCGCCTTGCGCTGTGAGAACGCCGACGCCGCGCACGCGGCGCTGTCGAAACGCACCGATGCCTTGCGGCCACCGGTTCCCCGCGAGCGAGTGCTCGACGTCGACGGCGAGCCGCGCACCATGCGCTTTCGCAACATCTTCAGCCGCGACGAGGCGTGGCCCGAGGCGCGCTATCTGATCATCGAGCACCAGACGCCGGAATATCTGTGGCAGCCGCGCTACCGTACGCACGAGAACGGCGCGCGCGAGCTTCGCTCGGTGACGTTCGTCGCCGACGATGCCTCCGGCCTGGATACGCGCATGCAGGCTTTCGGCGCGCAGCGATCCGGCGCGGACGCATGGAGGCTGCCGGGACGCGGCACGGTGACGGTGATGAGCCGCGACGCATGGCGGCAGACCTACGGCTACGACGCCGGGCGCATCGGCATGCACGCCATGACCGTCAGCGTCGCCGATCTGGCGTCCGCCCGACGGCTATGGGATGAGCGCGGGGTCGACGTCCATGCGTCGGCGGCGGGCTGCTGGGTGTCGCTCAGCGGTTTCGTGCTGCATTGGGTGCAGGAAGGACAACATGACTGATGCAGTGAAGCTCGACCACGTCGGCGTCGCGATCAAGGACCTCGAGCGCGGACGCGCCGCCTACGAGCGCCTGGGATTCACGCTGACGCCACGCAGCCTCCACCGCGGCTCGCCGTCGCCCGGCGCGCCCGTGATCCCGTTCGGCTCGGGGAACCACTGCGCGATGTTCCGCGACGGCTACCTCGAGATCGTGGGCCTCACCGACCCGGCGATCTACAGCAACATCAAGAGCCTCGTCGCGCGCTACGAAGGCGCGCACATCGTCGCGTTCGGCGTCGATTCGGCGGACGCAGCGTATGAAACGCTGAAGCGGCGCGGCATCGCGGTCGAAGGCGTGAGGAAGCTCGAGCGCGACGCCGCATACGGCCGCGACGGGAGCGACACGCGCAAGGCGGCGTTCCGGAACCTCTATTTCGATCTCGCCGCGTATCCCGAATCGCGGATGATCTTCATCGAGCATCTCACGCCCGATGTCCTGTGGCAGCCGCATCTGCTCGATCACCCGAACGGCGCCGTCGCGATACGCGACGTGTTTCTGTGCGCGGCGGATGCGCAAGCGGTGGCCGACAAGTACGCCGCGCTGTTCGGTGCGGATGCGAAGTCGACCGCAGACGGCGAGTGGCGCATCGCGCTCGCCCGCGGCAGCGTGTGGATCGCGACGCCCGAGGCGTGGGCGCGGCGCGCACCCGGCGCTGCGGCGCCCGCGCTGCCGAGCCCTGCGGGTATAGGCTTCTCGGTGAAGGATCTTGCCGCGACGCGCGCGCTGCTCGCGAAGAACGGCGCCGATCCGCGCGACGGCGCCGACGGCGCAATCTGGGTTCTGCCGGCCGACGCGTGCGGCGCGGCCATCCTCTTCTTCCAGGAGTAACGGATTTGAAAGCAGCAGTGATCTACGAGCACGGCGGACCGGGCTCGATCAGGCTCGAATCGGGTTTTCCCGATCCGAAGCCGGGCGCCGACGAGGTCGTCGTGCGCGTGCGCGCGACCTCGCTCAACTATCACGACCTCTTCACGCGGCGCGGCATGCCCGGCATCAAGGTGCCGATGCCGGCGATCATGGGCATCGACTTCGCGGGCGACATCGTCGAGGTCGGCTCGGGCGTGCACGACTGGAAAGCCGGCGACCGCGTGCTCATCGACCCGGTCGACCGCGTGAACATGGGCGGCCTGATCGGCGAGATGTGGCACGGCGGCCTCGCCGAATACTGCAAGGTGCCGACGCACCACCTGGTGAAGCTGCCCGAGGCCATCGGGTACGAGGACGCGGCCTGCCTTCCGGTCGCGTACGGCACCGCGCTGCGCATGATGTACACCATCGGGCGCGTCAAAGCCGGCGAGAAAGTGCTGATCCTCGGCGCATCGGGCGGAGTAGGCACGTGCTGCGTGCAGCTCGCGAAGCTCGCGGGCTGCGAGGTGATCGCGTGCTCGTCGAGCGACGCCAAGCTCGCGCGGTTGAAAGACCTCGGCGCCGATCACCTGCTCGATTACACCCAGCACAAGCTCACCGACTGGGTGTTTGAAAAGTTCGGCAAGCCGCACCGGCGGCAGTTCACCAAGGGTGTCGACGTCGTCGTCAACTTCACCGGCGGCGACACGTGGGTCCCGTCGCTGCGCATCCTGCACCGCCAGGGCAGGCTGCTCACGTGCGGCGCGACCGCGGGCTACGATCCCAAGGAAGACATCCGCTTCATCTGGACCTTCGAGCTGCAGGTGCTGGGATCGAACGGCTGGATGCGCGAGGACATCGAGCAGCTCTTCGAGCTGGTGAGAACGCAGAAGCTCAAGCCCATCATCGACCGCACGTTCGCGCTGGAAGAGGTGAACGCGGCGTTCGATCTCCTGGAGAACCGCGAAGTCTTCGGGAAAGTGGTGGTGAAGCCGTGAGCGAAGAGCAGAAGCCGAAGCTGGACGCCAAGCGCCTCGCGGACCTCTTCGCCGCGTCGCCGTTCATGAGCACGCTCAAGCTGGAGGTGCTCAGGATCGACAACGACGCGGGCGAGGTCGAGATTCGCATGCCGATGCATCCGGGGCTGGAGCGCCGTCCGGGGACGAAGCAGTTCCATGGCGGGCCGATCGCATCGCTCATCGATGTCACCGGCGATTTCGCCATCGGCGCGATGGTCGGCGGCGGCGTGCCGACGATCAACCTGCGGATCGATTACCTCAAGCCGGCGGTCGGCGACGCTTTGGTGGCGACCGCGCGCGTGCGGCGTGCGGGCAAGACCGTGGCGGTGGTGGACATCGACGTCAGCGACGAAAAGGGCGGTCTCGTCGCGATCGGGCGCGGGACGTACTATCCGCAGGCCGGCTGATCGTCATTTGTGCAGCGTGATGCCGAAGCGGCGCTCCATCACGTTCGAAATCTCTTCGAAGCACACGCCGGCACGCTGCACCCGATAGGTCGAGAAATCGATCATCGTGCTGGACAGTCCCAGCGGATTGGCGTACTTCGAAGGCCCGTAATCGATCTCGAGGTCCGCTATGGAGCGGACATCCGGTTCGATGTCGTCCAGGCGGTAGCGGCTGCCGGCGAGCGATGTGTTGGCCGACGTGCCGACGAAAAGCTTGCCGTTCCCGATCGCGAGGTCGGCGATCGCGGTGCGCAACGTTCCCGCGTTGAGCAGGATGTTGAGGGTGTCGCCCTTCACCGCTTGCGTAGCCACGAAGGGATCCATGCGCGCGATGAGCGGATGATTCTTGCGGAAGGGCGCGATCACCGCGAGCGGCAGGTCGTAATCCCGGGTGATGGTTCTCACCATCTCCCGCTGCTGATCGGACAGCAGGTGCAGCTCCTCGTGCAACCGGTGGTTGCCCAGGATGCCGGTCGGCTTGTTATAGCTTCGGCGCTTCGCCTCGTAGAACCTGCGCACCGCGTCCGCGGTGTGAGCGAGCACGGCATAGGCGACGTCGAGATGGATGATCGCGATGCCGCCGTCGACGACGCAATCGTATACGCGTCGGGCATCGGCCTCGACGTCGCGACCGGGCATGGGTGCAGCCAAGAGAGCGTTCCTTCCTTTAATCTACGCGGGTGGAGAACAATACGTCAGGACTTGAATGATCGTCTCGTTCAACTTCTATTACGCGCAGCCGGCGCAGGCCGATGCCGTGCTGCGGCAGCGGCTGCTCGCGTGTGACGTCCGGCTCGATCTGAAGCTGCCGCGGGGCAGGGTGCTGGCGCGGCAATCGGGGAGTGCCGAGTTGCCCGATGTCGTGTGGGAGCAGCATTTCGACGACGTGGACGGCCACTTGCGGGACATGGATGTGCGCGCCGCGAGCGCTGCGTTCGAGGCCGTGCGCGCGGGCATGCGCAAGCTCTGCCGGCGCTTCGAGCGGCCGCTGTTCGAGGCGCAGAGTCCTGTAGCGACGGAGTCGGGGATCGTCACGCTGGACTGGGTATACGGCTCGGCGGACGTCGACGTCGAGGTCGTCGAGCTCTTACAGGCCGCGCCGGCCGACGATGTACAGGCTTTGCGTCTCATCACCCCGGGGGACGACTTGCCGCGCTGGCTTCTGAAGCGCGAGGGCGTCGAAGCCGACAGCGTCGACCATCGCGCGTGGCGCGAGGCGGCCGCAGGCATCGGGGACCGCGCGAAGCACAGCGTCTGGCGGATCGTGTAAAGCAATGTCGTGCGTCATGGATCGCGTCGGCGTTCCTTCGGAGCCGCCTCGCGATGACCGCCAGGCAGTCATTGCGAGGAGCGCAGCGACGAAGCAATCGCGCGGCGCACGAACGCTACATCACGATGACCGCCTTGCCCTGCACCCGGCGCTCCATGACATCTTCGAGCGCTTTCGGCGCGTCGTCGAGGCTGTAGCGCGCGGTCACCGTGGGTTTGAGCTTGCCGCTCCTGATCCACTCGATCATTTCGGCGACGTTCTGCTTGCCGCCTTCGG
Source organism: Burkholderiales bacterium (assembly GCA_036262035.1). NCBI lineage: Bacteria > Pseudomonadati > Pseudomonadota > Betaproteobacteria > Burkholderiales > Burkholderiales bacterium. The sequence goes on along the minus strand of DATAJS010000009.1, from coordinate 397,574 downwards.
GATTGCGGCGCGAATAGGTGTCCCACGCGACGCCGACCAGCGAGCAGCCCTTGAGCAGCGGCAGGTTCATCGGGATCCTGGGGATCTCGCCGCTGGTGAAGCCGACGACGAGATAGCGCCCGTACCACGCCGTCGAGCGCACTGCGGCTTCGGCATACGGCCCGCTCACCGGATCGAGGATCACGTCGACCCCGCGGTCGCCGGCAATCGCTTTCACCGCTTCGCGGAAATCCTGTTTGCTGTAGTCGATGAGCGCATCGGCTCCCGCGCGCTTGCACGTCTCGAGCTTGTCCGCCGACGATGCACACGCGATCACTTTCGCGCCCATGAGCTTGCCGAGCTGGACCGCGGCGAGGCCGACGCCGCCCGCCGCGCCCAATACCAGAAGCGTCTCGCCTGCCTTGAGCTGTCCGCGATCCTTCAGCGCGTGATAGCTCGTGCCATAGGCGAGCGGGAACGCAGCGGCATCGACGAAATCGACGTCTTTCGGGATGCGCCAGAAGCGATCCGCCGGGACGATCGCTTCCTCCGCGAACGCGCCCGAGCGCAGCATGGCGATGCCCGCGTCGCCGACGTTCAATCCGCTGACGCCGGGACCGAGCGCTTGCACCACGCCCGCGATCTCGTAGCCGGGCGAGAACGGCAGCGCCTGCCGGTGCTGATATCTGTTCTGGATCATCAGCGTGTCGGGGAAGTTGACGCCCGCCGCCTTCACCGTCACCAGCACTTCGCCTTCACGCGGCGTAGGCGAAGGGATTTCCTCGACGACGAGGTCTTTGGGGAGGCCGTAGGCTTTACACAGTACTGCACGCATACATCGACTCGACACGTTTTCGTAGGGTCCGTGCTAACGGTGCGCTTGCGCGCACCCTACGAAAGTCAAAATGGATCCCGGACGCGTGCGCCGGCGCGCACGCGTCCGGGATGACGGCCGCGATTCGCGGCCGTCACTTCATTTTTTTACGGAACTCGGGCTTGCGTTTCTCGAGGAACGCTTTCACGCCTTCCTTCGATTCCTCGGTCTGGTAGTAGAGGTTGAGCGCCTGGAAGCCGAGGCTGCCGATGCCGCGGATGTTCTCGGAGGCGGCGTTGAACGACGCCTTGGCGATCGCGACCGCGGTCGGGCTTTTCTCGACGATCTCCGCGCACCACTTGTCGACTTCGGCGTCGAGCTGGTCGTGCGGCACGACGGCGTTGCAGAGGCCCATCTCCAGCGCCTGCTGCGCGGTGTAGCGGCGGCAGAGATACCAGATCTCGCGCGCGCGCTTTTCGCCGACGACGCTCGCGAGATACGCGGTGCCCCAGCCCGGATCGACCGAGCCGACTTTCGGACCGACCTGGCCGAAGATCGCCTTGTCCGAGGCGATGGTGAGATCGCAGACCGTCGCGAGCACGTTGCCGCCGCCGATCGCGTAGCCCTGCACGCGGGCGATGACGGGCTTGGGAATCTCGCGCATCACGTTGTGCAGCTGCTCGATCGGCATGCCGATCGTGCCGCGGCCGTCGTACGAGCCGTCGTGCGCCGACTGGTCGCCGCCGGTGCAGAACGCGCGGTCGCCTGCGCCGGTCAGCACGATCACGCCGATCGATTTGTCCCAGCCCGCGTCGGCGAACGCGTCGAGGAGCTCTTCGCAGGTCTTGCCGCGAAAAGCGTTCATCACTTTGGGGCGGTCGATGGTGATGCGCGCGACGCCGTCTTTCTTTTCGAGTCTGATATCTTCGTAGGCCATATCGTTTCCTAGCTCATCGTGAGACCGCCCGAGACGCTGATCGTCTGGCCGGTGATGAAAGCGGCGTCGTCGCTCGCGAGGAACGCGACGATGCCGGGGTAGTCGGTCGGCTGCCCGAGGCGCTTCATGGGAATCGCCCGCGTGAGACCGTCGATCAGCTTCTGTCCCGCGTCGCCGTCCTGCGCGAACGAGCGCAGCAGCGGCGTGTCGGTCGGTCCGGGGCAGACGCAGTTCAACTGGATGTTGTGACGCGCGTGCTCACGCGCGAGGGTCTTGGTCAGCGCGATGATCGCGCCCTTGCACGCGGAGTACACCGATTCTCCCGAAGAGCCGACGCGGCCGGCATCGGACGCGATGTTCACCACGCGCCCGCGCTTGCGCTGGACCATGCCCGGCAGCACCGCGTAGTGCAGGTTGATCGGGCCGTAGAGGTTGATGTCGATCAGCTTCTTCCAGAGGTCGGGCGTGGAGCCGAGGAAGGGCGCGGCCTTGTCCCAGCCGGCATTGTTGACGAGGATCTCGATCGCGCCCGCGCGTTCTTCGAAGGCCTTGACCGCCGACTGGACCGCGCCCAAGTCGCTGATGTCGACCTTGTGCGCGTACGCTCTGCCGCCTGCCGAGCCGATCGCGCCGGCGGCCGCATCGGCGGCGTCGGCGTTGAGGTCGAAGACGCCGACCACGCAGCCCTCCAGCGATAGACGCTCCGCGATGGCGCGGCCGATACCGCTCGCGGCGCCGGTGACGATCGCGGCTTTGCCGCTCAAACCTTTCATAGCTTCTCCATGCCGTGCTCGCGCAGGACCTGCTCGGTGTGCTCGCCCAGCGCGGGCGGCTGCAACCGCAGGCTCGCGGGCGTTGCGCTGAATTGCACCGGGATCGAGGTGGTCACCATCGAGCCTTCGGTGGGATGTTCGTAGTGATGGAAGAAGCCGGTCTCGGTGAGATACGGGTCTTCGGCCATCTTCGCGAGCTCGTTGACGCGGCCGTTCGGCAGATCGGCGGCGTCGAGGAGCTGCTGCCATTCGGCGGTCGTCTTCTTGCGAAGCTCGCCGGCGAGGGTCTCGTAGAGCGTGTCGATGTTGCGCGTGCGGGCGTTGAGCCTGGCGAAGCGCTCGTCCTGCGCGAGCTCCGGCCGGCCGATCACCTGGAACACGCGCCGCCACTGGTCGTCGCTGACCGCGAGCATGCAGATGTGGCCGTCGCGCGTCGCGTAAGGGCGGCGGTGCGCGGAGAAGATGCGCGAATAACCGAGGTTCGCACGATCGGCTTCGAAGAAATTGGTCCAGAGGTGCTCGACGAGGTTGAACGAGAGCATCGTCTCCAGCATCGGCACGACGACTTCCTGGCCCTTGCCGGTGCGCTCGCGCGCGTAGAGCGCCATGCCGATCGCGGACGCGAGCACGTGACCGCAGAACTTGTCGGCCATCACCATCGGGATGTAGCGCGGCTCGCCGGCGCCGCGGCCGATCATCGCGGCGATGCCGCTCTCGCCCTGGATCACGTCGTCGAAAGCGGGGCGGTCGCGGTTCGGCCCGTCGGAGCGGTAGCCGGGGGCGTAGGCGTACACCAGGCGCGGGTTGCGCGCGGACAGCGCTTCATAGGAGACGCCCAGCCGTTCCGCCGTCTGCGGTCGCGTGCTGTGCACGAAGACGTCGGCGGTCTCGACCATTTTCAGCAGCGCATCACGCGGCGCCGGCTTCTTCAGATCGAGCACCACGCTCTTCTTGTTGCGGTTGGTGTTCATGAAGAGCTGCGCCATGCCGGGATTCTTCGTGAGCCCCGAGTGGCGCATCGGGTCGCCTTCGGGCGCCTCGATCTTCATCACCTCGGCGCCCATGTCGCCGAGGATCTGCGTGGCGAGCGGGCCGAGGATGTTGATCGTGAGATCGAGGACGCGGACGCCCGCGAGAGGACCGCTCATCGGGTCACGCTTCTTTCTTGCGGCACTTCACCATCCGCAGCGGCGTGTACTCGATCGCCACGCTGCCGTCCTGTTTGACCACGCGATTGCGGGTGCGCACGAGGCCGCGCCCGGGACGGCTGTTGGAGAGGCGCGCTTCGACCACTTCGCATTCGACATGGATCGTGTCGCCCGCGAGGACGGGGCTCTTCACCTCGAGCTGCATGCCGAGGAACGCGTAGCCGGTGTGCTGCATCGTCGACTGGCAGAGCAGCCCTTCGGCGAAGGTGTAGACCAGCGCGCCGGGCGCGAGACGGCCCTTGATGTCCGAGTCCTGCTTCAGGAACTCGACGTTGGTGAACAGCACCTCGACCATGCCGGTGCAGTTCACGAAGTTGACGATGTCCGCTTCGGTGACCGTGCGGCCGATGGTCTTGAACTGCCTGCCGACGGGAAGGTCTTCGAAGTGTAAGCCGAGTCCTACTGTTTCCATGAGTGGTCCTTTAAACAACCGTCATTCCCGACCGCGCGACAGCGCGATGTGATCGGGAATCCATTCTTGAGGTCTCAAACGTGAAAATGGATTCCCGCCTTCGCGGGAATGACGATATCTATCGTTTGCCGGGTCTTCCCAAAACCGACCCGGCGATGATGTTGCGCTGTATCTGGTTCGTCCCTTCGATGATCTGCAGCACCTTGGCGTCGCGAAAGTAGCGATTGATCGGGAATTCGGCCGACACGCCGGCCGCACCGAAGAGCTGTACCGCGTCGGTGGCGACCTTCATCGCGACGTCGGTGGCGAAGCACTTCGCCATCGCCGCGACGGGCGCGAGCTCGCTGCCGGTCACGCCGGCGTCGACTAGAGAAGCCGCGCGATAGACCAGATGCCGCGCGGCTTCGGTCTGCATCGCCATGTCGGCGATCATCCAGCGCACGCCCTGGAAATCGCTGACGGTCTGTCCGAACGCGACGCGGTTCTGTATGAAATTCGTCGCGTGGTCGATCGCGCCCTGCGCGAGGCCGACGCCGCGCGCCGCGATGATCGGCCGCGAATGGTTGAAGGCTTCCATCACCAGCTTGAAGCCCTGCTTGCCTTCGGCGCCGAGCCGGTTATTCTCGGGAACGAACACGTCATCGAAGAAGAGAGGGCAGGAGGGGATGCCGCGCGCGCCGATCTTGTCTTCCTTGCGCCCGACCTGGAAACCCTTCATCCCTTTCTCGACGATGAAGAGGTTGATCTCGGTCTTGCCGTCTTCGCCCGTAGTCTTCGCCGCGACGAGGATGAAGTCCGCGACGTGCGAGCCGGTGCACCAGATCTTGGCGCCGTCGATCCTGTACCCGCCGTCGACCTTGGTCGCGCGCGTCTTGATGCCCTGCACGTCGGAGCCGCTCTGCGGCTCGGTGGTCGAGAACGCGGCGCGCAGCTCTCCGCTCGCGAGCCCGGGCAGGAAGCGGTCGCGCTGCTCGCGCGTGCCGCCGGCGAGGATCGCGCCGAACGGGATCCATTGAACGACGAGCAGATACGCGGTGTTGTAGCAGACGCGTCCCAGCTCCTCGACCGCGATGCACGCCGACAGCATGCTCGCGGCGCCGCCGTACTCCTGAGGGAAGGGCAGCGTGAACAGGCCGAGCTCCTTCAGGAGCGCGTACATGTCGTCGGGGTATTCCGCGGTGCGGTCGATCTCGTCGGCACGCGCGGCGACTTTCTCGCGCGCGACGCGGCGGATCAGATCCTGAACCTGCCGCTGGTCGTCGGATAAGGTGTAGCTCATTGAGGCGGGAAAACCGCTTGGCGGAAGAAGCTCGCTGCGGCTCGCGTTTTCTGAACGGTGTTCGATATAATGAACGCCCGACGAAACGCTGTCAAACAAGACATGGCCCAGGAAGACAACTCGCCGCGCTCGCTCACGCGCGTGCTCGGACTGTTCGGCGCGATCGCGAAGAGCGGCGACGGCATGACCCTCGCCAGGCTCTCGGTCGAGCTCGGCTCGCCCAAGAGCAGCCTGCTCACGCTCCTGCGGCCGCTCGTCGCGAAGGGCTATCTCCTTCACGAGAACAGCGTGTATCGCCTCGGGCCCGCGGTGTTCAGGCTCGCGGCCGACATCCTCTCCACGCGCAGCTTTCCCAGGCTGATCCGGCCTTTCATGCAGCAGCTCGTCGAGAGCTCGCAGGAATCGGTGTATCTCGCGATCATCGACAAGAACGCCCGGTGCGTGACGTACGTCGAAGGCGTCGAGAGCCCGCAGCCGGTGCGCTACATGGCGCCGCTCGGCTCGCCGCGTCCGCTGTATTGCTCCGCCGCCGGACGGCTGCTGCTCGCGTTCGCGGACGAGGACTGGCGCGACGATTACGTGAAGACGGTGCAGTTGAAGCCGGTGACCGACCGCACCCTCACCAATCGCGCGGAGCTGCGCAAGGAGCTCGACAAGATCCGCAAGACCGGTCTCGCGATCAGCATCGGCGAAGCGGTGCCGGGCGCGGCGGGACTCGCGGCGCCGGTCTTCGACACCAACGGCAGCGTCGCCGCGGCGCTCCTCATCGGCGCGCCGGTCGAGCGCTTCGAGCGCGAGTTGCCTACACTCAGGAAGCTCATGAAAGACGTCGCGACACAGGCCTCGGGCCTGTTTATCGGGCAGGGGGCGTGATGGGACCGCTCCATGGAATGAAAGTGGTCGAGCTCGCCGGCATCGGTCCCGGGCCGATGTGCGCGATGCTGCTCGCCGATCTCGGCGCCACGGTGCTACGCGTCGACCGCAAGCAGCCGGTCGACCTCGGCACGCCGCGGCCGCTGGCCTACAACCTGCTCCTGCGCAATCGCCATTCGATCGCGGTCGATCTCAAACAGCCCGACGCGGTCGAGCTCGTGCTCAAGCTCGTCGGTCAGGCCGATGCGTTGATCGAAGGATTCCGGCCGGGCGTCGCGGAGCGATTGGGCCTCGGTCCCGACGTGTGCCTCGCGCGCAATGCGAAGCTCGTCTACGGCCGCATGACCGGCTGGGGACAGGAAGGACCGCTCGCCAGGGCCGCGGGCCACGATCTCAATTACATCGCGATCACCGGCGCGCTCGCCGCGATCGGCCGCAAGGACCAGCCGCCCACGCCGCCGCTCAACCTGCTCGGCGATTACGCCGGCGGTTCGCTCTACCTCGCGATGGGCATCCTCGCAGGCATCATCGAAGCGCGGCAGTCGGGCAAAGGACAGGTGGTCGACGCCGCGATCGTCGATGGCACGGCCAACCTGATGACCTCGATCTACGGTCTTTTCGGCGGCGGCCTCGCGTCGCTCGAGCGCGGGACGAACAGCCTCGATTCCGGCGCGCACTATTACGACGTCTACCAGTGCGCCGACGGCGAATGGATCTCGGTGGCGCCGATCGAAGGGCGCTTCTATGCCGATCTCCTGAAGGTGCTGGAGATCGCACCCGAAACGCTGGGCGAGCAGCGCGACAAGAAGAACTGGGAGCGCGCCAAGACCGCGCTCGCGGCAAAATTCAAGACGAAGACGCGCGGCGAATGGGTGAAGCTGCTCGAAGGCAGCGACGCGTGCTTCGCGCCGGTGCTGTCGATGGCCGAAGCGCCGAAGCATCCGCACCTCGCGGCGCGTCAGACGTTCATCGACGTCGACGGCGTCACCCAACCCGCGCCCGCGCCGCGCTTCAGCCGGACGGTGCCGGAGACGCCTACGCCGCCTGAAGCGCCGGATGCGAAGCGGGCGCTGGAAGGGTGGTTGGCGACGGAAGAGATTGCCGCTCTACAGAGCTCTGGAGTGCTTTAAGGCGTTTTTAACCGCAGAGGACGCAGAGGAAAACCAGCGGACGGCCATCTTCAACGCATCATGCTCGAGAAGGCGTAGGGTGCGTGGTAACGCACCGCGCTGTTGCAGACCCCGGAGGCGAAAAGCGTGTTGAACCGCAAAGGACGCAAAGGACGCCAAGGAAGATCAAAAGCTTTTTTCAATGAGAGATTTTCCTCCGCGTCCTCTGCGGTTAGTTTTGCTTTTGTAGTCCTTTGCGTCCTTGGCGTCCTTTGCGGTTCATCTTTCGCGCAGCAAGGCTATCCGACCAAGCCTATCCGAGTGATCGTCGCATCCTCACCCGGCGGTCCCAACGAGCTGCTGATGAGAGCGATAGCGCCGGCGTTGAGTGACTCGTTGGGCAAGCCGGTCGTCATCGACACCCGCGCGGGCGCGGCGGGCGTGATCGGCACCGACATCGCGGCCAAAGCCGCGCCCGACGGCTACACGCTGCTCCTCGGTTTCCAGGGGCCGCTCGCGATCGCGCCATACCTGACCGGCGCGCCGTACGACTCGGTGAAGGACTTCGCGCCGGTCTCGCTCGTCGCCGGTGCGCCGTTCGTGCTCGTGGTCAATCCCAGGGTGCCCGCGAGCTCGGTGAAGGAGCTCGTGGCGCTCGCGAGATCGCGTCCCGGCAAGCTCAATTACGCCTCGGGCGGCCGCGGCATCGGCAGCCACATGCAGATGGAGCTGTTGATGAACGTCGCCGGCGTTTCGCTGACGCACGTTCCGTACAAGGGCAGCGGCCCTGCGGTCACCGCGATCGTCGCGGCGGAGGTCGACGCCGGATTCATGGCCGTCGCCGCCGCGCTCCCGCACATGAAAGCCGATCGCGTGCGTGCGCTCGCCGTGGGCAGCGACAAGCGGCTCGCGATCCTGCCCGATCTGGCGACATTCGCCGAAAGCGGCTACGCGGTGAAGCCGACGAGCTGGTACGGTGTGGTTGCGCCGCGCGCTACGCCGAAGGCCATCGTCGCGCTGCTGCACGACAAGCTCGTGCGCATCGTCGATGCGCCCGCGATGCGCTCGCGGCTGGTCGACATGGGTTTCGAAGTGAATGCGTCGACACCCGAAGAGTTCGCGTCGGTGCTGCGCGAGGAGATCGCGACGTGGCGCAAGGTCATCGACGCCGCCGGGCTGAAGGGGAAGGGGGCCTGAAGCGAAAAGCTGGAACCGCAAAGGACGCAAAGGACGCAAAGGAAAAGCGAAGCGATAACGGGTGAGCACGCCGCCGGGCGCGCAGGCATGTTGATTAAACGCTTTTGATCTTCGTTTGCGTCCTTGGCGTCCTTGGCGGTCAATCACGCCTTTCAAGCCCCAGGCCGCTTGACACACCTTCTCCGGCCCCCGAAAATCCGAACGTCGTTCAGAATATTAAACGCCCTGCGGCAGCACCGTCCGCCGCGACCAGCCGATGTTCACCTCGTTCAGCCTGGCCGAGCTCGAGAATGCCGAGCACCTCGAACGCTTGCGCGAAGAGGTGCGTGCTTTCCTGCGCGCCGAGCTCGAAGCCGGCGCCTATACGCGCGAGCCTTCGGGCTGGGACCGCTACGACGCCGGGTTCAGCAGGAAAGTAGCGGCCAAAGGCTGGATCGGCATGACGTGGCCGAAGCAGTACGGCGGCCACGAGAAGAGCTCGCTCGAGCGTTACGTCGTCACCGAAGAGCTGCTCGCCGCCGGCGCGCCGGTGCGCGCGCACTGGCTCGCCGACCGCCAGTTCGGTCCGCTGCTGCTCTCGTGCGGCTCGGAAGACCAGAAGCGCACCTATCTCCCGCGCATCGCCGCGGGCGAGTGCTACGTCTGCGTCGGCATGAGCGAGCCCGACTCCGGCTCCGATCTCGCGTCGATCAAGACCAAGGCGACGAAAGTCGACGGCGGCTGGCGCGTGACCGGCCGCAAGGTCTGGACGAGCTATGCGCACAAGGCGCACCTCATGAACCTCTTCGCGCGCACCGCGCCGTTCGACGAGAAGAACCGCCACGAAGGCGTGACCCAGTTCATCGTCGATCTCGACTGGCCCGGCATCACGATCAGCCCGATCTACAACCTCGCGGGCGATCACGATTTCAACGAAGTGGTGTTCGACGACGTCTTCATTCCGGACGATCGCGTCATCGGCGAAGTCGGCAACGGCTGGAAGCAGGTGTCGGGCGAGCTCGCGCACGAGCGCGCGGGCTCGGAGCGCTGGCTCAACGCCTACGGCGTGCTCGTGCACCTGCTCGACAGCGCGGGCGCCGACCTCGACCGTGCGGACGCCGAGAAGATCGGGCGTCTCGTGACGCATCTGTGGACGCTGCACCGCATGTCGTTCTCGCTCGCGGGGCTGCTCAACCAGGGCATCACGCCCGCGGTGGAAGCGGCCCTCGTCAAGGACCTCGGCAACCAGTTCGACCAGGACATCCCCGAAGCCGCGCGCCAGGTGATGCAGGAAGAAGACCGCGCGAAGCTGCCGGACGAGGACCGCTTCAACGAGATGCTCGACCGCGCGCTGCTCTACGCGCCGTCGTATCCGATCCGCGGCGGCACGCGCGAGATCCTGCGCGGCATCATCGCGCGGGGGCTGGGGCTGCGATGAGCGACGCGATGCTCACCGACAGCGCGGCGCGCCTCTTCCGCGATCTGTGCACCCGCGAAGTGACCGAAGCCGCAGAAGCGGGCACCTGGCCTCGCGAGCTGTGGAACGCGCTGACCGATACCGGGCTTGCAGCGGCCGCGCAGAGCGACACCGGTGTCGGGACGGTCGATCTCTGTGCATTGGCGCGCGTGCTGGGTGCTTACGCTGCACCGGTGCCGCTCGTCGAGACCTGGCTCGCGCAGCGCATGCTCGCCGCGGCGAACCTTTCGGCCGTCGACGGTGCGCTGACCATCGGCCCGGTGCTTCGCCGGGACAACCTCAAGCTCGAACGCGCGAGCGGCGGCTGGCGTCTCTCCGGATCGCTCAAGCGCATCCCCTGGGGCCGCGACGCTGAAACCCTGGTGCTGATCGCCGACGCCGACGACGGCGCGCGCACGGTCGTCGTGAAGAAGCCGCAGGGCTGGACGCATGACTGGAGCTACGCGCGCGAGCCGCGCGACGCGGTTCGATTCGATCGCCTGCCGGTCTCCGAGGAGGATACGGGCAAAGGCTGGAACCGCAGCGAGCTCTTCTTCAACGGCGCGCTGTTCCGCACGCAGTCGATGGCGGGCGCCATGGAGCGCGCGCTGGAGCTCACCGTGGCATACGCGAAAGAGCGCGTTCAGTTCGGACGCCTCATCGGCAAGTTCCAGGCGGTGCAGCAGCAGATTTCGGCCATGGCCTCGCAGGTCGCTGCCGGCAGCGCGGTCGCGCAATCGGCAGCCGAAGCGAACGCCGAGCGCCTCGCGCGCTTCGAGATCGCCGCGGCCAAAGCGCGCATCGGCGAAGCGGTGGCGGTCGTCGCCGGTGTAGCGCACCAGGTCCACGCCGCGATGGGTTTCACGCACGAGCACACGCTGCATCGAAGCACGCGCCGTCTGTGGGCATGGCGCGACGAGTTCGGCACCGAGACCGAATGGCAGGCGTGGGTCGGCCGCGTGGCCGCACAGCTCGGCGGCGAAGGGCTCTGGCGTTACGTCGTCGCGGCGAGCAAGCCCGACATGGGCGCGGCGCTGCCCTGAGAACAACGGAGGAGAAGCAATGAAAGCTGCTGAGTCGCGCGGGCCGATGGACGGCATCCGCGTCCTCGACTTCACCAACATGCTGTCGGGGCCGTACTGCACGCGGGTGCTCGCGGACCTCGGCGCCGAAGTGCTCAAGGTCGAGCCGCCGGCCGGCGATCACAACCGCAATCGCCGCCCGGTGCGCAAGGGCTACAGCAGCTTCTTCGGGCATCTGAACTGCGGCAAGAAAAGCCTGGTGCTCGACCTGAAGTCGCCGGCGGGCCGCGATGCCGCGATCGCGCTGGCGGCGAAATGCGACGTCATCGTCGAGAACTGGCGGCCCGGCGTCGCCGATCGTCTCGGCATCGGTTACAAGGCGGTCTCCGCGACCAATCCGAAGGTCGTCTATTGCTCGGTGTCGGGCTTCGGCCAGACCGGGCCGAAGTCGCAGCGTCCGGCGTATGCGCCGATCGTGCATGCGTCGAGCGGTTACGATCTCGCGCAGGTGCAATACCAGGGCGGCGGCCGTCCGGCGAACACCGCGACCTTCATCGCCGACGTCTTCGGCGGGATGTCGGCGTTCGGCGCGGTGCAGACCGCGCTCTACGACCGCGAGCGCACCGGCCAGGGCCGCTTCATCGACGTCGCGCTGATGGACGCGATGCTGAACCTGCTCGTCTACGAAGTGCAGGAAACGCAGGCGCCGACCGACGAGAAGATCCGCGTCTACCAGCCGCTGAAGACGCTCGACGGCTACATCGTCACCGCGCCGACCTCGCAGAAGAACTTCGAGAACCTCGCGAAGACCGTCGGTCATCCCGAATGGACGACCGACCCGCGCTTCGCGAAGACCCGCGTGCGCGAGGCGCACTGGGGCGAGCTCATGGACCTCATCGAGGCATGGACGAGCAAGCGTCGCGGACAGGAATGCGAAGACACCTTGCTCGCGGGCGGCGTGCCGTCGACGCGCTACCAGACGGTCGAGGAAGCGATGAACGATCCGCAGACGATAGAGCGCGGCGCTTTCTCGAAGGTGAAGGACCGCGTCGGCGAGTATCTCGTCCCGAATGCGCCGTTCCAGATGCCGGGGCTGAAGACCCACGCGCGGCCGCACGTCGCGGAGCTCGGCGAGCACACCGTCGCCGTGCTGACCGGACTGCTCGGCTATAGCGAAGAACAAGCCAAAGCGTGCTCGGGCGAGCCCGTGCACGCGCACTAGCGGCATTGCGAGGAGCGACGCGACGAAGCAATACCGCGGCGCGCGGAACACAACATCGAGGCTGACCCAATGACCACCGATTCCCTGATTCTTTTCGACGTCGACGACCACGGCGTCGCGACCCTCACGCTCAACCGTCCGGAGAAGTACAACGCCTTCACCAAGGACATGATCAACCGCTGGGCGGACATCCTCGAGCAGTGCGAGGAGGATCCCAAGGTGAAGGTCGTCATCCTCACCGGCGCCGGCAAGGCGTTCTGCTCCGGCGGCGACATCAGCGCGCAGAAGGACCGCGCGAACAACGACAGCCTCGAGCGTAAGGATTTTCTCTGGCGCCACGTCCACAAGATCGCGTTCGTCATGGAGCGCATGGACAAGCCGACCATCGCGGCGATCAACGGCGCGGCGCGCGGCGCGGGCCTCGACATGGCGCTCATGTGCGACCTGCGCACCATGGCCGATACCGCGACGCTCGCAGAGAGCTACATCAACGTCGGCCTCATCGCCGGCGACGGCGGCACCTACTACCTGCCGCGCATCATCGGGCTGCCGCGCGCGCTCGAGCTCTTCTGGACCGGCCGCGCGATCGGCGCGGAAGAGGCCGACCGCATCGGCCTGGTGAACAGGGTGGCGCCTTTCGACCAGCTCATGACCGTGACGAACGAGCTCGCGCGCGCCATCGCGTCGCAGCCGTTCGAGGCGGTGCGGGCGTACAAGCGCTCGGTCTACCAGGGCATGAACATGCCGCTCGCGGCGCATCTGGACATGGTGTCGTCGCATACCTCGATCCTGCGCGATACGCCGGATCATCGGGCGAAGGTGCAGGCGTTCCTCGACCGCAAGAAGAAGTGAACGGCCTGTAAAGGAGAGGTGACGCCATGTCGACCGTATCCTGCGAGCATCTGCTGTACGACAAGCACGGCCACCGGGTTACGATCACCCTGAACCGTCCCGGGAAGCGCAACGCCCTGAACGAAGCGCTCACGCGGGAGTTCGAAGCGGCGATGCTCGCGGCGGAGGACGACAACGACGTGCGCGTCGTGGTGATCAAGGGTGCGGGCCTGGGCTTTTGCGCCGGACACGACTACGGCCGGGAGCATTTCAAACAGGGCGAGCGCGAGACCGGCACCGATACCGAGATGCACCGCATCGACTTCGAGAAGCGGCTGCGCGCCTATATGCGGGTCTGGGAGATCCCGAAGCCGGTCATCGCGCAGGTCCATGGCGCATGCATCGCCGCCGGAACCATCATCGCCGGCCTCGCCGATATCGTGGTCGTGGCGAACGACGCGAAGATCGGTCCGGTCGAGGCCGCGCCGGGCATGGTGATGGGGCTCATCTGGGGCTCGTGGCTGCCGCTGGTCGGCATCCGCAAGACCAAGGATTTCGCGTTCCTGCACGGGACGATGAGCGGTCTCGAGGCCGCGCAGTACGGCTGGGCCACGAGAGCGGTGCCGGCGGAGTCGCTGGGCACGGTCGTCGACGACATGGCCGCGGAAATCGCGCGCGTCCCCCTCGAAATCCTGATGATGAAAAAGCTCGCGATCAATCGCAGCGTCAACCACATGGGCTTCCGCGACATGATGGAGACGAACTTCGAAGTGAGCCTCGCCGGACATTTCAGCAACACCCGGCGCGACTGGCGCGCGCGCATGGAGGTCGAGGGTTTCAAGCAAGTGATGGCGGACTGGAAGGCCGGCATCCGCTACGACCGGAACGATCCTCCCGGAGGCACGCGGTAGCGGCCCGCACCGAGCGCTTCGGCGACGCGTAACTTGCGGCAACCCGCGCCGCCGCTAATCGTACTGTGTCATTGCGAGGAGCCGCGCGCGCGGCGACGAAGCAATCCCGAGGCGCTCGGGACGGCTCGTGCGCCACGAGATCGCCACGGCTCGCCGTGCGAGCCTCGCGATGACACAGGACGACTAACGCACCCTGCGCGGCGGACGGGAGTCCAGGGTGCGTCAGCCGGCAGGCGTAACGCAAAGTCCGGCCAGCGCGCCTTCGCTACAAGGTCGGGCTCTTGATCTCCCCGCCGAGGATCGCCAGCCCCCACGGCGGAAGCTGCGCGTCGACGCTGAAGCTGAAGTGCCCGGTCGCCGCGCGCATGTCGCGCAGCATGCGCTCCAGCGGCTGGTTCTCGTAGATGCCGTTGCCGCCGGCCATCTCGTGCAGGGTGTCGACCGATTCCATGCAGAGCTTCGCCGCCATCGCGCAGTTGCGCTTGTAGCGCAGCCTGGTCTCGATGTCGGGCATGCCGCCGTCCTCGACGGTACGCTGCGCTTCGAGGCAGTCGTTGCGTAACAGCGCGGCGGCCGCGTCGATCTTCGCGCCGGCGGTGGCGATGCGCAGTTGCACCGTCGCGAAGTCGCGCATCCTGGCGCCCTGATAGCTCGTGCTGCGCGCCTTCACCATTGCGATCGCGGTGTCCAGCACCGCGCGCGCGTGGCCGACGAGACAGCCGCCGATGGTGTGTCCGCCCAGTGCCGAATTGGGAAGGCGGTAATGAGGATTGCGGTGTACGTCGAGCCCCGGCCACCTGTGATCGGGTTTGGCGAGCTGCATCGAGATGTAGCGATGGTGCGGCACGAAGACGTCCTCGCAGCGGATCGTCTTGCTGCTCGTCGCGCGCATGCCGAGCACCTGCCAGTCGTCGACCACCTCGTATTGCGAGGCCGGCACGAGGGCCATCACGTAGTCGACCACCCTGTCGCCGTCGCGCAGCACGCTCGACAGCATCTCCCACTCCGAATGATCGCTGCCCGACGAGAAATTCCATTCGCCCGACAGCACGATGCCGCCTTCGGCCGGCACGCTGCGCCCTTGCGGATACGCGATGCCCGCCGCGATGCCGACGTCGGGGTTCACGCCCCACACTTCTTCCTGAGCCTGCAGAGGCCACCACACGAGGTTGCGATGGTGCGAGGCGAGGTTGGCGACGACCCACGCCGTCGCGAGGTCGCCCCGGGCGAGCCGCTCGGGCACGTCGAAGTACGCGACGAAAGGCAACTCCATGCCGCCCCACATCCTGGGCTGCACGTAGCGGAAGAGCCCGCTCTGGTGGATCGCGTCGAGCACGACGGGCGTCAGCGTCCGCGCCGCATCGCACAGCGGCGCCTGCTCGCGCAACAGGGGGATGAGCGCCTCCGCGCGCCGCAGCGCTTCGTCGTAGCTCACGTCGGAGAACCCGGGTGTTTCGCGTTTCACAACCTGGACCACCTACGAAATTCGATCATCGATGTTAGCATCGGCGATCGACCGGAGGAGAGACCATGGCACAGATCGACGCGGGAAAAGCGATCATCGAAGCGTTGCGCGCCGAAGGCGTGGACACGATCTTCGGGCTCGTCGGCTCGACGACCAACACCATCGTGTGCGCGATGTACGGGCGGGAAGACGTGCGCTTCCTCGATACGCGCCACGAGGAAGGCGCCGCTTTCATGGCGTACGGCTACGCGCGCGCTTCGGGCAAGCCGACGGCGTGTCTCACGACATCGGGACCGGCGACGATCAATCTCGCCACCGGCATCGCGCTCGCGTACAAGGGCCGCGCGCCGGTGGTCGCCATCGCCGGCGACGTCGACCGCAAGTATCTCGATCGCGACGGCGCGCAGTCGTTCGACCTGGTGAACATCTTCAAGCCGATCACGTCCATGTCGCGCCAGGCGTACAAGACCGAGCGCATTCCCGAGCTCATCCACGATGCGTTCCGCAGCGCCCTGTCGGGCAAGCGCGGACCGGTCTTCATCAACATCCCGCGCGACCTCATGGACAACCAGACGATCGACGACAGCCTCATCCGTCCGTCGTCGGCGTATCGCGCGGTGCAGGCGCGCATACAGGGCGACCGCGACGCGGTGAAGCGCGCGGCCGAGCTCCTGTCCAAAGCCGAGCGGCCGGTGCTGATCGCGGGCGGCGGCGTGGTCGACGGCGACGCCACCAATGAGGCCGTCGCGCTCGCCGAGCGCCTCGAGATGGCGCTCATTCCCGCCTACGGCCACAACGACGCGGTGCCGAACAGCCATCCCCTCTATATCGGCATCCCCGGCAACCGCGGCGCGCCCGAAGCGATGGAAGCGATCCATCGCGCCGACGTGATCCTCGCGCTCGGCTCCAAGCTCAACCAGCACTCGACCCACTGGGATTCGAGCGTCATCAACCCGCAGACGCGCATCGTCCAGGTCGACATCGACGTGCTGGAAGTCGGCCGCAACCACGCGGTGGAAGTCGGCATCGTCGGCGACGCCAAAGCGGTCGCGCAGCAACTGCTCGAAGCGCTGGGCTCTGCGAAGAAAGACAACGCCTCGTGGCGTGCGGATATCGAAGCGCTGGCGAAGCGCCGCAAGGCTCGTCTTGCCGAGGAGGAGTCGCTGCAAGGCGATCCGATGATGCCTCAGCGCGTGTATCCGGAGCTGCGCAAGGCTTTGCCGAAAGACTGCATGGTCACGCTCGACGCCGGCGTCGCGCCGGGGCTTACCTACGATCGACTGTCGTTCGAGCTGCCGGGGACGTTTCACAACTACGCCGGCCACGGCGGCTTAGGGATGGGCTATTGCGTCGGCCTCGGCACCAAGATCGGCCGGCCGGACCGTCCCGCGATTTCCATCCAGGGCGACGGCGGCTTTCTCTATACCTCGCAGGAGCTCAACACCGCGGTGCGCCACGGGATCCCGCTGGTCGCGCTCGTGCTGAACAACAGCTGCCACGGCGCGGAAAAAGCGCAGCAGAAACGCAACTACCAGGAGCGCTTCGTCGGCGTCGACCTCGTCAACCCGCGCTTCGACAAGCTGGCGGAGGTCTACGGCGCGAAAGGCTATTACGTCACCAAGCCCTCGGAGATCGCCGACGCGGTGACCGCCGCGCTCGCGACGAAGTCGCCGTGCGTGATCGAGATTCCGGTGGCCGAGTACTTCCCGACCGCTGCGAAGACGCCCGGCGCGAAAGGGCACTGACGTCATCGCGAGGCGCCGAAGGCGCCGCGGCGATCTCGTGGCGCACGAAAAGCATTTTGCGTTCGCAACGAGATTGCTTCGTCGCTATCGCTCCTCGCAATGACGGTCGTGGTTAGACCGAGCCGATCTCGAGGTCCGCCCACACGCCCGCGTGGTCCGAAGGCCACAGCGAGGGGTCGGTCGGGCTCGGCCGATCGAAGCAGACGCCGCTTTCCACGACCTTCAGCGCGCCTGCGGTCCAGATGTAGTCGATGCAATGTTTCATGCGCGGCCAGTGCGGATGCGAGACTTCGCCGTTCGCGCCTGCGAGCGGCGTGGGGGCAGTGGGCGCAGTCTGAGTCGGCGTATGGCGGGTGGCCATCAGCGTCGCGGAGGGCATGTGAGGCGGCGCGTTGAAGTCGCCGCACACGATGCGCGCCGCGGCGTCGGGACGAGAGTCGATCCACGCGAGCAGTTGCTGGACCTGGTAGAGCCGCAGCGAATCTTCGCCGAGCGAGCGGTAGAGGTGCGTGACGTAGACGTCCACCGGCTTCTCGTCGACGATCACGCGCGCGACGAGCGCGACCATGTCGCGCGTCTGGTAATCGAGATTGCCGGTTTCAACGATCGGGAAGCGCGTGAGCAGCGCTTCGCCCTCGACTGCCGCGAGCCCGTTGACCTTGGTCTGCTGCACCAGCGCGTAATCGGCGCCGGTGCGCGCCTTGAGCTCCGATTGCAGCCAGCGCGCGGTCTGCCGCGGGATGCACACTTCGTTCATCGCAAAGACGTCGGGCTTTAACTGACAGAGCTGTGCGGCGATCAGCTCGCGCCGCAGGTCCCAGCGCTTGTGGTCCTGCTCCATGTTCAGCGTGACGGCGCGAAAGCGCATGACTTCTCCTCGTGGATCACGCAGTGTGGCACAGTATGCCGACACCCTGCGAGCGAGGTGCGGCTTGAGATTCGGACTCTTCGGCGGCGCGCAGACCGGCAGCGATCCCACCGCGCCGGGGCGGGGTTTCCACGACTACGTCGACTTCAACGTCGAAGCCGAGGCGCTCGGCTATCACGGCACCTTCTGCGTCGAGCACCACTTCACCGGCTGGGGCCAGATCTCGGCGACGCTGGAGCTCCTCACGTGGGTCGCTGCGCGCACCCGCTCGCTTCGCGTCGGAACGGCCGTCATGGTGCTGCCGTGGCACAACCCGGTGCTGCTCGCGGAACAGGCGGCGACGCTCGATCTCCTGTCGGGCGGCCGTCTCGATCTGGGGATCGGCAAGGGCTATCGCTACAACGAGTTCCACGGCTTCTCGGTACCGATGGAAGAGGCCGAAGCGCGGTTCGACGAAGCGCTCGAGGTGATGATGAAGGCCTGGAGCTCTTCCCGGCGGTTCTCGTTTCGCGGCCGCTACTGGGACTTCAAGGACATCGTCGTCGAGCCGAAGCCGGCGCGCGCGCCTGCGCTCTGGATGGCGGCCGGCAGCGCGGCGTCGATCCGGCGTGTGGTGGCGCGAGGCGCGAGCCTCCTGCTCGATCAGTTCGCTTCGGTCGAGGCGATCGGCGAGCGTGTCGCGCTATACAAGGCCGAGGTCGAAGCCGCCGGCCGCGCGTTCGATCCGATGAGCGTCGCGGTCGCGCGCGATGCCTACGTCGCGAGCGACGAGTCCGATCGCCGGGCCGCGCTCGCGCGCGCCGGCGCGGTCCGCCGCCGCACCATCGAGGTCTCCCGCGCGCCCGATCGAGACGGCGGCTCGCACATCCTCGCGTACAGCCACAGCGACGCAGGCAACGAGGCGGCGCTCTGCGGCACGCCGGACGAGATCGTGCGGAAGCTCGAAGCGCTGCGAAAGGTGGGGGTGACTTACGTGCTCGCCAACTTCGGCGGGAATTCGCGGGAGAGCCTGCGGCGCTTCGCGCGGGAGATCGTGCCGGCGTTCGGCTAGGCGATTGCGAGCCACACGGTCGGACGGCTCGCATCGTCCGGCACCAGCCGCTGCGGCGCGGCCGGGCAGGCACGGCAGACGTAGGTCTCCCGCACGCTCGCTGCGCCGAACACGGCCGAGGCGAGCCGAAGCCGGCGATGCGGGATCGCTTCTTCCTGCGAAGACAGGCTCCGACAGTCGCGACAAAGGTCTTCCAGAACGTCCATCGGGCGCATTAACGGCAGAAGCGCAAAATGCCATAGGGCGGCGGCAGCAGGTATCCAGCACTCCCTACAGGCTGTCGCCCACCGCGGCGGTCTCACATCTCCCGATACCCGATCAGCACCACCCCGATCAGCGCCAGCCCGATCGGCCAGATCCACGCGGCGACCCGTCTCACCCCGAGGTCCTCGCTCCGAAGCTCCAGCCACCGCGCGGCGCCCGTCGCGAGCGCGAGCAGCGCCATGATCGAGTGGCTCATCTCGATCAGCAGCACTTCCCTGGTGTCGTCGAGGGTGTGGCTGTGCGTGAGCAGCACCAGACCGCCGAGCAGGCAGAGCAGAGGGAACACGTAGCCTGACGGGCGCACGTCGTAGCGGCCGGTCTGCACGTTGCGCTCGAACCAGCCGATGGCGACGATCAGCGGCAGCAGCGCGCGGTGCTGGAGGATCTCGGGGTCGCGGAAGCTCTCCCAGAAGCCGATGTCGCCCGCCGGCCACGCATCGGCGTCGGAGCGCAGGAACAGGAAGACGGCCAGCCCGATGAACACCAGCGGCCAGTTTCGCGCCCAGCGCAGGCCCGCATGGGTGCCGAGCGCGAGCAGCGCGCCGATCAACAGGAACACGCCGGCCCAGTTGTGGTTGAACTGCGACCAGAGCTTGTCGGCTTCGTTGTAGGTGACGCGCACGCCCGAGCCGGGCACGAACGCCAGCGCGCGCTCGTCCGCGCCGCGGCTCTCCAGCTCGTCCCGCAGCTTCGAGATGGCGAGCTGATCGTGCGCCGGACTGGTCCACGCCGGTCGGGGCGGCCAGTTGCGCTCGGCGATCTCCTCCCAGGTGACGCGATCGGCAGTCAGGTCGACCGCGGGCGGCACCGACGTCAGCGACGCGGCGGCGGCGAGGGCGGCGAGCGCCAGCCCGAGCTCCGCCTCGACGAAACGTCGAAAGCGGAAGATCGGCGTCGCCGGGTCGCGGTTGAGCCGCCGCACCAGGAAGAAGTTGCCCGCGCCCAGGAACGCGAGCATCAGGAACAGCGCCACCTTGGCGCCGGTCATGAAGCCGTACGCGGTGCCGTACATCGCTGCGCCGGAGCCGATGTATTTCACGGCGAAGAAGCCGGCGCCGGTCAGCAGGGCGACGACACCGGCGAGCGCCATCGCCGAATAACGGCGGCCGACGAAGGCGAGGGCGCGCCGATCGGTGACCGTCGCAAGCGCGACGAGCAGCGCCGGCAAGCCGCCGATCCAGACGGCGGCGCCCGCCTGGTGCAGGACCGTCGCGGCGAGCAGCCAGCCACGGTCTTCGATGCGGCCGGCCGCGTGGCTCGTCGCGATCCCGCAGGCGAGCACGGCAAGCGCGAAAACAAGGGTCGACGCATCGACGCGGCGAGCGCGAACCGCGAGCGCCGCGCCGCAAGCGGCCTGCAGCGACCACGCGATGACCGATCCGGCGCCCAACGCGCGGTCCAGCGGAATTCCGGTTCCGACCAGCCCGGCCACCTGCAGCGCGACGCGCAGCAGCGCGAAGACCGCGATCGCGCTGCCGGCGATGCGCAGGATTCGAACCGCGCCTCGCTGCACGGTGTCCGCCCCGGCGATGCCGTCGGCCTGCAAGCGCTGCGCGATCAGGCAGAGAAACGCGACGCTGCCGAGGGTTACCGTCTGAGCGATCAGCGCGAAGGCGCGCAATATCAGCGCCAGATAGTCGAACAGATCGAAGAACAGCGTCACTCGACGCTCCGCTCGATCATCCGGTGCGCCGGGCGTCGTGCATGCAGTCGATGACCGTCTTCAGCACCCTGAACGCATGCCAGAACTCGTCGTCGTCGATGTCGACAGGGTCGTCTTCGTCGTCCTCGGTCAGCGCGTCCAGCGCGTACTGCAACGCCGCGGGCTCGGCGTGCTTCTCGGGCTGCACCCGGAAAGGCTGGCGGCCGTAGCCGGCCTCCTGCAAGGCGTCCACGAATTCGGCGTTGTCCTCCCACGCGCGCAGGATCTCGTCCTCCTCGATCGTGCGAAATCGCGCGTTGCTGTGCCGGAACGCCTCCATCAGCACCACGTGCGCGTAGAGCGCGACGCCCGCCGCGTCGGGAGAACGCTCGGAGAGGAAGGCCAGCGCGAAGGCGGTGAGCTCCTCCTGGTCCTCGCCGCAGAGTACCTGAAGGCGTTGCAGCTCATCCGCGGACATCTGCGCCACGGATTGCCGCGTTTGGTCCATCAGCTCGGGTGAGATCGCTGCAGCCATCGTAAAGCCCCTGAAAAACCGGAGTTTACTTGGCTGCAGAGCGCGGCGCGGCGCGTTACGCCTGCCGGCTGACGCACCCTACGTGGCCGTGCGGTCCTGCTCGTTGAACACTTCCTGCGCGGCGCGGAAGCTGTCGAGCGCGGCGGGGATGCCGCAGTAGATCGCGGTCTGCATCAGTACCTCGCGCACGTCGTCGCGCGTCAGGCCGATATTGGGGCCGGCCTTGAGATAGATCTTCACTTCCTCGGTGCGTCCCATGGCGGTGAGCATGCCGAGGTTGATCATCGCGCGGGTGCGGCGGTCGATGCCCGGCCGCGCCCACAGCGTGCCCCACACGTATTCCTGGATCAGCTCCTGGAACGGGCGGTTGAAGTCGTTGGTGGTCTTCGCCGCGGCGTCGACGTAGGCATCGCCGAGGACTTCGCGGCGGATCTGGCGGCCTTGGGTGATCTTGTCGTTTTCCAAGCTTTTCTCCTGATACTGAGGTGGAACTTGCCAAGAAAATTCCCTCCCCCTCAGGGGGAGGGTTAGGGTGGGGGTGGGTTTATTGGGGTGCTGCTTGCCGGATCAGCGCTCCGACGTCGTCGAGCTTTTCGATGTTCCAGCAGCCGTCGATCAATCGATCGATACGCTCGTTGGCAAGCACCGGCTCGGCCAGGCCGCGGAATTTGCGCTCGAGATCGGCGTCGGACATCGGGCGCGCTTCGCTGCCGACGGCATGCTCGACGTGGCAATCGTGCGCGCGGCCGTCGGCGAGCTCGACGGTGATGCGCGCTTCGTCTTCACGGATCGAAGGCGAGGGCGTGGCTGCGCAGCGTGCGGCGAGCGAGGCGAGCGCGGGATCGCGGATCGAAGCTTCGGAATATTCGACTTCCGTAACGCGGCCCTTGGTCAGCGCCGCGGCCGCCGAATGGAAGACCGACAGCTTCGCCTGCGCAGTCGTCTTCGGCTCGCGCCGGCCGCACAGCTCCAGCACCAGCGGATTCACCTGCAACGCAACCCGCTTCACCTCGGAGCCGCGCACCTGCTCGCTCAATTGGATGCAGCCGTCGATCACCGGGTGGATCACCACGCCGCATGGAAAGGGCTTGTAGGTGTTGGACAGGATCTCGAAGCGAGTGCCCAGTCCATCGACCATCGCCTCGAGATCGGGCTTGTCGCCGAGCACGTGCGCGAACCCGCGCCGGCCTTCGATGCCGGTCGTCGAGCTCGTGAAGTCGTTCGCCGCGAGCAGCGCCGACGCCAGTCCGTTCTGCGCCGCGCGCGCCGCGTGCAGGCTCTTGCCCATGCTGCCGAAGAGCTCGCGCAGTCCGGTCGCGTGCGTCGCGGCCATGCTCAACGCCCACGCCATGCGCGTCTCGTCGAGCTTAAGCAGCACGCCCGCCGCCGCGGCGGCGCCGAACGTGCCGACGCTGCCGGTGATGTGCCAGCCGCGCCCGTAATGCCAGTCGTAGACGCCCACGCCGATGCGGCACGCCACTTCGACACCCGCCAGGAAAGCACGCAGCGCTTCGTTCCCGCTGACGCGCTGCCGTTCGGCCAGCGCGGTGACCGCGGGACCGACAACGCCTCCGGGGTGCAGCACGGTTCTGAGATGGGTATCCGAAAACCCGAGCACATCCGCCGCCATCGCGTTGAGAAAGGTGGCGAGGAGGGCGTCGGTGCGCTCGGGCCGGCCGACCACCGTCGCCTGCTCAGGGCCTGCGAACGGCGAGAACGTCGCCAGCGAGCGGTCGATGACCCCATTGCCCGCGCCGCCGATCGCGCAGCCTATCCAGTGCAGGAACGCGCGCTTGGCTTCGTGGACCGCGTCGGCGGGAAATTCGGTTTCGCGCGCGTGCGTGAGGAAGCGCGCGAGCGTCTGCGTGACCGCAGGCGCGCTCACGCCGGGATGCCGTCGACGTTGGCAGGATCGGGCTTGAGCTCGCCGCGGTCGATGCGGCGCACCAGCTCGGTCACCGCTTCGTGCGTCGGCGCGCGCACGCCGGCCTCGCGCCCTTTGTCGGCGACGAGACCATTGGTGAAATCGATCTCGGAGCGCCGGCCGCGCTGCACGTCGCGTCCGACGGACGAATGCGAAGGCTCGAGCAGCGTCGCCATCCACGCGGTCAGTCCGTCCTGCACGCGTTTGATCGCGGCGGCGTCTTCCTTCAAACCGGCGGCATACCAGTCGTCGGGCGAGATGCCGAGGATCGTGCCCAGCTCGTAACCCTGCGCGCGTCCCACGGCGACCGCTTCGGCGCCGAGCTTCACCCCGAGACGATGGATGTGGCAGCGGTGCACGAGCACGTGCGTATTGTCGAGGCCGGTCGCGCCGAGGAGGCCGTGGGTGATGGTGTTCGCGCTGAGCTTGGTCCAGCGCTCGCCCCAGAGATTGGTCGTCACTTTCGCGGCGTCGACGCCGCCGAAGATCCTCGCGAGCTCGGTCACACGCTCGGTCACGATACCGTGCACTTCGCCGACGCGGAACACCGCGTGGTTGGTCTGGCTGCTCGGCATCTGGTAGCGCTTGATGTGTCCCGGCTGGTAGGCGTTGACGCTGATCGTGCTCACGGTGCAGCCCACCGTGCGGCCCCAGCCCACCGCGCGCGCGATGCGCTCCTCGTTGATGCCGTTCTGCATCGACACGCAATAGCCTTCGGGTGACAGGTATTGCCCGATCATCATCGCCGACCATTCGGTGTCGTACGACTTGGTGCAGATCACCGCGACGTCGACCGGCTTCCGCACGAAGCTCTGCACGTCCGAGAGGTCGATCGCGTTCACTTTCACGACGTGCTCGCCCTGCGAGCCGCCGAGGTGCAGGCCGTGCTCGCGCATGGCGCGCACGTGCTCGGGCCAGGGATCGACCAGCGTCACGTTCTCGCCGACCCGCGCGAGATGGCCGCCGACGTAACCGCCGACCGCGCCGGCGCCGATGAAGACGATGTGCTTGCCCATGCGTTCTAACTCCCGGCTGCAGGCGAAGGCGCCTGCGCCACGTCGACCGTCGCCAGCAGCGACGCGATGTTGTCCATGCTCTGCGCGATCTCGCCGCGCTCGACGCGCTTGACGATCCGGTAGAGCGCGTCCTGGGTCGGCGCGGGCACGCCGACGCTCTCGCCCTTGGCCGCGACGTAACCGCAGACGTAATCGATCTCGGTGCGGCGGCCTTTGGAGAGGTCCTGTCCGATCGAGCCGTAATGCGGCTCTTTGGAGCGCTCCATCCACTTGATCCAGCCCGCTTCGAGCTCCGCGAGCGCGGGCTTCTCGTTGCGTGCCGCCGCGAGCCAGAGCGACGCGGGCATGCGCAGGATAGGCTCGAGCGGATGGCCGAGCGCCTGGGCCACGCGGATCGCCTCGCCCGCGCAGCGGATGGCGAGCCGGCGCGTCGCGGTGTTCTTCATGAGGTCATGATCGCTGATGCCGGCCGAGCCGAGGATGCCGTGGTGCATCGAGTTGGTGGTGAGCTTCGCCCAGCGCTCGCCCCACAGGTTGGTCGTCACCTTGGAGCTGTCGACGTTGGAGAGCAGCTCGGCGATGGAGGTCGCGCGCGGCGTCACGCGCCCGTGCGCTTCACCGACGCGGAACACGGTATACGTCGATCCGCCGGGCGTGCGCACCCGCGTGATCTCGCCGGGACCGGTGGCCACCACGCTGATCGTGCTCGCGATGCAGCCCAGCGTGCGCTCCCAGCCGACGACGCCGGCGATCTGCTCTTCGTTGAGGCTGTTCTGGATGGAGACGGCGCAGCCTTCCGGCGCGAGATACGGCTCGATCATCTTCGCCGCCCACGCGGTGTCGTACGACTTGGTGCAGATGAGCGCGACGTCGACGGGCTTGCGGACCAGCGACTGCACGTCGGAGATGTGCAGTGCTTCGAGGCGCGCATTGGCTGCGCCGCCGGGCTCTTTCAGCGTGAGGCCTGCGCTGCGGATGCGCTCGATGTGCGCGATCCAGGTGTCGATCGCGACGACGTCGCGGCCCGCCGCCGCGAGCTTGCCGGCGATGTAGCCGCCGACGGCGCCCGCGCCGACGACTGCGATACGGTTCAACATGGGTAGTGGATCCTCCGAATCAGCTCGTCATTCCCGACCCGCGGTAGCGGAAAGGGATCGGGAATCTATTTTTTGGCCTTCAACGTCAAAATGGGTCCCCGCCTGCGCGGGGACGACCAACGGCGGGCGTTGACGCGCCTTGCGGCCGGCGCTTCAACGGCCGCATCTGCGTCGACGTCGCCGCCGATTTGGCGGCGACGTTGACGCCCTCTCCGTTGGTCGTTATCGTAATGTGAACGCCGTTCAGTATATTGAACGCGCACTCAACAAGCAACGCCAACAAGCAACGGTCCCCAATGCAAGACTCGAAGTCCCGGCTCTTCACGCCGATGGAGATACGCGGCGTGAAGCTGCGCAATCGCATCGTCGTCTCCCCGATGGCGCAGTACTCCGCCAAAGACGGATTCGTCACCGATTTTCATTTCGCTCACTTCGCGAAGTTCGCGATGGGCGGCGCAGGCATCGTGTTCACCGAGGCGACCAAGGTCGAGCGCAGGGGCCTCGGGACGGTGGGCGACATGGGCATCTGGAAAGACGAGCACATCGAGCCTCTGCGCCGCATCGCGACCTTCATCCGCGAGCAGGGCTCGGTGCCCGCGATGCAGCTCAATCACGCGGGCAGGAAGGCGGGGACGTACAAGCCGTGGGACGGCTTCGGCGCGCTCGATCGCAGCGTACCCGTCGAAGGAGAGCAGCACTGGGAGGTGATCGGTCCGAGCGCGGTCGAGTATCTCGCAGGCTGGCCGCTGCCGCGCGCGATGACGCGCGCCGACATCGACGAAGTCAGGGACAACTGGGTGAGGGCCGCGCAACGCGCCGACCGCGCGGGCTTCGACATCCTCGAAGTGCACGGCGCTCACGGCTATCTCCTCCACGAATTTCTCTCGCCCGCGTCCAACAAACGCGAGGACGCCTACGGCGGCAGCCTCGCCAACCGCATGCGCTTTCCGCTCGAGATCGTCGAAGCGGTGCGCAAGGTGTGGCCCGAGCACAAGCCGCTGTTCTTTCGCGTCTCCGCGGTCGACGAGGGCGGGTGGACGCTCGACGACACGGTGGTGCTCGCGCGGGAGCTGAAAGCGCGCGGCGTCGACGTCGTCGACTGCTCGGCGAGCGGCATCGCGATCCGTTCGCCCACCGCGAGCCGCGTCGCGCCCAAGCTCGGTTTCCAGGTGCCGTATGCCGAGCGCGTGAAGAAAGACGCGGGCGTTGCGACGATGGCCGTGGGACTCATCGTCCACGCCAGGCAGGCCGAGGAGATCCTCGCGAAGGAGCAGGCGGACCTGATCGCGGTCGGCCGCGAGATCCTCTACAACCCGTTCTGGCCGGCGCATGCGGCGCGCGCGCTCGGACAGGACGAGCAGTTCAAGTCGCTGCCGGTGCAGTACGGCTGGTGGCTCGATCGGCGCCGCAAGACCGGATACGTCGAGGAATAGTGACCGCCACCCTGCTCGCGAAAATCGTCGACCTGCACACGATCGCCACGCGCGAAGACGGCGAGCGCCTGCTCTATATCGACACCAACGTCGTCCACGAAGGACCGTTCTACGCGTTCGACGGCTTGAAGCGCGAAGGCCGCAGCGTCGCGCGGCCGATGCAGACGGTCGGCGTCGCCGATCACTATGTGCCCACTTTGAACCGCGAGCGCGGTTCGGCGGGCATCGCGGACGCCGAAGCGCGCGCCATGGTCGAGCGCCTCGCCGAGAACGCCCGGCGCACCGGCATCGTCCATTTCGGCATGGACCATCCCCAGCAGGGGATCATGCACGTCGTCGCCCCCGAGCTGGGCATGGCGCAGCCGGGCATGGTCATCGTCGGCTCGGATTCGCACACCTGCACCAACGGCGCGTTCGGGGCGTTCGCGTTCGGCATCGGCGCGTCGCAGGTGAAGCACGTTCTGGCGACCCAGACCTTGTGGGTGCGCACGCCGCGGGCGATGCGCATCACGATCGACGGCGAGCTTGGAAAAGGCGTGAGCGCCAAGGACCTCGCGCTCGCGATCATCGCGAAGATCGGCATGGCGGGCGGCGCGGGCAGCGCGATCGAATACGCCGGCAGCGCGGTGGACGCGATGGCGATGGAAGGGCGCATGACGCTGTGCAACCTCACCATCGAAGCCGGCGCGCGTGCAGGGATGATCGCGCCCGACGACAAGACGTTCGAATACCTGCGCGGCAAGCCTTACGCGCCCGACGCGGCGTCGTGGGATCGCGCGCTCGCGTTCTGGCAGACGATGAAGAGCGACGAGGCCGCGGTCTTCGACGCCGAAGTGCGCCTGAACGGCGCCGACGTGCCGCCCATGGCGACGTGGGGCACTTCGCAGGACGAAGCGTGCGCGATCGCCGGCCGCGTGCCCGACCCGCGCGACATCGACGATGCACCGCGTCGTGCGCGTGCCGAGCATGCGCTGCGCTACATGGACCTGGCGCCGGGCACGCCCTTGCGCGACATCGCGATCCACCGAGTCTTCATCGGCTCGTGCACCAACGCGCGGCTCGACGACCTGCGCGCAGCCGCCGAGGTGGCGCGCGGTCGCAAGGCGCGCATTCCCGCCATCGTCGTGCCGGGCTCGATGAGCGTGAAGCGGGACGCGGAAGCCGAAGGCCTGCACGAGGTCTTTCTCGCCGCGGGCTTCGAATGGCGCGACCCCGGCTGTTCGATGTGCACCGGCGCGAACGGCGATCTCGTGCCGTCGGGCGAGCGCTGCGCGTCGACCTCCAACCGCAACATGGAAGGCCGGCAAGGCAAGGGGAGCCGCACCCATCTCGTCAGCCCCGCGACCGCGGCGGCCGCGGCGGTTACGGGACGGCTCGCGGACGTGCGCGACCTGGTCGGAGGCTGAGATGGAACCGTTCACCACGCTCACCGCGGTCGCAGCGCCCTATTACCACGCCGACGTCGACACCGACGAGATCATCCCGCACCGTTTCCTGCGCAAGCCGCTGTCCGCGGGCTACGGCAACTTCCTGTTCCACGACAAGCGCTTCGACGGCGAGGGACGCGAGATGCCGGAGTTCGTGCTGAATCGCCTGGCCTATCGCGACGCCGAAGTGCTCGTGTCCGGAGCCAACTTCGGCTGCGGCTCGACGCGCGAAGGCGCGGTGTATGCCATCCGCGATCACGGCATGCGCGCGGTCATCGCGACGGGCTTCGCCGATATCTTCCGCGGCAACTGCGTGCAGAACGGCGTGCTGCCGGTGGCCCTGCCGGACGACGCGGTGCGCGCATTGTGCAGTCAGCTCGAAGCGCAGCCCGGCGCGCGCGTCGCCATCGATCTCGCTCGACAGCAGGTGACCGGTCCCGACGGCGCGGTCTACGGCTTCGACATCGCACCCACGTGGAAGACGCTGCTCCTCGAAGGGCTCGACGAGATCGGGCTCACGTTGAAGCACGTCGATGCGATCGCCGCATTCGAGCGGGATTACCGCGGGAAATTGCCATGGCTCGGTGCTCGTCCTTCGGCTTCGCTGCCGCCAGGCTCAGGCGTCGCGCAGGAGTAGACACATGAACCTGCAGCTCAGCATCGCGATGACGGTCAACCCGCGCACGCGGCCGATCTTCGACGGTACGGTCAAGCCCGACGGTATCGATCTCGTTCCGACCGCGCTGCATCCGTCGGAGATGTTCTGGAGGCAGCTCAAGTTCGCCGACTTCGACGTCTCGGAGCTGTCGTTCTCGTCGCTGTCGATGGCGAAAGCGCGCGGCGACGATCGCTACGTGGGCCTGCCGATCTTCACCACGCGCCACTTCTTCCAGAACTGGATCCTGGTGCGCAAGGGCGCGCGTATCGACTCGCCGGAAGACATGAAAGGCAAGCGCGTCGGCGTGCCCGAATACCAGCAGACCGCCGCGGTGTGGTCGCGCGGCATCCTCCAGCACGATTTCGGGGTGCAGCCTTCGGACATGGAGTTCTTCATGGAGCGCGCGCCGGCGCAAAGTCACGGCGGCTCCACCGGTTTCCAGCCGCCGCCCGGCGTCACGGTCCACCGCATCCCGCAGGAGAAGAACATCGGCAGCATGATGCTGTCGGGCGAGCTCGACGCGACGCTGCTGTATTTCGTCGACCGCAACCTCATCGACCGCAGCCGAGCCGACCTCTGGAACCATCCGGACATCGAGCCGCTGTTCCGCGACCCCGTGGCGGAAGGCGAGCGCTATTACGGCAAGACCGGGCTCTTCCCGATCAACCACGGCATGGCGGTGCGCAAGAGCGTCGTCGACCGGCATCCGTGGGTGGTGCTCAATCTCTACAAGGCGTTCGCGCAGGCGAACGAGCTCGCCAATCAGCAGCGCCTCGAGCACGCCGAATACCACCGCGACGCGGGGCTCATCTCGCGCGAAGCGTACGAGGCGATGAAGACGCCGCTCGTGCAGCACGGCGTGAAAGCCAACCGCGCGGTGCTCGAGACCGCGGCCCGTTACTCGCACGAGCAGGGCCTGACGCCGCGCGTGATCCCGCTCGAAGACGTGTTCGCCCAGAGCACGATGGACGTCTGAGTGGCGGGCCGATGAGCGAACGCCTGAAGTTCGGGATCACGCTGTCCAATCGCGGCGTCGTGCTCGGCACGCGCACGCCGAAGCAGCTCCTCGATCTCGCGGACAAGGTCGAGGCGAACCCATTGTTCGATTCGGTGTGGGTCGGCGATGCGCTGTTCGTCAATCGCAGGCTCGACGCGATTCCGCTGCTCGCCGCGATCGCGGGCCGCACCGGGCGCGTGCTGCTCGGGCCGGCGGCGATGGGCTCGTTCGCGCTGCGCAACCCGCTCGTCTTCGCCTACGAGTGGGCGAGCATCGACCAGCTCGCGAACGGCCGTACGCGCCTGATCGTGGCGGCCGGCGGGGGCGGGGAAGCGCTGTGGAGCGCCGAATCGCGCGCGCTGGGTGTGCCGCCCGAAGAGCGGCGCAAGCGCATGTACGAGCACATCCGGGTGCTGAAGCACTTGTGGAAGAACGACGGCTCGCCTTTCAAGGGATCGTTCCACGACTTCGCCGACATCGTGCTCGAGCCGAAGCCCGCGAACCCCGAGTGTCCGATCTGGACCGCGACCAACGCGACGCGGTTGTCGAGCGGCGCGGCGGACGCAGCCAGCGGCGGCTCCGACTACGCGCTCAAACAGTGCGGGCGCCTCGCCGACGGCTGGATGACGCACAGCGCGAGCCCCGCGGCCCTGCGCGATTCGTGGAACCGGATCCTCGCCGTCGCGAAAGAGAACGGGCGGGACACCTCGCACTTCGACAACTGCTTTTATCACCACATCTACATCGACGAGGACCGCGACCGCGCGCTGCACGGCGCGAAAGCGTTCCTCGATCGCTACTACTCGGCGAACTACACCGAGGAGCGGCTGCAAAGCTGGCTCGCGTACGGCTCGGCGCGCGAATGCGTGCGGAAGCTGCGCGCGTTCCGCGGCAGCGGCATCAATCGCATCACCCTGCGGCTGTCGACGGCGGATCGCGAAGGCGAGCAGTTCGAGCGCCTCGTGAACGACGTGCTGCCGTACGTAAACGAAGGTCCAATGGAGGAGCATGACTAAGTATCAAAAAACCAAACGGATTCCCGCCCGCGCGGGAATGACGGCTGCGTTCGCTGCTTGCATCGCGTTCGGGTTCTCGCCGGCGGTATCGGCGCAGCACTATCCCGTCAAACCGGTGCGTATCCTCGTCGGCTTCGCGGCCGGCGGCGGCACCGATACCGCCGCACGCATGGTCGCGACCGAGCTGTCGAAGAGCCTCGGACAGCCGGTCGTCGTGGAGAACCGGCCCGGCTCCGGCGGCATCATCGCGACCGAGACCGTGGCCAAAGCGCCGCCCGACGGCTACACCCTGCTGATGATGGCGGCGGCGGACAGCATCCAGCCCGCCATGCGGCAGAAGCTCTCGTATCAACTGCCGAAGGACTTCTCGCCGATCTCGCTCGTGGTGAGCGGGGCGTTCGTGCTGGTGGTGCACCCGTCGGTGCCGGCGAAGAACATCAGGGAGCTGATCGCGGTCGCGCGCGCGCAGCCCGGCAAGCTCAATTACGCGACCTCCGGCATCGGCAGCTCCGCGCACATGGCCGCCGAGCTCATGAACTCGCTCGCCAACGTGAAGACCGTCCACGTGCCTTACAAGGGCGTGTCGCAGGCGGTCGTCGGCGTCGCGTCGGGCGAGGCCGATTTCGTGTTCGCGAGCGTCACCTCCGCACAGTCGCTGCTCGACGCGGGACGTCTGCGCGCGATCGCGATGAGCACGGCGAAGCGCTCGGCGCTGATGCCCAACATGCCGACCCTGAACGAAGGCGGCGTGCGCGGGTACGACCGCACCGGCTGGTACGGCGTGATAGGACCCGGCGGGATGCCGCGCGACATCGTGAACCGGCTCAACGCCGCGATCGTGAAAGCGGTGAACACGCCGGAGATGAAAGCGGCGTTCTTCAAGCAGGGGCTGGAGACCGACACCAATACGCCCGAGCAGTTCACCGAGATGATCCGGCGCGAGGTCGAGCAGAACGTGAAGCTCGCGAAAACGGCCGGCATCCGCCCCGAGTAGCGAAGGTTGCGTGGTAACGCACCACGCCTTCAAAAGCGTTTACCGCGGAGGACGCGGAGGAAAACGATGGATAAAACGATAGAAAAAATCGCGCAATATGCGGCCACGTTGGAATATCCGGCGTTGCCGCCTGAAGCGGTGCACGAAGCGCGCCGCCGCATGATCGACGCGCTCGGCTGCGGTCTCGGCGCCTACGGGGACGAGCCTTGCGTCATCGCGCGCAACATCGCGTCGCGCGTGGAAGCGAGAGAGGGTGCGCGCATCCTCGGCACGAACCATCGCACGCTGCCCGAGCTCGCGACGTTCGCTAACGGCGTGATGGTGCGCTATCTCGACGGCAACGACACGCTGCCGGGCGGGGGCGGGCATCCGAGCGACGTCATCGCGCCCATGCTCGCGATCGCCGAGGCGCGCAAGCGCGACGGCAAGGCGCTGATCACCGCCATCGCGCTCGCCTACGAGATCTACTACGCGTTCTTCAAGGGCTTCTGCATGCGCGACCGCGGCATGGACCACGTGCTGTATACGGCCGTCGCGAGCGCGGTCGGCGCCGGCAAGCTGCTCGGCCTCGACGCAAGGAAGCTCGGGCAGGCGGTCGCGCTTGCGATCACGCCCAACATCGCGCTGCATGCGACACGCCGCGGCGACCTGTCGATGTGGAAAGGCGTCGCGGCGGGCAACGCCGCGCGCAACGGCGTGTTCGCGGCGCTGCTGGCCGAGCAGGGCATGACCGGCCCGGAAAACGCGATCGAAGGCTCGCACGGACTGCGCGAGCTCACCGGCCGCTTCGAGCTCGGACCCCTGGCGCAACCGGGCGGCGACTTCGGCGTGACTCAGTCGAACATCAAGTTCTTCCTGTCCGAGTATCACTCGCAGGCGCCGATCACCCTGGCGCTCCAGCTCTCTCGCCAGGTGCAGGCCGACGAGATCGAGTCGGTCACGATCAACACCTACTGGTTCGCGTGGCACGAGATCGGCAGCGAGCCCGAGAAATGGCACCCGACCACGCGCGAGAGCGCCGACCACAGCCTGCCGTTCATCGTCGCCGCGGTGCTGATCGAC
Source organism: Burkholderiales bacterium (assembly GCA_036262035.1). Classification (NCBI taxonomy): domain Bacteria; kingdom Pseudomonadati; phylum Pseudomonadota; class Betaproteobacteria; order Burkholderiales; species Burkholderiales bacterium. The sequence goes on along the minus strand of DATAJS010000009.1, from coordinate 364,378 downwards.
GGCAAGTTCAGCGACGAGATCTTCTCCGAGGCGCGCCTCAAGGACGCGAAGGTGCACGCGCTCGCCGACAAGGTGCGCGTGGTCGAGGATCCGGCGTTCACGAAGCGCTTCTCGGCGGAAATTCCGTGCCGCATCGACATCCGCACGCGGCGCGGCGAGGTGAAATCCGCGGCGGTCGATTACCCGCGCGGGCACGTGCGCAACCCGATGAGCGACGCCGAGGTCGAAACCAAGTTCCGCGCGCTCGCCGGACGGCTGCTCGCGGGCACGCAGGTGCACTCGGCGCTGAAGGTGCTGTGGAAGGTGGACGAGCTGTCGGATTGCGGCGCGGTGCTCGAGGCGCTGGCGAAGCGCTGATGGACGAGACCTCGCGCAAGCTCGTCCGCTACGCGCTTCGAACGCGTTACGAGGACCTCGCGCCCGCGACCGTCGCGGCGTGCAAGTCGAGGCTCCTCGATACGCTTGGGTGCATCGCGGCCGCCTACGCACACCCGGTGACGATGGCCGCGCGCACGCTCGCCGAACGCTATCGCATGGACGTCAACGCGACGATCCTCGGCAGCTCGCGAGAGGTCGCGCCCGAGATGGCGGCGTTCGCGAACGGCGTCGCGCTGCGCGTGCTCGACCTGTCCGACATGTATCGTGTGAAGAGCGGCGGGCACCCGAGCGACGTGATCGCCGCGGCGCTCGCGGCGAGCGAGCTCGGGCAGAGGGACGGGCGCTCGCTGATTGCCGCGATCGCCGTCGCATACGAAGTGTATTGCGCGTGCTGCGACGGCATCGACCTCAATTCGCAGGGCTGGGACCAGCCGGTCTACGGCGTCGTCGCCGCTGCGCTGGCCGCGGCGCGGCTGCTCGCACTGGACGAAGCGCGCGCAGGACACGCGCTGGCGCTCGCGCTGGTGCCCAACATGGCCATGTACCAGACGCGCCACGGCGAGCTGTCGAGCTGGAAAGGGTGTGCGGCGGCGAATGCGTCGCGCAACGGCGTATTCGCCGCGCTGCTGGCGCAGTCCGGATTCACCGGTCCGGAGCAGGCGATCGAAGGCAAGCACGGCCTGTGGGACGCGGTCGGCCAGTTCGAGTGGCCGGTGAAACCCGGCGTCGCGACCCGCATCGAGCGTACGCACATCAAGTGTTTCCCGATCTGCTATCACGGCCAGTCGGCGGTGTGGAACGCGCTAGCGTTGCGCGATCGCGTCCGTGTCGAAGACATCGAAGAGGTGCGCGTGGCCACGCACAAGACCGCGTTCGCCCTGATGGCGCACGCGCCTTCGCGCTGGGCGCCGCAGACCGCCGAGACCGCCGATCACAGCCTGCCGTACGTGGTCGCGCGTGCGCTGATCGACGGGCGCGTGGACGAGTCGTCGTTCGTTCCGGAGGCGCTGCGCGAGCCGCGCGTCACGGCGTTGATGGGGCGCATCAGGGTCGCCGAAGATCCGGCGCTCACCGCCCGGCATCCCGAAGCGTCGCCTTCGCATATCGAGATCGTGACGAGGGACGGCGCGAAGATCGCGAACGACGTGCGCTATCCGAAAGGTCACGACAAGAGCCCGCTGAGCGCCGCGGAAGTGGAAGAGAAGTTCCGGTCGCTGTTCGCGCACTACGGATCGCCGGCACAGGCGTCGCGCGTGGTCGAGGTGGTGCAGGGCCTGGAGAGCGTCGGAGATGTGGGAGCGCTTTTCGAAGCGTTCAAGAAAAACCGAGGAGAAAGATGATGTCGATACGTACAGCCGCCGTGTTCTGCGGCGCATTCATGTCCGCGGGCGCGCTCGCGCAGCAATACCCGACAAAACCCATACGCATGCTCGTGCCTTTCGCGCCGGGCGGCGGCACCGATCTGGTCGCGCGCGCCGTGGCGCACAGCATGAGCGAGGGGCTGGGCACGACGGTCGTCGTCGACAACCGTCCCGGCGCCAACGCCAATATCGGCAACGAGCTTGCGGCGCGTGCGGTGCCCGACGGCTACACGCTGATCATGACGTCGAGCGCGCTCACGATCAACCCGAACCTCTATCGCAAGCTGCCGTACGATCCGGTCAAGGACTTCGCGCCGATCAGCCTCGCGACGATCGTCCCGTACATCCTCGCGGCGCATCCTTCGCTCGGCGTGTCCAACTTCCAGGACTTCATCGCGCTCGCGCGCTCGAAGAAGCGGCCGATCAACTACGGCTCGGCCGGCACCGGCAACGCGACGCACCTCGCGATGGCGCTGCTCGAAGTGATGGCGAAGATCGATCTCACCCACGTGCCTTACAAGGGCACGGGCCAGGCGCTGACCGACCTCGTGGCGGGACATATCCAGGTGTCGTGGGGCACGATGCCGCCGACTCTGCCGCACATCAAAGCGGGACGGCTGAAAGGTCTTGCCGTCGGCAGCCTGAAGCGCACGAAAGCGATCCCCGAGCTGCCGACCGTCGCGGAGATGGGCTATCCCGGCTACGAAGCGGGATCGTGGTTCGGCGTGCTCGCGCCCGCCGGCACGCCCAGGCCGATCGTCCTGCGGCTCAATAAGGAAGTGGTGAAGGCGCTCGCCAAGCCCGATCTGGCCGAACGGCTCGCAAGCGAAGGCGCCGAGCCCGCGGCGAATACGCCGGAACAGTTCGCAGCGTTCATCAAGGCCGAGATCGCGAAGTGGGGCCGGGTCGCGAAAGCCGCGGCGATCGAGCCGCAGTGATCCGATGAGCGGACCGCTTGCCGGCATCCGGGTGGTCGACCTGACCCAGATGCTGCTGGGGCCCTACGCCACCGGCGTCCTCGCGCGTCTGGGCGCCGATGTGGTCAAGGTCGAGCCGCCGGGCGGCGACGGCCGGCGCGGCATCGGCCCGTCGCGCGAGCGCGGCATGACCTCGCAGTTCATCCACGAGAACCGCGGCAAGCGGAGCATCGTCGTCGATCTGAAGCAGCCGCGCGGCAGGGACGTCGTGCTGGGGTTGTGCAAAAGCTCCGACGTCGTGGTCCACAACAGCCGCCGCGAGGCGATGGCGCGGCTGGGTCTTGCGTACGAGGACGTCAGGCGCGTGAAGCCCGACATCGTCTATTGCGCGGCGGTGGGTTTCGGCGAAGGCGGGCCGTATGCGGACAAGCCCGCGTACGACGACATGATCCAGGGCCTCGCAGCGGTGCCGGCGCTGCAGCAGAGGCTCACCGGCGACGCCTGTTACGCGCCTTTCAATCTCTCAGACCGGCTGTGCGGCATGGTGTTCGTGCAGACGATCCTCGCGGCGCTGCTCGCCAGGGCGCGCACGAGCGAAGGACAGTCGGTCGAGCTGCCGATGTTCGAGACGATGGCCGAGTTCGTGCTGTCGGAGCACCTGTGGGGACGCACGTTCGAGCCGTCGAGCGAAAGCATGGGTGCGCCGCGTCTCTTCGAGCGCAGGCCGTCCCGCACGCGCGACGGCCATGTCTGCTTCTGGATAGGCACCGATCCGCAATGCGCGCGGCTCTTCGACGCGATCGGCCTGCCCGGGCTGAAGAGCGACGAGCGTTTCCGCACGCGCGCCGAGCGCAACCGCAACCTGCAGGACTTCTATGCCCGCGTCGACGCGGTGCTCGCCACGAAGACCACCGCGGAATGGATGGACCGCTTCGTCGCGCACGACATTCCCGCGATGCCGCTCAATACGCTCGAGACGCTCCTCGACGATCCGCATCTGGCGGCGACGGGGTTCTTCCGCAGGAGCGCGGACGGGGTGGTCACCATGGCGACGCCTTCGCGTTGGTCTCGCACCCCGCCCGGCGAGCCGGCGCCCGCGCCGCGCCTCGGGGAGAACACGGCGGCGCTGCTGGCGGAAGCGGGCTACGACGAGGCCGCGATCGAAGGTTTGCGCCACGACGCGGTCGTTCGCTAGCCGAACGCTGACGCGGTGCCGGATTGGGGACGTTGAGCGGAGTGTGACCCAGGTCACACCGGGTCGGCGCGCTGCTGATCGTGCTGATGTTGACAGGAGGCGCGTTGCCGCGCCTCCTGACCGGTTTGCTGAAGCTTTAGCTGGCGAACGTCCGGCCGGTGCGGGCGGCGGACATCCGCTCGAGCAGCGCCCACAGCGACAGCAGGAAGACCGCGCCGCCGACCAGCCACGCGCTGTTGCGCGCCTCGATGACCTGCATGAAGCCGAGCAGCCACGGCGAGGCGAGCATCCACAGGCCGAGCGACGGCATCACCCACGACGCCGCCACCGAGCGCCGGTGCAGCGCCAATGCGGCGCAGGCGACCATGATCGCCCCGATCACGTAGAAGTCGACGCTGCGAACCGGGATGTCGTCGTAGAAGCGCAACAGCCACGGCATGGAGAGGAGCAAAAGGCCGAAAACGAGGGTGAGTCCGTACTGCCACTGCTTGGTCTGCATGGGGTAAGTCTCCTCAGAACTGGTGGAATCGATCGCGTTGGGGTAAGGACGTGGCCGGCGATCAGCGGCCGTAAACGATGTCGGCGCGGCGGTTCTGCTCGTATGCTTTCTCGTCCTGCGCGTCGGCGCGCGGTTTCTCCTCGCCGAAGCTGACGGTTTCGATCTGCTGCGCCGGAACGCCGAGCAGGGTGAGGTGCTGTTTCACCGCGTCCGCGCGGCGCTGGCCGAGCGCGAGGTTGTATTCGCGGCTGCCGCGCTCGTCGGTGTTGCCTTCGATGCGGACGGCCGTGCCGCGCTTGCTCGCCAGGTACTGCGCGTTCGACTTCACGACCGTGCCGTACTCGTCCTTGACGACGTTGCTGTCGTAATCGAAAAAGACGCTGCGTTGCGAAGGCGCGGCGACCGTCGAGGCGCCGGTGGCGGTGCCCGCCGTGGACGCCCGCGGCGCGGCGGAGCTCGAAGCGGCCGGGGCACGCGCCGTGCTGGTCGAGGGTGCGGTGGCGCGCGTGCTGGAAGTGGAGGCGTTCGAGCTCGCGGGCGGCGTGGAAGCGCAGCCCGCCATGGCGGCCAGGACGGCTGCAGCAGCGATGGTGCGGTGCATTATGAATCTCCTGACGATGTCCTGTGGGAAAAAGACCGGGGACCGAGGTCGAAGCTTACACACCGGGTCGTGTAAGCTTTCCCGCCCCGTCCGGGTCTCATGAGCAAGGACGGCCGCTTTCCGGCCGCAGGTCAATCCGAGTTGAGCAATCCAAGCTTCGAATCGCTCGTCAGAGCGTACTCCGCCGAGCTTTATCGCTATGCGTACTGGCTCTGCCGCGACCGTTTCGTCGCGGAGGACCTGGTGCAGGAGACGTTCGCCCGTGCGTGGGGCGCGCGCGCGGCCTTGCGCGAGCAGGGTGCCGCGAAGAGCTGGCTGTACACGATCCTGCGCAACGAGAATGCGCGGCTGCACGAGCGCAAGCGCCTGGACGTGGAAGAGGGCGCCGACCTCGACGCGATCGAGGACCTGCGCCTGGCGAGCGTGTCGGCCGAGCTGGAGATGCGCGAAGCGCTGCACGCGCTGCCCGAGTCGTACCGGGAGCCGCTGCTGCTGCAGGTGGTCGGAGGATTCAGCTGCGAAGAGATCGCACAGATGATGCAGCTTACGCCGGGAGCCGTGATGACGCGGCTCACCCGGGCGCGGCAGGCGCTGAGGCGGGAGCCCGGCGCGGCCGCAAGGGAGTCGTCGAAATGAATTGCCTCGAAACCAGAAGATCGCTGCTGGCGGCGCCGCGGGAGCGTAGCGCCGAGCTGGAAGCCCATCTCGCCGAGTGTGCGGAGTGCTCGCGGCTGTCGTTGCGCGTCGACGAGCTCGACACGCGGATCGCCGAAGCCGCGCTCGTGCCCGTGCCGCAGGGGCTCGCCGACCGCGTGCTCTACGGCAAGCGCGCCAAGCCGCGCTGGCCTTACGCCGCCGCGGCGGCCGTTTTGGGCGCTTCGGTGCTCATGGGCTTCGCCGGTCCGCAAATCGTGGACGCGGTGTCCGCGCCGATGGAAGCGGTCGGTCCGTCGCATCCCGCGGTCGCGGCGATCGCGATGGTGGTGGAGCAGCAGCCCGCCTATCTCGACGAAGCCCGCGGCGTCGACACCGTGGCGATGGAAGAAGGCTTGAAGCGCCTGGGACTGTCGCTGCGCCAGGAGGGCGTCAAAGTCGACTATGCCGCGCGCTGCTACATGCCCGAGACCGAGTGCGACCACCTCGTGCTCGATACGCCCGACGGCCCGGTGAGCGTGATCCTGGTGCCCGATTACCCGGTCGGCTCGCGCGCCCTGGTCGCCGACCGGCGCATGACCGCGCTGGTGAGCCCGGCCGGCAGCGGCGGTTACATCGTCGTCGCGGGGTCGCCCAAGATCGCCAAGCGCACCGAGAAGCTTTTCGTGAAAGGGCGGGTGTAAGGTTTCTCCGGGCAGTCCGGTCTCATGAGTAGTGCCGGATCATTCCGGATCACACGGCGGACAGGAGCCCTTCTACCTTCCTTGGGGCTTCTGCTTGGCCCGGCCTGAAGCGATTCAGGCCGGGTCTTTTCTTTTGGGTCAGCCGAAAGCCTTTCGGAGCTCCGCCGGTATGATTCGCGGATGCCCACGCCTGCATCGCCTGACGCCTTGACATCACCCCGCGAAAGCCCGCGCATCCTCGTCTACTCGCCGCGCGCAGGCGAAGCCGAGGAGTACGCGGCTCTCATCCGCACGGCGCGGCCCCGGTCGAATCTCGCCGCGGCGGCCACCCCCGAAGCGTTCCATGCCGAGATCGGCTCGGCCGAGATCCTCATGGGCTGGTGGTTCCCCGCGGACGCTTTTCGCCATGCGCCGCGGCTCAGGTGGATCCACAAGGTCAGCGCCGGCGTCGAGGACGTGGTCTACGGTCAGCCGCATGCGCCGGGTGTCGCGCTCACGCGCAGTCACGGCGCGCTCATCGCGCCGCGCATGGTCGAATACGTGCTCGGTGCGATCTACGCCCATACGCAGCGCTTCGACCTCGCGGAGCGCCAGCAGCGCGCCAAGGTCTGGACTCTCTATCTCAACGGACTGGCGCAGGGCCTGACCGTGGGCATCGCCGGGCTCGGCGACATCGGCCGGGCGGTCGCGGCCGGCGTGGCGCGCAACGGCATGCGCGTCATCGGCTGGCGCAGGACGCCGGACGCGGTGCAGGGCGTGGAGCGCGTCTATGCCGGGCGCAGCGAGCTCGCAGCGTTCGTCGCAGCGTGCGACGTGCTCGTGGTCCTGCTGCCCCTCACCGAGGAGACGCGCGGTCTTTTCGATGCGAAGCTGTTCGCGGCGATGAAGCGCAGCGCCTACCTCGTGAACATCGCGCGCGGCGCTGTGCTCGACGAGCGCGCGCTGGTCGAAGCGCTGCGCGAGAGACGCATCGCGGGCGCGACGCTGGACGTGTTCGAGACCGAGCCGCTGCCGGCGGAAAGTCCGCTGTGGGAAATGGCCAGCGTCAGGATCACCCCGCACGTCAGCGGTCCGGTCATTCCCGCCGACGTCGCGGGCTTCTTCGTCGACAACCTGGACCGTTACGTCGCGGGACAGCCCCTCGAGCGGCGCATCGACGAGACGCGCGGCTATTAGGAATCGTCGCGCAGCACCACGCGGCGGCGCTTGCGCTCGATCACCGGAGCGGTGCGCGCCGGCGGCGTCCCGTGCTGCGTCGTGTGCACGCGAGGCGCGTGCGCCCGCACTTTGCCGTGCTTGGGCGCAGGCTCGATCATCGCGATGCTGGTCTTGAGCAGCAGCAGCGGTTCCGACGAGGCCAGGCGTATCGAATAGACGTCGAACGATTCGATCGTGCCGTCGAAGGCATCCGAGTTGAGCAAAACCACCCGGATGCGCGTGCCGTGCTTCCTGTACTGGTTGAGTAGAGCGTCCTGTATGCGTTCTTTGCTGCCTGCCATCGAATACCGTTCCATTCCGACATAGCCCGGGCCCGCGAGTACCGGCCCGGGAGCGGCGTTGCCGGGCTATCATCGCCGCATGGCGCGGTTCTTGCGAAAGCGCGCGCCTGCACCGCTTCGTGCGGTCGCGATGATACGTCCGATGTACGCTTCGTGGGAAATCGTCTGTCGATCGGGGAACGAACTTGAAAAAAAACACGCCGCAAGCGTCCGCGCCTGAGCTCATCGACTCGCGAATCGAAGAGCTGGGCGACTGGCGCGGCGAGATGCTCGCCCTCCATGAAGCCCGGAAGATCGATGAAAAGGCGCTGAAGGCGCTGATTCGCGCCGCAGTGATCTTGAACACGTCCCCGGTCGAGAAACGACCGACGAGGAAAACGCCTAGTCCGGCTTGATCCCCGCGTTGGCGATGATCGGCGTCCAGCGCGCGATCTCGCGCTTGATGTGCTCGGTGAACTGCTCGGGCGTGCTGCCCACGGGCTCGAGGCCGAATCCCAGCAGCTTCTCGCGCACGTCGTTCGCGTTCACGGTGCGTGACACCTCGGAACTGAGCTGGTTGACGATCGCCGAAGGCACGCGCGCGGGACCGAGCAGCCCGTACCACGTCGCGACTTCGAAACCCGGATAACCGAGCTCGGCGACGGTCGGTACTTCGGGCAGCGCCGCGGCGCGCTTCGCGGTGCTGACCGCGAGCACTCTCAGCTTGCCTGAGCGAATGTGCGGCATCGCCGCCGGCGCGCCGACGAAGGTGAGCTCGATCTGTCCGGCGAGCACGTCGGTGAGCGCAGGCCCGCCGCCTTTGTACGGCACGTGCACGATGTTGACGTGGGCCATCGACTTCAGCAGCTCGCCCGCGAGGTGCATCGTGCCGCCGCTGCCGGACGAGGCGAAGTTGAGCTTGCCCGGCTGCCGTTTCGCGAGCGCGATCAGCTCTTTCAGGTCCTTCACCGGCAGCGAGCGGTTGACCACGAGCGTCAACGGGCCGGTCGCCGTCATGGAGACCGGCGAGAAATCGTTGATCGGGTGATACGGCAGCGTCTTCGCGTGGAGCACCGAGTTCATCGCGTGTCCGGCGCTCACGCACACGAAGGTGTAGCCGTCGGGCGGCGACTTCGCCACCACGTCGCCTGCGACGATGCCGTCGTGTCCGGGCCGATTCTCGACGATGACGGTGCCGAACGATTCGCCCAGGCGCTGCGCGATGAGGCGCATCGGAATGTCGACCGCCCCGCCTGCGGCGAAGCCGACGATGACGCGCACGGGCTTGGCGGGGTATTTGGTCTGCTGAGCGATGGCGGGCGACGCGGCAAGACACGCGAGCGCCGCCCACAGTCCGATACGCATGATGAGTCTCCTCCTCGGAAAAATCTACGCCGTCGGTCGGCGCGGCCTGAAGGCCGCTACTCCCCGCGCAACGGCGCGCTTATACGCCTGGCGGCGCTCCTTTATATGCTAAGTTTAGACCGATAATCAGCAAACGGCTGCAGGCGAGGGCGCCTGCGCTACCGGAGGGTCCCCAGTGGCAATAGAAGTCATCCCGAGCGGAGACGCGCTCGGCGCGCGCATCGAGGGCGTCGATCTCACGCGTCCGCTCGACGACGCGACGTTCAACGCCGTGCGCGACGCGTTCTACGAGCACCAGGTCGTGTATTTTCGCGGCCGGCAGCTTTCCGACGAAGATCACATCCGCTTTTCCCAGCGCTTCGGCGAGCTGCGCAAGCTCAAGTTCGACCAGGTCCGCGCCCCGTATCCGGAGATCTTCGTCGTCTCCAACATCATGGAGGACGGCAAGTACATCGGCGCCTACGATGCGGGCATCTACTGGCACACCGACGGTGCGTATCTTGCGAACCCGCACGCGATCTCCGCTCTGCGCGCGCTCGAAGTGCCGGTGCAGGACGGCCGTGTGCTGGGCGACACGGCGTTCGCCAGCATGAGCGCGGCGTATGACGCGCTGCCGGACTCGATGAAGAAGCGCCTCGAAGGCCTGAAGGCTTTGCAGAGCATCATCTACCGCCATCAGAAGACGCTGAACGAAGGCCGCAAGAAGGAGTACACCGCCGCGATCAAGGCCGATCCGGAGGCGATCCACCCGGTCGTGCGCGTGCATCCGGTGACGAAGAAGAAGTGTCTGTACGTGAGCGAGGGCTATACGGTGAAGATCATCGGGCTGCCCGAAGACGAAAGCCGCCAGCTCATCGCGGAGCTCACGAGCCACTGCACCAAACCCGAGTTCCAGTACCGCCACAACTGGCGGGAAGGCGACCTGGTGATGTGGGACGACTGCTCGACCCAGCACAAGGCGACGTTCGATTACGCGCTGCCGCTGCGGCGGTTGATGCATCGGACGACCGTGATCAACGGTTTGTAAAAGGCTCGATGAAGCTCTCGATCGAGGAGGCGACCGATCTCGCGGTGCGCGGCCTCGTGCGCGCGGGCATGAAGCCCATCGCCGCGCGCATCGTCGCCGACCATCTCGTCGACGCGAACCTCTGCGGGCACGAGTTCTCGAGCCTCCCGCGCGTGCTCGCGCTCGCCGCGGAGCTCTCGGAGAAGCCGCCGCCGGGCGAGATCCGTATCGTGCGCGAGACGCAATGCTCGGCGGTGATCGACGGCGGCGACAACGTGGCGTACGTCGTCTCGCTGTATGCGATCGACAAGGCGATGGAGATCGCGAAAGAAAGCGGCGTCGCGGTCGTGGGCGCCCACAACACGTGGTTCAGCGGTCGGCTCGCTTATTACGTCGAGCGTGCGGCCCGGCGGGGGTTCGTCGCGATGCACACGACCAACACCACCGCGCGCGTCGCGCCTTTCGGCGGCATCGACCGATTGATGGGGACCAATCCTGTCGCGATCGCGTTCCCGAGCCAGGACGAGCCGCTGCTGATCGATATCGGCACCTCCGCGATGACATGGGGTGACGTCGATCTCGCGCGCACCAAGGGCGAGCCGCTGCCGCAGGGCGTGGCGGTCGATCCGCAAGGCCGGCCGACGCTCGATCCCGCCGCCGCGCTCGAGGGGGCTTTCCTCGCCTGGGGCGGGCAGCGCGGCAGCGCGCTGTCGCTCGCGGTGCAGGCGCTGGGCGTGCTCGCCGGCAGTGCGCCGGTGATCCACGGCGTGGGCAACTACGGATTGTTCTTCCTGGTCGTCGATCCGCACGTGCTCATGGACCGCGACGAGTTCACGTCGCGCGTGTCGGAGCTGAGACGATCGATCCAGGCCAACCGCCCGCAATCGAGCGGTTCGCCGGTGCGCGTGCCGGGCGACGGGAGCCTGCATCGCCGCAAGGCGCGGCTCGCGGAAGGGTTCGTCACCGTCGACGACCGCGTCTACGAACGCCTGCTCGCCCAGGCCCGTTAAAATCCGGGTCAGAGTCGGATTTTCAGCAAAGCGGTTGACCGTAAATCCGACTCTGACCCCAATTGATCGGAGGGCGCCATGTTCGACAGGGATCGCTTCATCGAGGACTGCCGCGCGGCGATCAAAAGCGCCGACGCGCAGGCGCAGATCCGCGAGCTCGTCGCGCGCGCGGTGAGCGAGCCGCCGCAGGTCATCCGTGCTCTGGGGGAGCCGACGCGCTCAGGCGTGGAGACGCTCTATCGCGGCGACGACCTGACGATCCTCAACCTCTCGTGGGGACCGCAGATGTTCATGCGGCCGCACGATCACCGCATGTGGGCCGTGATCGGGATCTACGGCGGCACCGAGCTCAACACGTTCTTCCGGCGCGCGGAGCAGGGGCTCGCGCAGCACGGCACCAGGGAGCTCGGGGTCGGCGACACCGCGCCGCTCGGCGCTTCGATCATCCATGCCGTGCGCAACCCGCTCGACAGCATCACCAGCGCCATCCACGTCTACGGCGGCGATTTCTTCGCCACGGCGCGCAGCGAGTGGGACGCGGCGACGCACGTCGAGCAGCCCTACGACGTCGCGCACACCCTCAAGGCGTTCGAGGACGCGAACGCGCGGCTGGCCGAGCTGCGTCCACGATAGGAATCGTCATTCCCGACCCGCGGCAGCGGGACCGATCGGGAATCCATTTTGAATGGCTAGCAGGTCAAGATGGATTCCCGCCTTCGCGGGAATGACGTCGTTCTTCGTGTCCTTTGCGGTTCATCTTTTTGCTTTTCCTCTGCGCACCTCTGCGTCCTCTGCGGTCAATAACGCCTTTACCTCCCGATCCGTATAGAATCGTCCCGCGATCCCGCATCCGCCGTCCGACCAGAGAGGAGTCCACTTAATGAACGCTCCACTGACGCTGAAGACCACCCCGACGATCGATTGCTCTCCCGAGGAATGGGAAGCGCGCGTCGACCTCGCCTGCCTCTATCGCATCGTGTCCCATCTCGGCTGGCACAAGAGCATCATCTACAACCACATCTCGATGCGCGTGCCCGGACCGGAGACGCACTTCCTGCTGAACCCCCTCGGGCTCATGTACACCGAGATCACTGCGTCCAATCTGCTCAAGGTCGATCTCAAGGGGCGCAAGGTCAATCCGTCGCCCTACCCGGTGCACACCGCGGGCTTCGTGGTTCACAGCTCGGTGCATCGCGTGCGCGAGGACGTGAAGTGCGTGATTCACACGCATTCGAATGCCGGTGTCGCGGTGTCGTGCCAGGAGCAGGGCCTGCTGCCGATCAACCTCGGCTCGATGGGTCTCTACGACAAGATCAACTATTACGATTGCCAGGGCGTGACCAACGAAGCCGACGAATGCGAGCAGATCGCCGCGGCGCTCGGCGACAAGAACGTGCTCATCCTGCGCAATCACGGCCTGCTGACCTGCGGCAAGAACGCGGCCGAAGCGTTCAACCTCATGCGCCGGCTCGAGAGCGCGTGCGAGGTCCAGATCATGGCGCAGTCGGGCGGCGCGAAGCTCTCGATGCCCCCGATGAACGTCGTCGGCAAGACCACGCAGCAGACCACGATGACCATGGACCAGAACGCCGACGCCAAGGGCGAAGCGGCCGACGGCCCGTCGATGCTGTGGGCGGCGGTGCGCCGCTGGATGGCGCAGGTCGATCCGAGCTACATGTCGTAAGGAGCAGGCGCGGCGCCCGGCAGTAAAGATGAAATTAACGCTGATCGAAAACTTCCGGGCGCTGTTCTACGCCCCGTTCTACGCCGCGCTCGAGCTCGGCGCGTATCGCGCCGAGGGTCTCGACGTCGACATGATCACGCCGGAAGGCGCGGCGCGAAGCATCGAGATGCTCGCTGCCGGCACGGGCGAGGTGTCGTGGGGCGGACCGTTGCGGGTCATCCTCGCGCACGACAAGGACCCCGCGTCCGACACCGTCGCGTTCTGCGAGGTCGTCGGGCGCGATCCGTTCTTCCTGATCGGGCGCGAGCCCAATCCGTCGTTCAGCCTTGCCGATCTCCTCGGCAAGCGCGTCGGCATCACCACCGAAGTGCCGACGCCGTGGATCTGTCTTCAGCGCGATCTGCAGCTCGCCGGGATCGATCCGTCGACGATCACGCGCGGTCCTCCGCGGACCATGGCCGGGAACTCGGAGGCGCTGCGCGCCGGCGAGGTCGACGTCATCCAGCTCTTCCAGCCGTATGCGCGCAACGTCCTCGACGACGGCGCGGGCCACCTCTGGTATGCAGCCGCCAGCCGCGGCCTGTGCTGCTACACCACGCTCAACACCACGCGGCGCTTCATCCGCGAGCACCCGCAAACCCTGCTTGGCATGACGCGTGCGATCTACCGCACGCAGAAGTGGATCCATGCGCATTCGGGCGCGCAGCTCGCGGCTGTCGTGGCGGCGTATCTCTCGCACGTGCCGGCCGGCGTGCTCGCGCGATGCTTCGACGAGTACAAATCGCTCGGCGTGTGGAGCCGCGACCCGAGCGTCAAGCGCGCGGGCATCGAATGGAAGCGCGACGCGATGCTCGAGACCGGGACGATCAAACAGGGGCTCGAGTACGAGGATTACGTCGATCCGAGCTTCGGCGAGTCGGTCGTTCGCGAGGACCCGCCGTCAATCTGACGTGCTGAATTCGAGCAGCCAGTAGTAATCGAGCGCGGTATAGCCGACTCGCGAGGCGAGGCCGGCGAGCTCCTCCCGCAGCTCCGCTTCAGTGGGGAAGTTCTTGAGCACGAGGTGCTCCGAGCCGTCGTCGAGCCGGCGCTTCTGGAACGTATTGCCGTCGGCGTCGGTGTGCGCGAGCGGCGTGCTGCTGCCTTCGACGTAGAGGTTGTCGAGCACGACGACGACCGCGCCGGGTGCGAGCGCCTTGCACAGCGATTCGACGAACGCGCGCCGCTCCCGGCGCGGGATGTGCGACCACCAGAAGCCGGCGAATGCGCCGTCGAAGCCGCGATGCTTCGCGAGCGCGGCGTGCACGTCGGCCGCTTCGAAAGTCACGCGCCCCGGCGGATAGGGTTTGGCGCCGGCGATCTCGAGCGTCTCGGGATTGATGTCGACCCCGACGATGCGGCGCGCACTCGGCGCGATGACCGCGGTCCAATAGCCGGTACCGCACGCGATCTCGAGCACGTCGCGGCCCGCGAGCAGCGGCGGGATCGAGGTGCGCAGCTTCGCCAGATCCCGCTGGCGCTCGGGCTTGTCGTAGACGCGCTCGTATTCCGCGGCGCGCGCGGCGTAGTACGCAGGAAGCGTCGAAGCGGACGGCATAATGGGACTGTAACAGCGCGGACTGCTTCTTGCAGCCTTTCCGCCTTTTCAAAAACGAGAGCACACATGCGCCTGCACCTTGCCATCCTGCTCGCAAGCCTCGCGGCTCTTGCCGCATGCAGCGAGCGCGACATGCCGTCGTCCGTAGGAACCGCGTCGGCGGCAGCGTCCTGCCGGCCGATCGAGACCCGACCGCCCAATGCCCCCGAGCAGCGTCCGGCGTTTCCCGGGCAGACGCGCGTCTGCGGAGTTCGATCGCACGTCGCGTTTGACGTGGTCGTCCTCACCGACCGTCTCGACACGCCGTGGTCGGTCGAGCCGCTGCCCGGCGGCGACCTGCTGGTGAGCGAAAAGCCGGGGCGGCTGCGCATCGTGTCGGCGAAAGGCGAGATCGGACCGCCGATCTCGGGCGTGCCGAAGGTCGACGACCGCGTGCAGGGTGGCCTGCTCGACGTCGCGCTGAGCCCGCAGTTCGAATCGGATCACACCATCTTCTTCAGCTTTTCCGAGCCGCGCGAAGGCGGCAACGGCACGAGCGTCGCGCGCGCGGTGCTGTCGGCGGACCGGCGCAGCCTTTCCGACGTGCGCGTGATCTTTCGCGTGACGCCGACCTACCCGGGCGTCGGGCATTACGGCTCCCGGCTCGCGTTCGGTTCGGACGGCATGCTGTACGTCACGACCGGCGAGCGTTCCGATACGCGGATGCGCAAGTACGCGCAGGACCTCGGCAGCACGCTCGGCAAGACGGTGCGCATCGCGCCCGACGGTTCCGCGCCGAAAGACAATCCGTTCGTCGGCAGGAAAGGCGCGCGGCCGGAGGTCTGGAGCTACGGGCATCGCAACATCCAGGCCTCCGCGTTCGATCCGCAGGGAAAGTTCTGGATCGTCGAGCACGGCACGCAGGGCGGCGACGAGCTCAACCTGATCCAGAAGGGGAAGAACTACGGCTGGCCGCTGCAGGCGTACGGCGAAGAGTACTCGGGCACGCCGATCGAGAGTGCGGCGACCGCGCGCGAAGGCATGGAACAGCCGGTGTATTACTGGGACCCGGTGATCGCGCCCTCGGGCGCGCAGTTCTACACCGGTGAAGCGTTTCCCGCGTGGCGCGGCAGCCTCTTCGTCGGCGCGCTGAAGGAGCAGCGGCTGGTGAGGCTGGCGATCGAGGGCGATCGCGTCGTCGGCGAAGAGCATCTGCTCACCGACCGCCATCAGCGCATCCGCGACGTGAGACAGGGACCGGACGGCTTGCTGTACATCGCTACGGGGGGCGGGCAGATCTGGAAGCTCGTGCCGCGCCACTGACAAAAAAACACCCGCCGAAGCGGGTGTTTTTCATGACGCCGGGTTAGTGCTTCGACCACGGCGCGTTGCGATGGCCTTTGGCCTTGCCCTGGCCGTGTTTGCCCGGACCGTCGCTCATGTCGACTTTGGAGCCGACCGCGCCGCCCGCGCTGGACGAAGTGCCGCCGGCGCTCGCTGCCGCACCGCCGATCGCGCCGCTCGACACGCCCGGCACCGCGCTCATGCCAGGCAGGTTGCTCGAGCTGCGGTTACGGTCGCGGCTGCGGCCGGATCGCACGTCGGCGCTCTGCGAAGCGTTGGTGTTCTGCGAAGCGGTGGTCGACTGGTTGGTCGTTGCGCTCGTGTCCATCCGCGCGCGGTTGTCGTCACCGCGCAGCCGCGCGTCCGCCGCGACGCCGGTCGCCGCGCCCGGATTCACGTACTGCTCGGGATTGGTCTGCGCCGCCTGGCTCGCGTCGGTGGACTGACGTGCGCGTGACGCGTTGTCGCTGCTGAAGGTCCCGCTCGACTCCACGCCAAGGTTCTGCGTCGCGCCGGTATTCTGCGACGCGCTCGTCGACTGGTTGGTCGTCGCGCTCGAGTTCAGCCGTACGTCGTTGCCGCTACCCGAGACGCCGATGTCGGACTGCACGCCGGTCACCGCACTCGGATTCACCGATTGCAACGGGTTGGTCTGTGCGGCCTGGCTCGCATCGGTGGATTGACGAGTCTGTGCGAAGCCTGCGCTGCTGAGTGCTGCGAAGATCGCAGCGGCGATGACGCTCTTGGAATGTTTGCGAATCATGGGAACATCTCCTTCCTCGTTGTCGAAAACTACACGAGGAGAGGTGCAGGTGGCATGCCCCTAACGGGCCTTGTTGCCGCAAGGAGACGCGCTGAGTTGTAACGAGATGTGTGCTTTGTAAAAGGATGTTACGGAGGGGCCCGATGGGAGCGGTGATGCGGTTTTTTCGATGCGGACGCCGGGTTTGCGCGCCGAACCCCGTCCACATTGTGAGTGGCTGACGCAGCGATGCCTGCCGCACCGCGACAGACATGACTACAATACGCGCCTGCGACCCAAGGAGACTCCCCAATGCCGCTGATCAAGGCGTACGACGAGATCGAGAACCCGCGCATCCAGCGCAACCTCGCGAACGGCCACTTCGCGTGGCGCAGCGACTTCATCAAGCGTCCCGAAGACAAGAGCGTCGACACGCCGATGGCCTTTCTCGCCGAAGGCTCGGCCCACCGCGTGCTGCGCGCACACTTCCACGAAGTGGACCAGTTCCAGGTGATGTACAACGGCGCCGGCACGCTCGGCAAGCACGATGTCGGTCCCGGCGCAGTGCACTTCTCTCGCGCGTACACCCCTTACGGTCCGATTGCCTACAGCGAGAAGGGGCTGGGCTTCATCACGTTGCGCGCCCATCGCGACCCGGGTGCGCAGTATCTGCCCGACAGCCGCGAAGTGCTCGACAAGGTCGAAAACCGCACGCCGTGGCAGGTGACGGTCGCCCCCGACTTCGACTATCTGCCGGGTGAGCGCGGCGTCACGATGAAAGCGCTCGAAGGTCTCACCGGACACCACGACGGGCTCGCGGGGTGGTCGGTCAAGATGAAGCCGGGCGTCAAGGCGTTCGCGCCCGATCCTTCCAAGGGCGACGGGCAGTACATCCTGGTGCTGAAGGGCGGGGTTCAGCACGATGGCAAGCTCAAGAAAGATCTGACGATCATCTGGGTCGGCAAGAACGAAGGCCCGTTCGAGCTTCAGGCCGGCCCCGAAGGCATGGAAGGCCTCATCCTCAACTTTCCCGTTCCCGGCGGCGGCCGGCCCGAAGAAGCCAAGGTCGTCGCGGCCGATGCCGACGGCGAGTACAAGACCTGGCAGTGCATCCTGTGCGCGTTCGTGTACGACGAAGCCGCGGGCATGCCGGATGAAGGCATCGCACCCGGCACGCGCTGGGCGGACGTGCCGGAATCCTTCGGCTGCCCGGACTGCTCGGCGACGAAAGCCGATTTCGAGATGATCGAGTTCTGATCGGCCTCGCGTGCGTAGCCGCATGCGACTGACCGCTGCGAGCGCCGCCGTCGCGTGCGCGCTCGCAGCCGCTCTGCCGGCTCATGCCGGCGAGCAAGGCTATCCCACGCGTCCGGTACGTCTGGTGGTTGCGCTCGCCGCGGGCGGACCGACCGACGTCGTGATGCGCCTCGTCGCCGCCAAGCTCTCCGAGCAGATGGGGCAGCAGATCGTCGTGGACAACCGTCCCGCGGTCGGCGGCAGCGTCGCGGGCGAGATCGTGTCGAAAGCGCCGCCCGACGGTTACACGCTGTTCGCCGGCGCGAACGGCACGATCGCCATCGCGCCCAATCTTTTCACCAAGCTGCCGTTCAGCGTGAGCCGCGACTTCACGCCGGTCGCGCTGATCGGCAACAGCCCGCTCGCGGTGATGGTGCACCCTTCGGTCCCGGCGCAATCGATGAAGGACCTCATCGCGCTCGCCAGGCGCGCACCGGGCGCCATCAACTACGGCTCGTCGGGGCAGGGCGGCACCGGGCACCTCGCGACCGAGCTGCTGTGCATGATGGCGGGCGTGAAGATGACGCACGTGCCGTACAAAGGCGCGGGGCCGGCGCTCATCGGCCTGGTCGGCCGCGAGATCCAGCTCATGATCTCCGGCCTCGCGTCGGGTCTGGCGTACATCAACCAGAAGCAGGTGCGCGCGCTCGCCGTGACGAGCGCGAAGCGCCTGCCGCAGGTGCCCGACGTTCCCACGGTCGGCGAGACGGTGCCCGGTTACGAGGCGGGCTCGTGGTACGCGATCCTCACGCGCGCGGGCACGCCGCGCGCGATCGTCGAGAAGCTGAACCGCGAAGTCGCGACGGCGATCACCGCCCCTGACGTGAACGGCAAGCTCGTCGCCGGCGGCGTCGATCCCGAGCCGCTCACGCCGGAGCAGCTCGGCGCGAAGATCCGCGCCGAGACCGAGCGCTGGGGCAAGGTCGTGAAGGCCGGAGGCATCAAGCCGCAGTAGACCGGCTATTGGACCAAGGGCCACATGCGCGGGGGCGCTTGCGGGTTTAGCCTCTCGCGCTGGAGGGCCCGCAATGGACCGAGTCCACGTCGAGAAAGCCGCGCACGCCGGCGCATTCAAGGTCGGCCTCCTGCAACGCGACATCGCCCGCTACGTGCTGCGTTCGATCGGCGGCGGGGCCGGGCTCACGATCGTGGTGTTCGCGTTCTGGTCGCTCAACCACAACCTCGCCGACATCTCGCTCGGCAAGGCGATCGCGGCGGCGTTCTTCGGCGTCGGCCTGACGATCATCGTCTTCACGAACACCGAGCTGTTCACCAGCAACAACATGTATCTCACCGTCTCGTCGAGCGAAGGCCGCACGAGCTGGAAACAGACGGGACTGTTGTGGGCGGTGTGCTGGTTCGGAAATCTCGCGGGCGCGCTGTTCGTCGCGCTGCTCCTCCTCGGCGCGGGCTCGCTGCAGCTTCCCGCCGATCACGCGCTGTTCGAGGGCGCGCTGCACAAGGCGCACCAGTCGGCGAGCGTCATCTTCTTTAAAGGCATCCTCGCCAACTGGATCGTGTGCCTCGCGGTGCGCATCGCTCTGCGCTGCAAGGAAGAGACCGCGAAGATCCTGATCCTCGTCTCCATCGTCTTCATCTTCGTGTATCTGGGCTTCGAGCACTCGATCGCCAACATGGGGACGTTCTCGATCGCGATGCTCGGCGGCGGCGCGCTCACCGCGGGCGAGGCGCTGCACAACCTCCTGTGGAGCACGCTGGGCAATGTCGTCGGCGGCGTCGTGCTCGTCGGGCTGCCGTTCACCTACCTCAACCCGCGCGAGCGCGAAGAGCAGCTGGGCGGTTCCGAATAGGCGCTACTCGGGCTTGATCCCGGCGGCCTTGATGACCTTTGCGTAGCGGACCGTGTCGCTGCGGATCAAGTCGCGGAACTGATCGGGCGTGCTCGTCACCGTGTCGATGCCCGAGGCCGCGAGCTTGTCCTTCACCTCCGGCGACGACACTGCCTTGTGGATCTCGGTCACGAGCCGGTCGACGATCGGCTTGGGCGTGCCGGCGGGCGCGAGGATGCCGTACCACTGCACCGATACGAGGTCGACGCCCTGCTCGCGCGCGGTGGCCACGTCGGGGAGCACCGACAGCCGTTTCTCGGTGAGCACGCCGAGCGGGCGGACCTTGTGAGACTTCACGATCGGTATCGCCGGCGCGATCGCGAACGTGCCGAAATCGACTTCGCCGGTCGCGCACGCGAGCAGTCCCGCGACGTTGCCCTTGTACGGCACGTGCACCATCGAAAGACCGTACATGCTCCTCAGGAGCTCGGTCGCGAGATGGTTGCCGGCGCCGAGCCCGCTCGAGCTGAAGTTGAGCTTGCCGGGATTGCGCTTGGCGAGCGCGATGAACTCGTTGAGGTTCTTCGCCGGCACCGAGTTGTGCACCGCCGTCACGTAATACATGTTCGCGACGAGCGACAGCGGCTGCAAATCCCGCAGGGCATCGTAGTTGAGCTTCTTGTACATCGACGGCGAGAGCGAGATCGACGGCGGCGTGAGCACGATGGTGTAGCCGTCCGGAGGCGCTTTCGCCGCGAGCTCGAGGCCGAGGTTCGACGTCGCGCCGGGGCGGTTGTCGGCGATCACCGGCTGCTCGAGCTGCTCGCCGAGCTTCTGGGCGATCGTGCGGCCGGCGATGTCGGTGGGCCCGCCCGGCGGGAACGGCAGGATGAAGCGTATGGCTTTGGTGGGGTACGTCTGCGCGAGCGCGGTCGGAGACGCGAATGCCGCGAGCGCGGCGACCGTGCAGGCGAATCCAGACAATGCTTTCATCGATTCCTCCTCGGTGGGGCACCGTCGGCAGGCGCGGTGCTTGGAGGCATCTTACGCCTATGCTCAAATCGGGGCCTAGCGGCAATCGATGCCGCAGCCGACGAGGAGGAGCCACTGCATGTCCATGCTGCACAGGTCGTGTCTCGCGCTGTCCGCACTGTTCGCCGCGTCGCTGTATCCCGCCTTCGCCTCCGCGGATACGCTGGGACTGCCGGCCAAGCCGGTACGCATCATCGTCCCCAACGCGGCGGCGGGTCCCAACGATCTCGTCGGGCGCCTCATCGCCCCCAGGCTCTCGGAAACCCTGGGCCAGCCGGTGATCGTCGACAACCGGCCCAGCGCCAACGGCGTGATCGGCTCGGAGCTCGTCGCGCGCGCGGCGCCCGACGGCACGACGCTCGCCGTGGGCAACAGCGGCACGCACGCCGTCAACGCGACGCTCTACAAGAAGCCGAGCTACGATCCGATCCGCGATTTCGCGCCGATCACCGAAGTCATCTTCGCCCCGCTGGTCCTCGCCGCGAACCCGTCGGTCGCGGCCGCCAGCGTGAAGGACCTGATCGCCGAAGCGAAGCGGGCTCCGGGCAAGCTCAACTTCGCCGTCGCCGGCGCGACCGGCGAGATCGCCGGCAACCTGATCAAGCTGCAGGGCCAATGCGACATCACCAACGTGCCGTACAAAGGCGGGGCGCCGGCGATGCAGGCGGTGATCGCCAACGAGTCGCAGCTCGTCCTGACGCTGTACTCGAGCCTCAAGGGCGCTTTCGACGCGGGGCGTCTCAAGCCGCTCGGGGTGACGAGCGCGAAGCGCGATCCCCAGATCCCGAACGTGCCGACGATCGCCGAGAGCGGTCTGCCGGGCTACGAGGTCGAGTTCTGGGTCGGCGTGTTTGCGCCCGCCAAGACCCCGCCCAAAGTCGTCCACGCGCTCAACCGCGAGATGGTGCGCATCATCAACCTGCCGGACGTGAAAAAAGGCTTCGTGAACGTCGGCTACGAGGTCGTCGGCGACAGTCCCGAGCATTTCGCGCAGCGTGTCAAGCGCGACACCGACAAATTTCGCAAGACCATCCTCGATTCGAAGATGCAGCAGCTCGATTGAGGCTGTAAGGTTCGGGCGGCGCGGCCGGTCTGATTTCATTCCGCTATAAAATACCGAAGTGCTGACCGGTTCCGCCGCCGCGCCCAACGTCCGGGCGCTGCTCCTGCGATTCCTCCCGTTCCTCGCCTGGTGGCCGCGCGTCAACCGGGTGAGCGTGCGCGCCGATCTCATGGCGGGCGCCACGGGCGCGCTCATCGTGCTCCCTCAGGGTGTGGCGTTCGCGACGATCGCCGGGATGCCTCCCGAATACGGGTTGTACGCCGCGATCGTTCCGACCATCATCGCGGCGCTGTTCGGCTCGAGCTGGCACCTCATGGCCGGGCCGACGACCGCCACCTCGATCGTGATCTTCTCGACCATGAGCGCGGTCTCGTCGCCGTTCTCCAACGAGTACGTGCAGCTCGTGCTCACGATGTCGCTCATCGCCGGGTGCATCAAGCTCACGATGGGGCTGATGCGCCTGGGGGTGCTGGTCAACCTGGTGTCGCAGACCGTGATCGTGGGGTTCACGAGCGGGGCGGGAATCCTGATCGTCGCCGGGCAGTTGCAGTACTTCCTCGGCCTCTCGATCCCGCGCGGCCTGGGCTTCGGCGAGACGCTGCGCTTCATCGTGCTGCGCGCCAACGACATCGATTGGTACATCGCCTCGGTCGCCGGCATCACTCTGCTGGCCGCGTTGGGGCTCAAGCGGCGTTACCCGCGATCGCCGTACCTCATCGCCGCGATGGCGGCGGGCGGCGTGTATGCCTATCTCCTGCGGTTCGTGCCGGGCTTCTCGGCGGCGCACCACATCCCGACGCTGGCGACGCTGCCGGGGCCGGTGCCTCACTTCGCGCCGCCGCGCATGTCGTTCGAAGTGCTGCGCAAGACCATGTCGCCGGCGGTCGCGGTCGCCATCGTCGGACTGACCGAAGCGATGTCGATCGCGCGCGCGATCGGCGCGCGCTCCGAGCAGCGCATCAACGCCAACCAGGAATTCATAGGGCAGGGGTTGGCGAACATCACCGGCGCGTTTTTCTCGGCGTACGCGGCGAGCGGATCGCTGAACCGCAGCGGGCTCAATTACGAGGCGGGCGCGAAGACGCCGCTGTCGGCGATCTTCTCGGCGGTCTTCCTGGTGCTCGCCCTCGTCGCGATCGCGCCGCTCGCGCGCTACCTGCCCGAGGCGGCCATGGCGGGCGTGCTGATGCTCGTGGGCTGGGCGTTGATCGACTTCAGGTACATGCGCAAGGTGCTGCGTGTAGGACGCTCGGAGACGATCGTGCTGACCGTCACGCTCGCCGCGACGCTCTTCGGCGACCTTGCGTTCGCGATCTATCTCGGGGTGATCCTGTCGCTGATGCTGTACCTGCTCCGCACGTCGCATCCGCACGTGTTCAGGTCGGCGATGGACGCGGCTTCGTACGAGGGACTGCGCGAGGTGCTGGGTCTGCCGCCCGGCGACCGTCCGACACAGTTGATCCGGATCCGCGGCTCGATCTACTTCGGCGCGGCGCAGCACGTGCTGGAATCGCTGCTCGACCTCGCCCTGAGCGCCGACAGCCCGCCCGACGTCATCGTCGACCTGAGCCGGGTCAACTTCATCGACACGAGCGGCGCGCGCGTGCTGGCCGAAGTCGCGCTGAGGGTGCGCCGCGGCGGCGCCTCGATGTATCTCTGCGGGGTCAACAACGACGTGCGCCACGTGCTCGTGCGCAGCGGGCGCATACGCGAGATCGGCCGGCGCAACGTCGTCGCCGCGCCCGCGCCGCCGCTCTATGCCGTGACCGCGCCCAGCGTCGCTGCCGCCCAGGACGCGTAGGTACCGGTGTCGATCATCGTGCTGCGTACGTGGCCGCGCAGCGTCGAGAGCTCCTCTTCGGTCGGCGCCGGGGTGGGCGGCGGAACTGTCGAGCCCACGTCGAAGCCGGTGTTCTCGCGTATCTCGTCGAAGCTGTAAGGCGCATGGATCGATTCGAGGCGCAGGCTGGCCGACGCGCGGTCGAACGCGAACGTCGCCTTCGGCGTGATCACCTTGCTGGGCCCGCCGAGCCGCACGGTCTCCGGCGGGCTGCTGCCTGCCGCGGAGATGAAATCCACGCGCTCGACCAGCGAGCGCCGCGTGTGCTCGGTGCGGAAGACGACCGTGCGCCTCGCGGCGTAGTAGATGAGGCCCCCGCCGTAGCCGCCGGGGAAACGCGCTTTCGGGTGGTCGGGATCGGGGCCGAGCTGGTGCAGGTTGTAGTTGCCGTGGCGGTCGATCTGCACGCCGCTCACGAAGAAGAGCCCGAGCTCGCCGCGCTGCGCGAGAAAGTGGAACTGGCGCGACGTCGCGAACGGCCTGAACGAGGTGTTCAGGATGATGAGCTCGGCGTCGGGTGAGTGCAGCGCCTTGGCGAGCAGCAGCGCGGCCGCGGGTATGTGCGACAGCGCGCCGCACGCCGACACTTCCCCGTCGCGCACCTCGCGCGACATGAGCACCGCCATCAGCTCGGAATCGTTGCAGTCGGGGCTCGTCACGTCGTGTGCTCCGGCGCTGCATGGGGCACGAAACGCGCGAGGTATTCGTCGTGGTCGCGCACGTCGAACACCTGCCGCTTCAGATACGCCTCGAAGGACGCGTCGTCGCGCGATGCGGCGACGTACTCGCGCAGCGCCGCGGCGTCGGGCGTGTAGCGGCGCGTCATCCCGCCCGGATATGCGCCGTATGGCGCGTGCACCACCGCATCGACGAGGATCGACGGGATGAACGTGCCGACCGCATTCGCTTCGGTGACGCGGTCGACGATCTCCTCGGCGGTCACCACGACGTGCGCCGAGGCTTCTGCGAGGATGACCGCTTCGGCGTCGTAGCCGCACGAGACGTTGCCGTGGCGGTCGGCCTTGTCGACGTGAAACACCGCGACGTCCGGCCGCATCGCTTTCGCGACCACCGTGACCTTGCCTTCGCCGAACGGATCCGGTGCAAGCACCATGTCGTCGCGCCGCTTGAGCAGATCGGTGCCGACCAGTCCGATCACCGGCACGTAAGGCACACCCATAGACCCAGCCTGGGCCTGTGAAAAGAGCACCCCTCAGGTGTTGTCGAGCGCCCTCACGCGCTCGCCGAGGACGTAGCGCGCGAAGTTCGGTCCGGTGCGCGCGAACTCGCCGAGCGTCACGCTGCACGTATCGACTGCCGCCACCGCGCCCGCGCCGACCAGGAAATCGATGTTGAGCTCGCCGCCGACCACGCCGATCACGCGTAAGGAGCGCACGCGCCGGCGCACGAGCTCGCGCAGGAACGCCATCGGCGAGCGCGTGAGGTTCGCGCTCATGACGAGGTGCGCGCCGTCTTTGACGCACGCGGCCGCTTCATGGAGCGGCTGGAGCTTGCTGCGCATGGCTTTCTCCGTAGAGCTGGACACGCGTCCGATTCTATCGCGGCCGGCATCGTGTCAAACTGCGGCACACGAGGAATGGAGGAGGTCCGTATGAAAGTTCACGAGCTGGTCGCGCGGTGCGCAAAGGCGGTCGAAGCGGACGATCCGATGGCCTCGGCCCGTGCGGTGCTCGAAGCGCTCAAGTCCGACGTCGGCGCGATCGACCGGGCGCTCGCCTACATCCCCGGCACCGGCGGCAACGCGCGCCAGGTGTTTTACCGCGCGCCCAACCTCACGCTCCTCAAGGTGTGCTTTCCGCGCGGCCGACGCACGCCGCCTCATGACCACGGCACGTGGGCGACGATCCTGCTCCTGTCGGGCGAAGAGAAGAACACGCTGTATCGCCGCGAGGACGGAAAGCTGCGCCGCGCCGGCGAGGCGACGCTCACCGGCGGATCGATCCTGTCGATGCGGCACGACACGGTGCACGTCGCCGAGTGCCTCAGCGAAGCGCCCGCCATCGGCCTGCACGTCTACGGCGCCGACATCTTCGAGCGCCCGCGGCTGATGTGGAACCCCGAGACGCTCGAAGAGCACGCGCTCGACTGGACGGTGTACGAGCGCTTCGCGCAGGCCGCATCGCGGGCGGCCGGCGCGCCGCTGGCGTAGCGCGCGATCATCGGGAGGCCGGGGCGCTCAGGGTCTGCGCCCTGCGCGGTACGCGCAGACCAGGGCAGGCTTGAACTCGACCTGCAGCTTCACGTCGTCCGCGATCGGGAACAGCGTGGAGCCGAGCGCTGCGGAGAGCGCCTTGCGCGCTTCCAGCAGCTTTGTGGCGGAAAATGATCATTGCGTGCGAAAGCGGCGGGCGAGGTCGAGCGCAAGACCGAGAAACGCGGCCGACCATGCCGCGAGCGCGACGTACAGGAACGCGTGAGGGACGAACTCCAGGAAGTCGAAGCGCATGGCGACGTTCATCTCGTGCGTCGCGACCGCGTACATGCCCAGCGGAAACACCGCGCCCCAGTACAGCGGGTCGTAGCGCAGCGGGAAGCGGCGGTAGACGTAGCGCCAGACGCCGAGGACGAGCAGCATGGGGATCCACCACGTGCCGGTCGCCCAGTAGAGGATCGTGAAGCCTTTGAGGAACGGCAGCAGCGCGGAGAGGAAAGGCGCGTCCGGCGCGTTGGTCATCAACAGCGACCCGGCGAGCGTGGAGATCGCCATCGCGCCCATGTTGATCCAGTACGGCGGGGCGAGGTCGCCCGGCGCGAGCCGGAAGAAGGTGTAGCGGTAGAAGATGAGCGACATCATCCAGATGTAGAGCATCCCGCCCCACAGCCACATCGACAGCGCGAGGAAGTTGATCTCCAGCCGATGCGGCTGATCGACGTGCGGCGAGAGGAGGGCGCTCAGGACCGCGATCGACTGCGTCGCGACGACCGAGAGCAGCCACGCGCCGCTGATGCCGCGGTCGAGCGTGGGTTTCTCCTCGCGGACCGTGAAGCCGGCGAAGATCGTGTACGTGAGCAGGACCCACAGCGCGATCGCCACGCCCCACAGCACCAGCGCCGCGCCGTAGCTGCCGCCGATCACGATGCACTGGCTGCCGAGCACGCTCGTCGCCGCGACGGTCGTGAAGAACCCGCTCCCGCGCAGGTGGTCGATCATGTCGCCGAAAAAGCGCCGCGGATAGAGCACGGCGCGCGCGATGGTGAGGAGCCACAGCGCGGCATAGGCGGCGACGGCGATGGCGAAGAGGGCGGTCGCGATGGGCGGCGCGCCGAGCAGGTGCGCGGCGATGGAGACGATGCCCGTCGCCATCACCAGTCCGAAGTACGCGGGCGAGAGATCGGCGAGACCGCTGGTTTTCATGGCGCGCGATCATCGCACGGTTCGGGCGCCGCGATCAAAACGCGAAGAGCCTGGAGTGCACTCCAGCGTTGTGTGGGGCGAAACATAGGTTTAGCGTAGGAAGCCCGCATGCCGGACGGACTGCGGACGCCAAAACGAGGAGGCTCCACATGAAGCGTGCACTCAGCATAGGGCTCGCAGTGGTTTGCACTTTCGTTTCGACCGCGCACGGCGCTGCGTCCGCGCCGGCCAAGCCGGAGAGCTACCCGACGCGCCCGATCCGCGTCGTCATCGCGCAATCGCCGGGCTCGTCGATCGACACCATGAGCCGCGTCGTCTTCACCAGGATGAGCGAGCTCATCGGCCAGCAGCTCGTCATCGACAATCGCACCGGGGCGGGCGGCACCATCGGCGGCGGCATCGCGGCGCATGCGGAGCCCGACGGCTATACCCTGTTCGCGGCCGCCACGGCGTCGCAGGTGATCGGGCCGCAGATCTACAAGAAGGTCACCACGTACGATCCGTTCCGCGATTTCCAGCCGATCTCGCAGTTCGCGATCACCCAGAACGTGATCGTGGTCACGCCGTCGACGCCGTTCAACAGCCTGAAGGAGCTCGTCGCGTACGCCAAAGCCAATCCGGGCAAGCTGCGGTGGTCCAACGCGGGGACCGGGTTCCAGAGCCACCTCGCCGGCGTGCTCTTCACCCACATGGCGGGTATCGACGTGCTGCACGTGCCTTACAAGGGCGCCGGGCCTTCGCTCAATGCGGTGATGTCCGGCGAGGCGCAGGTGAGCTTCGTGCCGGCGCCGTCGGTACTGGGCCACGTGCGCGCGGGGCGGCTGCGCGCGCTCGCGGTGGGCGGTGAGAAGCGGGCGGAATCCGCGCCCGAGCTGCCGACGGTGATCGAGGCGGGCGTTCCGGGATTCGTCTCGTCCGGGTGGGCCGGCCTGATGGCGCCGAGCAAAGTGCCCAAACGCGTCACCGACAAAGTGCGTGCGACGCTGCATGCGGCGGTGAACGATGCCGCGACCAACGCCGCGTTGAAGAAGGTCGGCGCCGAGCCCGTCGTCGGCAGCGCGGCCGACTTCGCCGCGCTCATCAGGAAAGACTGGAAGAGCTTCGGCGACGCGATCCGCGTCGCCAACCTCAAGGCGAACTAGCGAAAAGATCCACACCGCTCCTTCGGGCGCAACTGCGTGCTTAAGCGCCTGGCGGCGCTACATGCAATTCTTTCATTGCGGCTGGTAGCCGATCGCCTTCACGAGCTTCCCGTACTCGGCGGACTCTTTACGGATCCGGGCGCTCACCTGCTCGGGCGTATTGCCGATCGGCTCGAGACCCTGCGCGAGGATGGTGTCGCGCACCGACGGCGTCTGGAGCGCCTTCACGATCTCGTCGTGCATCTTCCTGAGGATCGGCTTGGGCACCCCGGCAGGAAACGCGAAGCTGTGCCAGGTCACGTTCTCGTAGCCGGGAAAGCCCTGTTCCGCCACCGTCGGCAGGTCCGGTAGCACCGGATTGCGCTTCAGCGAGGTCACCGCGAGCGCGCGAACCTTGCCGTTCCTGATGTTGGGAACGGCGATCAGCGGGTTCTCGACGAAGAACTGCACCTCGTTGGACAGCAGCGCCATCTGCGCCTGCCCCGTGCCCTTGTACGGGATGTTGACGAGGTTGATCCCCGCTTCCTTCTTGAAGCGCTCGGTCGCGAGCAGCGGCCCGGCGCCGGTCGTGGCGAAATTGAGCTTGCCGGGCATCGTCTTGGCGAGCGCGATGAATTCCTGCAGCGTGCCCGCCTTGATCGTCGGATTGATGACGAAGATGTTCCCGCCCAGCGTGAGCTGGGTGATCGGCTGGAGTTCCTTCAGGGGATCGTAGGGCAGCTTCTTGTAGACGTGCGGGTTGATGGTGTAGCCGCTGTAAGCCGCCATCAGCATGGTGTAGCCGTCGGGCGTCGAGTGCGCGCCCATCTCGAAACCCACGATACCGCCGGCGCTGCCGCGGTTGTCGGGGACGATCTGCTGCCCGAGGTTCTCGGACAGCTTGGTCCCCACCAGGCGCGACAGGAAGTCGCTGGGTCCGCCCGGGACGAAGGGGATGATGAGTCGGATGGGCTTGGTGGGATACACCTGCTGCGCGGCGCCGAGACCGGCTGCCGGGAACGCCAGGAACAACGTGCTTGCGACTACGGCGGAACGCATCATTGTCTTCTCCTTATGGTCGACTGCCTGCGCGCCGCTATTGCTGCGGCACGCCGAGCTGCTTGACCAGCCTGGCCCATCTCGTTCGCTCGCCCTTCATGAAGGCGGCCGCCGTGTCGGCCGGCATGACGTACATCTGAAATCCCTGCTCCATGATGCGCTTCTGCGTGTCGGGCTGCGCCAGCGCGGTGGCGAGGGCGCCGCGCAGGCGCTTGAGCGCGGCCTGCGGCGCACCGGCGTTCGTGCACAAGCCCTGCCACGAGACGACCTCGAAATCGGGCAGGCCCGATTCGGCGACGGTGGGCACGTCCGGCAACTGCGAGTCGCGCTGCTTGGACGTGATGGCGAGCGTGCGCACCTTGCCGCTGCGCGCCGACGACAGAACCGCCGGCACGGTCGAGGTCATGGCCTGCACCCGTCCGGCCATGAGATCGAGCAGGCCGGGCCCTACGCCCTTGTAAGCGATGTGCACGAGGTCGATGCCGGCCTGCATCTTGAAGAGCTCCATGGACAGCTGCGGCGAGGTGCCGATGCCCGCGGACGCGTAGTTGAGCTTGCCGGGACTGGCCTTGGCGAGCGCGATCAATTCAGGGAGCGTCTTGGCCTGAACCGACGGATTGACGCTGAACGCGTTGGGATTGCTCGCGATGAGACCGAGGGGCGCGAAATCGCGTTCGGCGTCGTACGGGAGCCTCTTGTAGAGCGCGGGGCCGACCGCGAGCGAGGCGATGTTGCAGGAGAGCAGCGTGTAGCCGTCCGGCACCGCGCGCGCCGCGATCTCCGCCCCGACGGTATTGCCGGCCCCGGGGCGGTTGTCGACGACGATCTGCACGCCGAGGATCTCCGACAGCGACTGCGCGACGACCCGCGCGAGCAGGTCGGACGCGCCCCCCGCGCCGGTGGCGACGATATAGCGGATGGGTTTGGCCGGGTAATCCGCGGCCTGCACGTCTGCAACGAACCGTCCTGCCAATGCGATGAAAACGACAAAGCAGAGGCTTCTCATCGTCGGTCCTCCTGTCCAGATCGATCACGCACCAAAAAGGTGAGTCTTCGCCCGTGAGTCGCGACGGCACAGTCCAGAAATCGTCGTGCGCTTGTGGGCCGTAGCACGCGGCTCGGCCCTGATGCGTAAGACCGGGCGAGCCGCGCGATCCTGTCAGGAAACCTCGATCAGTCGGCGGTCAAACCGAGGCCGTTCACCACCTTGCGCCACAGGGCGATCTCGGCGCGGATCTTCTTGTTGAGCGCTTCGGGCGTGCTCGCCTCCGGCACCATCCCGGTGGCGTCCAGCCGCGCCTTGACGTCCGGCAGACCGAGCACTTTCGCGGTGTCCGCATTGACGCGCGCGATGACCGTCTTCGGCGTGCCGGTCGGCACCACCAGCGCATACCACGCGCTGGTGTCGTAGCCCGGAACCCCGGCTTCGGCGACCGTCGGCAGGTCGGGCAGGAACGGCGAGCGCTGCGCCGTGCTGACGGCAAGCCCGCGCAGCCGGCCTGCCTTGAGCTGGGTGATGCAGGACGGCGTGGTGGTGAAGCCCACCTTCGCCTCGCCCGCGACCAGCGCCGTCACCGACGGTCCCCCGCCGCGATACGGCACGTGCAGCATATTGGTGCCGGTCATCGACTTGAAGAGCTCGCCCGCGAGGTGGGGACCGCTGCCGACGCCGGACGACGAATGACGCAGCTCCCCCGGGTGCGCCTTGGCGAAAGCCACCAGTTCCTTGATCGAGGTCGCGGTTATCGACGGATTGACGACCACGACATAGGCGGTGCTGCCGAGATGCGTGACCGGGACGAAATCCTTCACGAGGTTGTAGCCGAGCTTGCGATAGAGCGTGGCGTTGACCGTGTGCGTGCCGGTCATCAGGAACCAGGTGTAGCCGTCGGCGGCCGACTTCGCCGCGAGCTCCGCGCCGATGTTGGCGCCGCCCCCGCCGCGGTTGTCGACCACGATCTGCTCGCCCAGCGCTTCGCCGAGCCGGTTGCCGATGGCTCGCGCCATGGTGTCGGTGCCGCCTCCGGGCGGAAACGGAACGATGAAACGGATGGGATGAGTCGGATATTGCGCCTGCGCCTGCGCGTGCGCCAGGCAGGCGACTCCCGAGAGCAGACAGCAAAGCGAGGCACGATACGCATGTTTCATGGTTCCTCCTCGTGGTTGCGCCGAAGCGGCGCCTAAGCTCATCGCATGTCGTTCAACCCTTTCCGTGCGGTCGTCAGCTCGCGGCGGATCTCGAGCAGCTTCTGCTTCAGGACGGCCGCGTTGTCGGGCCCCACGCGGAGCATGACTTTCTGCCCCGCGGAGCGCGCCTCGAGATCGGGATCCGCGAATTCATAGAACACGCGCGGCCGCACGAGCAGAACGGGCGAAGACGGTTGCGGCGCCGCCAGCATGTCGTCGATCGCCTCGACGAGGCGATCGTTGAAATAGCGTCCGGGGTAGCCGAGGTCTTCGTAGGCGCGCTGGAACAGCGGATAGAGGCGGGTGTACGCCGCCACCAGCGCTTTCGCGTCGATCGATCGGGCGAGCGCGACGTACGGCGCATAGCGGCGCGCGTTCGCGTTGGCGATCGTCGGGCCGCGCGGGCTGGCCGTGGTTTCGAATGCGCCGCGCGTGGGCTTGACCGGCCTCATCCTGAGCGGCGCTTTGTGCCGCGGCAGGTTGTCCACGGTCGCGACGATCCTGCGCACGATCGAATCCGGATAGAAGAGCTCCGCGAGCCGCGCTTCGCCGAAGAGCATCGCCAGCGCATGGAGCAGCGCCGGGTCGCTGTCTTCGAGCCGCGGCAGCGCCTGTTCGGGCTCGGCGGCGATCGGATAGCGCACGGCGGGCTCGGCAGGCGCAGCGGGCGGTGCCTCGCTCGCGCTCTGAGGCGGCGGCTGCGCGGGCGGGAGCTCGGCCGGCAGAGGTTCGGGCTGCGAACGGTAGAACAACAGCACGGCGATGCAGCATACCAGGATCAGCGCCGGGATCGCCGCCCAGAGCAGCGCCGATCGGGGGCTCGAGCGCTCGCGGCGCGGCGGCGTCATCAACGCCTCGGGAGCGCTGTCAGGTGCAAGAAAAGGGTCCATGGCGTCTCTCCCGGATGCGCGCGCGAGGCGCGGCGTTGCTCCACAGCATTAGACCGGCGCCGCGGCGGGTTGCTTACTCGCGCAGCGCGCGACCAGGCCATTTTTGTCCGCCGCACCCGTACAGGACTCTGGTCCACGCTCCGCAAGTAACTGCGCCAGCGCCTGACAGGTTTTTTCCCGGCCGACGGTCTCTAGCTTCACCCATCGCGTCCTGCCGCGCGCTCACAAGAGAACGACCTTCGAGGAGATTTGCCGGCGTGCCCGTGCTTCTGGAAGCCGAGGATCTTCATACCGAGTTCGAGACCGTGGCCGGCGTCGTGAGGGCGGTCGACGGCATCTCCTATACGGTCGACGAGGGCGAGACGGTCGGCATCGTCGGCGAGTCCGGCTGCGGCAAGTCGATCAGCGCGCTCTCCATACTCCGGCTCATTCCCCAGCCGCCCGGCCGGATCACGCAGGGACGCGTGCGCTTCGAAGGGCGCGACCTGCTGGCATTGAGCGAAGCCGAGATGCGGCAGGTGCGCGGCGGCCGCATCGGCATGGTGTTCCAGGAGCCGATGACCTCGCTCAATCCGGTGCTGACCATCGGGCTGCAGCTCTGCGAAGCCATGGAGCTGCACCTTTCGCTCACGCGGGAACAGGCACGCGCTCGCGCCGTCGAGCTGCTCGGACTCGTCGGCATCTCCGAGCCCGAGCGGCGCCTGCGGCAATACCCCCATCACCTGAGCGGCGGCATGCGCCAGCGCGTGATGATCGCGCTCGCGCTGTCGTGCAAGCCGAAGCTGATCATCGCCGACGAGCCGACCACCGCGCTCGACGTGACGATCCAGGCGCAGATCCTCGAGCTCATGAAGGACCTGACCAAGCGCTTCGGCGTGGCGCTGGTGATCATCACCCACAACCTCGGCGTGGTGGCGCGCTATGCGGACCGGGTCAACGTGATGTATGCCGGCCGGATCGTCGAGAGCGGCACCGCGTCGCAGATCTATCACCACCCGGTGCATCCATACACGGTCGGGTTGCTGCGCAGCGTGCCGCGCCTCGACCGGCCGCGCACCAGCCGGCTGATTCCCATCGACGGACAACCGCCGGACCTGAGCCGCCGCATCCGGGGCTGCGCGTACCGCCCGCGCTGCGCCTACGCGGTCGAGCGCTGCGCGCACGAAGCGCCGCTGCTCGAGCCGGCGGGCGAGGGCCACGTCTGCGCGTGCTTCGAGAAACAGCGGCTCGAGCGCTTGCTGGAGGAGGCGTCGTGAACGCCTTCACCGGTGCGATCTCGTTCGGCAACGTCGCGGAGATCGCGCCGGCGCCGCGGCCGCTCCTCGAGGTGCGCAATCTCAGGATGCACTTCAGCGTGGACGACGGGGTGCTCTCGCGCAAGTCGGCGTCGGTCGTCAAGGCCGTCGACGACGTGAGCTTCAGCATCCGCCGCGGGGAGACGCTCGGCCTGGTCGGGGAGTCGGGCTGCGGCAAGACCACCACCGGTCGCTGCATCCTCAGCCTGGAGCGGCCGACGTCCGGCGAGATCGTGTTCGACGGGCAGGACCTCGGCAAGCTCGACCGCACCAGCCTCAACGCGATCCGCGAGCGCATGCAGGTCATCTTCCAGGACCCCTACAGCTCGCTCAACCCGCGCATGAAGATCGGCGACATCATCGGCGAGCCGATGAAGGTGCACGCCATCTGCAGCAATCGCCGCGAGCGCACCGAGCGCGTCGCGGAGCTGCTCGGGCTGTGCGGCCTGTCTCCGGGATTCATGGACCGCTACCCGCACGAGATGAGCGGCGGGCAGCGCCAGCGCGTCGGCATCGCCCGCGCCCTGTCGCTGCGCCCGCAGTTCATCGTGTGCGACGAGGCGGTCTCCGCGCTCGACGTGTCGATACAGGCGCAGGTGATCAACCTGCTCGAAGACCTGCGCGAGCGCTTCGGCCTGTCGTATCTGTTCATCGCGCACGATCTCTCGGTGGTGCGTCACCTCTGCCATCGCGTCGCGGTGATGTACCTGGGACGGCTGGTGGAGCTCGCCGATACCGACGAGCTCTTCGGCAATCCCCTGCATCCCTATACCCAGGCGCTGCTCGAGGCGGTGCCGGTGCCCGACCCCGACATCGAGCGACAGCGATCGCATCGGGTGATGAAGGGCGAGGTGCCGAGCCCGATGAACCCGCCCAGCGGATGCGTATTCAACCCGCGCTGCCCGAACGCCGTCGGGGAGTGCGCGCAGCACGTGCCGGAGCTGCGCCAAGTGAAGACCGGGCACTGGGTGGCGTGTGCCCGAGTATGACCGCCGAACGAGGAAGGAAACGGGAGCGAGGATCTACCATGAACAGGATCGGAGCAAGGGCCATCGGCGTGTTGCTGGCGTCGATTGCGTTCGGAATGGCCGCATCGGCCTCGGGTGCCGAAACGCCGAAGCGCGGCGGCATCCTCAAGTACGTGGTGCCTGACGAGCCGCCGAGCTTCGACGGGCATCGCGAGACCACATTCGCGCTGATCCACCCGATACGGCCTTTCTACAGCCTGCTCATCCGGGTCAATCCCGACAATCCGTCCTCGACGAGCGATTTCGTGTGCGACGTGTGCGAAGGCAAGGTGCCCGAGCCCACCGACGGCGGCAAGACCTACACGTTCAAGATCAGAAAAGACGTGAAGTTCCACAGCGGCCCGCGCCTGAAGGCGCAGGACGTCGCGGCGACGTTCAAGAAGATCATCTTTCCGCCGCAGGACGTCGTGAGCGCGCGCAAGGCGTACTACACGATGGTTCAGAGCGTCGAAGCGCCCGACGACTACACCGTCGTCTTCAAGCTGAAGTACCCCAGCGGCGCGTTCATTCCCGCGCTGGCGGTGCCGTTCAACTTCATCTACCAGAAGGCGATCCTCGACAAGGACATGCACTGGTACGAGAAGAACGTCGACGGCACCGGCCCGTTCCGCTTCAAGGAGCGCGAGGCGGGCGCGGTGGTGCGCGGCGTGCGCAATCCCGATTACTTCGTGAAAGGGCGGCCGTATCTCGACGGCTTCGAGGCGATCTTCGCCAAGAAGGAATCGCTGCGGGTGCAGGCGATCCGCGGCGATCGCGCGGCGATCGAGTTCCGCGGCTTCCCGCCGAAAGCCGCCGAAGACCTCGTCGATGCGCTCGGCAACGACATCACGGTGGAGAAAAGCGACTGGAACTGCGGCCTGCTCGTCACGCCCAATCACAAGCACAAGCCTTTCGACGACGTGCGCGTGCGGCGGGCGCTGACGCTGGCGATCGACCGCTGGGGCGGATCGAAGTATCTGTCGAAGATCGCGATCGTGCAGGCGGTCGGCGGCATCGCTTTCCCGGGGCACCAGCTCGCCGCGAGCAGGGAGGAGCTGCAGCAGATCGCAGGTTACTGGCCGGACCTGAACAAGTCGCGCGCCGAGGCGAAGCGGCTGCTGAAGGAAGCCGGCGTGGATCTGTCGAAGACGTACTACTTCAACAACCGCGCGGTCGACCAGCCGTACAAGATCGTCGGCACGTGGCTGCTCGATCAGTGGAAACAGGTGGGGCTGAAGTTCGAGCAGCACGTCGTTCCGACGGGCCCCTTCTACGACATGCTGCGCCAGAAGAAGGAGTTCGACGTCTCGATCGACTTCAACTGCCAGTCGGTGGTGAACCCGCTGCTCGACGTCTCCAAGTACATCTCGGACGACAAGTCGGGGTCGCAGTACGGCGGGTACCAGGACCGCGAGGTCGACGCGCTGTTCGAGAAGATGAACCAGTCGGGCGACAAGAAAGAGCAGCGCGATCTCATGCGCCAGATGGAGAAGCTCACGCTGGACACCCACGCCAACCAGTTCATGACCTTGTGGTGGCACCGCATCGTGCCGCACCGCTCGTACGTCAAGGGCTGGAAGATCAGTCCCAGCCACTATCTCAATCAGGCGCTCGACAACGTCTGGCTGGACAAATAGGCGTAATCGGGGAGACCGGGCGCCCGCAGCGCATCGCGGGCGTCCGGATCGGAGGCTGTCGTGTATCGCTACATACTGAAGCGGCTGCTGCTGGTCGTGCCGACGCTGTTAGGCGCGGCCGCGCTGGTGTTCATCCTGCTGCGGCTCATCCCGGGGGACATCTGCGAGCTGCGCATGGCGGGCAGCGGCGGCTACTTCGACGAAGACGCGATCCGCATCTGCCGTGAAGAGGTGGGGACCGACAAGCCGAAGCTGGTGCAGTTCGGAAACTTCGTATGGGGCCTGGTGCGCTTCGATTTCGGCAAGTCGATGTGGACGGGGCACCCGATCGTGTCCGAGATCGCGCTGCGCTTCGAGCTGTCGCTGCAGCTCGCGATCATGGCGACCATCGTCGCGATCCTGGTCGCCATTCCGCTCGGAACGATCTCGGCGGTGAAGCAGAACACGTGGGTCGACTACATCGTCCGCGGCATCAGCATCGCCGGCACCGCGATGCCGTCGTTCTGGCTGGGCATCCTGATCATCCTCGGCCTGCTCATCGGTTCGCAGCACTTCCTCGGACGTCCGTGGATGCCGCCCATCGCCTACAAGCCGATCTGGGAGGCGCCGCTCTACAACCTCTCGATGCTGATCTGGCCCGCGATCGCGACCGGCTACCGCTACTCGGCGGTCGCGACCCGCATGACGCGCTCGGCGCTGCTCGAAGTGCTGCGCGAGGATTATGTGCGCACGGCGCGGGCCAAAGGCCTGGCGCAGCAGCTCATCCTGCGGCGGCACGCACTGAAGAACGCGATGCTGCCGGTGATCACCGTGATCGGGATCGAGTTCGCGTTTCTCATGGGCGGCCTGGTCGTCACCGAGCAGGTGTTCAACCTCAACGGCCTCGGCAAGCTCTTCGTCGAATCGGTGGTCAACAACGATTACACCATGACCCAGGCGCTGGTGATGCTCGTGGTCATCGTGTTCGTCATGACCAACTTCCTCGTGGACATCTGCTACGCGTGGCTCGACCCGCGCATCCGCTATGCCTGAAACCCTGACCGCACCCGGAACCGAAGCCATCCCCGTCGCGGCCCCGCACGGGCTGATCGATCAGCAGGAGCTGGCCGCGGCGCGTGCGCCGCGAGGCAAGGCGTTCCTCAAGTGGATACGGCGCCAGCCGCTCGGCGCGGCCAGCGCGCTGTGCGTGCTGTTCATGATCGCGGTGGCGCTGTTCGCGCCGCACATCGCGCCATTCGATCCGATACAGAACCACTACGAAGCGATGGAAGTCGCGCCGAACGCCGAGTTCTGGCTCGGCACCGACCAGTTCGGGCGCGACCTGCTGTCGCGGATCATCTGGGGCGCGCGCACGGCGCTGTTCATCGGGTTCTCGTCGGCCTTCATCGGCGCGTTCGCAGGGCTCATCCTCGGCGTGACCAGCGCGTACTTCGGGGGTCTGTTCGACTTGCTGTTCCAGCGCGTGATGGACGTCTTCCTCGCGTTTCCGCTCATCATCATGGCGCTCGCCGTCGTGGCGATCTTCGGCACCGGCCCGGAGAACGTGATCATCGCGATCACCATCCCGTTCGTCCCGCGCTGCGCGCGGGTGGTGCGCGCGAGCGCGCTGGCGCTGCGCGAGATTCCCTACATCGACGCTGCGCGTGCGCTGGGTTACAGCCACACGCGCATCATCCTGCGCCACATGGTGCCCAACTGCGTCGCGCCGTTCCTCATCATGCTGACGACGTTCCTCGGCCAGGCGATCCTCCTGGAAGCGTCCTTGTCGTATCTCGGCCTGGGCGTCCAGGAGCCCACGCCCGCGTGGGGCCTCATGCTGCAGGGCGGGGCGGAGGAGTATGCCGAGAGCGCGCCGTGGATCGCGGTCTTCCCCGGGTTGGCCATCACGCTCGCGGTGTTCGCGTTCAATCTGTTCGGGGACGCGGTGCGCGATACGTTCGACCCGAAGCTGCGGAGCCGGTGAGCGCCTCGACCTCAGTCGTCTCACGCCGGCCGAACCCGCCAAAGCTCCGAACCCCTCCCGCAAGCTAGAGGGGCCTCCGGGGCTCGCGTCGATCCGCGCCGTCTGTCGGCCGGTCTTGTCGGCTGCACTATTCGTTCGGGTTTACTTACCGCTTCGGGCAAGCTCCTATCGGGCGAGTCGAAGAGCTCGCACCAGGACGTGACCGTCGCGTTCGGCTATGCGAAAAAAGTCTCGCTGGCCGGCCGGAGCCTGTTCGTCGCGTTCGGCGCGCCGCCGACCGCGGTCGAGACGATCTCGATGAAGCAATATCTATTCAGAATGGCGTACTCGTGGCCGTTTGAGTATCGCTTCCGAATTTGCAAGAAACTCCGGCGCGCCAAGGTTCCTGCCGCCGCTCACCGGTAAACGGTGAAAGCTTGATCTCCATCAATCCCCGGCGCCGAGCAGGCTGGAGGATGGAAGTCGGGGCGGATCCCGTCCGTTCCCCTTGGAACCTTTCCCATGCCGGTTCGTTTAACAGAGCAGCCGGACCGCGTCGCGGGCTCGGCGCCTTCGGCCGCGGAAGAGGAGCGCGAATGGATCCGTCGCGCACAGGCGGGTGAACGAGCCGCCTATTCAAAGCTCGTCGGACGCTATCAGGGTCGGCTGTACCGTTTCATTCTGCGCATGGTCGGCACACGCGAAGAGGCGTTGGAATTGTCACAAGACGTGTTCATCAAGGCATGGCAGGCATTGCCGCAGTGGACGCCGGGCGCGGCTTTCCATACCTGGCTGTTTCGCATCGGCTCGAATGCGGCAATGGATGCGCTGCGCCGGCGCAAGGTGGTGGAGTTCACGGCGCTCGACCCGCAGTACGATGCCGTGTCAGGCAATCCCGGCCCCGAAGCTCAACTGGAATCGAAGCAGCGCCTGCGGGCGCTCGAAGCCGCATTGGCATGGCTGCCGCCCGAGCAGCGCGAGGCCCTCCTGCTGCGCGAGGTGGAGGGCCTGTCGTACGCGGAGCTCAGCGCCGTGCTCGGAGTGAACGAAGGCACCGTCAAGTCGCGGCTGGCGCGCGCGCGAACGGCGCTCGCCGCGAGATTCGAAAACGCCGACGCATGATGCCGCAAAGCCAGGATTGCCCGCGTGCAGAGGCGCTGTCCGCAATGATCGACGGCGAGCTTTCTGCGCGCGAGCACGAGCGGATCACGGCGCACGCCGCCGTGTGCCCGTTGTGCGGGACGATGCTCCGCCAGTTCGTCGCGCTGCGCGGGGCGTTACTGGGCAGCCCCGATCCCGACGCCGGCGTCGATGTCGCCGCGCTCGTCGAACCGCGACTGGCGCCGAGGGAACCTGCGGGCAGAGCGCATGCGCGCCGTCATTGGCCCTGGCAACACGCTCCCATGGGCGCTGCTGGGGTCGGCGTGCTCGCGACCGGCGTTTATCTGGGAATGCTCCTGATGGGCGGAACTGCCGCGGTGGCCACGCGGCCGGCTGCGATGGCCGTATTCGATGCAATTCCGCCGGGCGGGCTGTGTGTCGGTGCGTCGTGCGCATCGGGAACGAGGTGACATGACCCAAGCAAAATTCAAATATGCGCTTGCGCTGTCGGTGCTGCTCAATCTGGGCGTGCTGGCAGCGGTCGGCTACACAGCGGCCCGGCAAGGGGGTGTGTCGAGAATATTTCGGACCGAGTCGAGCGCCGCTGATTACCTCAAGCTCACGCCGCAGCAGCGGCAGCAATGGCACGCGCTCGAAGCGGGTTTTCTGCGGGAATTCCAGTCCGATGTGAAACAGATTGCCGAGCATCGCGAGAAGCTGATTCGCGGGATGTTCTCGGACCGGCCGGACCTGGAGCAGGTCGAGGCGGAGCGCGTAGCCATCGCGCGGCTGCAGGCGCAGCAGCAGAAACGCGTGATAGCGCAGGTTCTCCAGGAGCGGGAACTACTCGATGTATCGCAACAGCAGGCGCTTGCGGAACTGCTGAGGCAGGCGCCAGGCGCCAGCGCGGTGGAGCGTCTTCACCGCCAGTAGTCGGTCTACAGGCGCGATCGTGTATGCGCCTGACAAGGACGTCGATCTTGCCGGCGCTCCGTTCGCCCTGGAACAAAACCGCCGGTCGCTCGTTTAACGGGTGAGCACTACTACTTACAGGAGCTTTTATGAGCACAGGCAAATCGCTGCCCTTCAAACGCGCGCTGACTATAGTCG
Source organism: Burkholderiales bacterium (assembly GCA_036262035.1). NCBI lineage: Bacteria > Pseudomonadati > Pseudomonadota > Betaproteobacteria > Burkholderiales > Burkholderiales bacterium. The sequence continues at coordinate 324,139 of DATAJS010000009.1, read as the reverse complement.
GCGCGATCCTCACTTTCGGCTGGGCCGCCGGCGCACAAGCCCATTGCGACACGCTCGACGGGCCGGTGGTGGGCGCGGCACGCAAGGCGCTCGATACCAACAACGTCAATCTGGTACTGGTGTGGGTGCAGAAGAACGACGAAGCGGAGATCAAGAACCAGTTCCAGAAAACTATTGCCGTGCGCAAGGCCGGCGGGCAGGCGAAGGAGCTTGCGGACATGTACTTCTTCGAGACTCTGGTGCGCATCCACCGCGCCGGCGAAGGTGCCGGTTACACAGGCCTGAAAGCGGCGGGCAAGATCGAGCCCCCGATCGCGGCTGCCGACAAGTCGCTCGAGACCGGCAAGTTGCAGGACGTGGCGCAGCTCATCTCGAAGCGGACGGAGCAGGGCTTGCATCGGAGCTTCGAGGCGGTCGTGGCCAGGAAGAAATACAACGCGAACGACGTCGCCGCGGGCCGCGCGTTTGTCAGCGCCTACGTCGAATACACGCATTATGTCGAGCGTCTGTATAACGCGGCCGAAACGTTGGCGCCCGAGCATGTGCAGAAAACTGCGCCGAGTCTCCACACGCATTGATCTCGGCTGAAGCAGATCAACGCGAGGCGGCATCGGAGCACCGTTGCAGAAACCCGTTCGCACACTAAGGAATGACCATGACATTCGATATTCCGAAATCCCTTCAAGTCGAGCACGAGGAGCTGCATGCCACGCTCGCCAGGGCAACCAAGGAATCCGGCGCCGTGGGAGAAGCGGCGCGTGAGGTCGCGCGCTACCTGCACCCCCACTTCGTCCGGGAGGAACAATTTGCGCTGCCGCCGCTCGCGCTGCTCGCGGACGTTGCCGCCGGCAGCATTCGCCCCGAGATGGCCGAGGTCCTGCCGATGACCAGGCGGCTCAAGGCCGAGCTTCCCGCGATGCTGGCCGAGCACAAACAGATCGTCGCGGCGCTGGAGAAGCTGCGGGCCGCGGCTCGAGCTGCCGAGCGTGCCGAGTACGAGCGATTCGCCGAGGCGCTGGTGCTGCACGCGCAAACCGAGGAGCAAGTGATGTATCCCGCCGCGCTCCTGGTGGGAGAGCAGGTCGCGCGCGCATTGAAGGCAGACACCTTCGAGACGACCTAATCGCCGAATCGAAGGCATGTTGCACCACGAATCAGCGCGGTATCAGCGGGTTTACGGCCATGAGTCCCGGGAAACGGCTGAAGTCGCGATCGGCGGTCCACAGCTCGCGCACGCCGTGCTGGATGCACAGCGCGGCGACCCGCGCGTCATGCACCTGCGGTCCGGAAATGCGAGCCCCCTCCAGCAGGCGCCGGAGCTCGCTCCAGTGCGCAGTGGACTCGGACAGCAGCGTGAGCGTGGGCGATTCCACCCAGGCCTCGATCTGATCGATCGCTTTCGCTGAAGGCGTGGGTGGAGCGAATATGCGTGGGTGCGTCGCGATCGCGAAGAATTCGTGCACGCACGGCCACGGGATGCACCATTGGCCGCGGCCTTCCGCGAGCTCGCGCATGCGCGCCGCGGCGACGTCGTGGAACTCGGCGTCCTCCCGGTGCGCGTAAACGAGGATGTTCGTGTCGACGGCGATCAATCGCCGCGTCCCTCGTAGGCCATTTCACGCAATCGATCCCAGGACGCGCCCTGCGCGCCGGGCTGCAAGCCGCGTCCTTTGAAGCTGGCACGGCGCAGCCGGAATTTGCCGCGCTGCTCGCGCTCGTCGATGACGCGTCGAAGGCCGGCTTCGACCAGGGCCTTGACCGTCGTTCCTTCGCGCTCTGCGACCCGCCGCGCCTTCTCGAGCAGGGGATCCGCGATATCGATCGTCGTTTTCATCAGCCGGCAATCCCGAGAGATGTTGCTGGCAACATTCTAGCGTACGGGCTGACTGCAGCCGCGGGTACGCGGCATGTACGCCCGCGGGAGCTGCTTACAGCTCGAAGCGGCGGGAGGAAAAACTCGAAAAATCGAGGAAGCTCGCAAGGCGCGCACGGGAGCGCCGGGCGTGAGTGCTTGAAGGAGGTGGCTCCCCGACCTGGGCTCGAACCAGGGACCTGCGGATTAACAGTCCGTACGGAAAAATTCGCTAAGCCGTTGATACGGATAGATTATGCATCAGTGCGGTCTTGCATATTCCCGCGGATTTCGGGGAATTTCCGCTGAAAATTCAGACCCGCTGAACCGGATATGTAAGCGGTGCAGACAGGGTAGACATCGCCTCTACTGATGCGGCTGAGCGCTGGAACCGCGTTGCTGAACCCACAGCAGTAATCCCGCGCGTTGCCCGAACGCGACGATTGAGCGGTATATCGTGCGTCGTGCAGCTGCCATCCGACGACCACTCCGATTGCCGGCGCGAGGAGACGTCAGCACATTGACATTCCACAACCTGCTGCGCACGATGCCCTGCCCACGACAACAATAAGGCGTCACAGAATGAGAGCGGCAATTGCGGCAAGGCGCGTCGGCCTGGACGATATCGACGGGCTCGTGAAGCAAGGTATCGTCAAGGCGTATCCGAGGAACGCGGTGATCGTCAACGAGGGCGACGACACCGACGCTTTCTATCTGATCATTTCCGGCCGCGTGAAGGTTTACCTCAGCGACGATCAGGGGCGCGAGATCGTGCTCACGACGCAGGAGGCCGGCGATTATTTCGGCGAGATGGTGCTCGACGGCGGACCCAGGTCCGCTTCGGTCATGACGCTCGAGCCGTCTCGTCTGGCCGTGCTCCCCAAGCGCAACTTCCGTGCATTTCTCGAGTCGCATCCGACGTTCTCGTCGCATCTCGTCGAGCGCCTGATCGGCCGCGTGCGGGAGCTCACCGGAAACGTGAAGAGCCTCGCGCTGATGGACGTCTACGGCCGGGTGGCACGTCTTCTGCTCGATCTGGCGGTCGAGGAGAACGGCCGCTGGGTTATCACCGAAAAATTGACGCAGCAGGACATCGCCGATCGTGTCGGGTCGTCGCGCGAAATGATCAGTCGCATCTTCAAGGATTTGACCGCCGGCGGCTACATGAGCATCGACAAGAGGCGCATCACGCTCCTGCGACAGCCGCCGCGGCACTGGTAATGCCGCGGCGGCCATCGCGACGCGTCAGTCGGCTTTCGCGCCGGCCGCTTTTACCAGCTTGCCTTTGGTAGTGATCTCGGATTTGATCCGGGCCGCGAAGTCGTCCGGGGAGTTGCCGACGATCTCCATGCCGGCGTCCACGAACTTCGCCTGTACCTCACGCAGCGCGATCGCGCGAATCACCTCGTCGTGGATCTTGTGGACCACGGCATCAGGCGTGCGAGCCGGCGCCAGAAGGCCCGCCCACGCGACGGCTTCGAAACCGGGGAAACCGCTCTCGGCAACCGTCGGCATCTCGGGGGCGGAGCTCACGCGCGTAGCGGAGGTCACCGCGAGGGCGCGCACCTTGCCTTCATGCACCAGCGGCAGCGTGTTGACCATCGTCCCGAACCACACGGCAACGCGGCCGGCGAGGAGATCGGGCAGGATCTGCGCGTTGCCCTTGTACGGCACGTGCAGCATGTCGACGCCACTGACGCTTTTCAGCAGCTCGGCGCCGAGATGCTGCGAAGTTCCGGCGCCGGCGGACGCGTAGCTGATCTCATCCGGACGCGCTTTTGCGAGCGCCACGAGCTGTTTCATGCTCTTTACAGGAAGCGAAGGATGCACGACGACGATGTTCGGCATCACTGCGATCATCGTGATCGGCGCAAAATCGCGCGTCGGGTCGTATTTGAGCGCAGGGTAGAGCGCAACGTTCGTCGTCATGGCGGCATCGCCCGTGAGCAGGAGCGCATGACCATCGGGCGTTGATTTCGAGATACGCTCCGCGCCGACGCTGCCCGCGGCCCCCGGCAGATTCTCGACTACGACCGGCTTCCCCCACGCCTTCGCGAGCTTCGGTGCGAGCACGCGCGTGACGTGGTCGATCCCGCCGCCGGGCGGGAAGGGGACGATCATGCGAACGGGCTTCTGAGGATAAACGGGCTGAGCCCACGCGCCGGCGGCTGCGAATATGAGCGTCGTCGACAGCGCGCCGAACACGTGTTGTTTGATGGCCTTGGTGCGGCTGCTTCGCATAACGGTCTCCGTGTGGTTGAGGTGCGAAGCCATCGTAGGTTCGCGCGTCGCATAGCACACGTAAGCAGTCGACACCGGTTGCGTGAAAATTCACCCCATCGATTTCGCCGCAAGATCGGATTCGTCGAGGCGGATGGCGGTGTGCCGGGCCGCAGGCGTTCGCGTGGATGACGCGCCTGTTGAACGCGCGAACTTCTCCGCCACTTCTGTGCTCCTGCTAAGCATCGACCCGGCGAAAATAGTTCGAGGCCGATGAATCGACTGCCGTTCGGCGGACGCCGATCGCGGGTTACGTCGGGCGCGCTGTTCCCGTTACTTGACGGGTGTGGAGTACGGCTTACCTTTGTCGACCAGCAGAACGCCGATCACTTTGGTCGGCTTGTCGCTCTTGTTCATGATGCCCATGACAGTGCCCAGCGGTGCCGAGAACGTCTCGCCGGCGTTCACAGGCTTGTACTCCTCGTCGCCGATCTTCACCATCAAGTTGCCCTCTACGACCGTCCCGTGCTCGTCGCCCGGATGTGTATGAAGCCCGCTGGCGCCGCCGGGCTCGAGCTCGATCGAAAGGATCAGCAACTCCTTGTCCGGCATGCCGCTGACGGCCTTTTTGGCAAGCGGTGTCGACTTGATGCCTTGCCGCTCCTGCGCATGGCCGACGGGCAGGGACAACGCGACCAATGCGGCTGAGACGAACAGATACGTTGAAGCTCTTTTCATTCGATTCCTCACTGGTTCAGAGATCGGACGCCACGTCTTCGACGCAGCCGATGGCAATCTGCACTTCGTTGAACGTTCTTTAGTCAATCAAGGCGTCTGCGCGCGCAATCAGCGAAGGCGGTATCTGTACGCCGGCGGCCTTCGCCGTTTTCATGTTGATGACGAGCTCGACCTTGGTCGACTGCTGCACGGGGAGGTTTCCCGGCCGTTCGCCTTTCAGAATGCGTCCGGCGTAAACGCCCGCCATGCGGTACGAATCGGTGTCATGGCCGCCGTAGCTGATGAGCCCGCCATCGTCGGTGAACGCCCGGTAGAAGTACATCGTCACCAGCCGATGCTGCGCCGCCAACGCAATGACTTGCTTGCGACGTGCATTGAACACTGCATCCGCAGCAAACGTGACGGCGTTGACGCGCTGCTGCGCAAATGCTGCAAAGGCCTCGTCGATCTCTCGTTCGCTACCTGCGTTACGCACGGCAACCTTTACCCGCAGCGCCGCGGCCGCAGCGTGGATGTCCTTCAATTCGGACTCCGCCGCCGGGTTCTTCGGATTGACGAGCACGCCCACCGTTGCCGCACTCGGCAGCATCTCGCGCAGCAGCTCCAGTCGCTTGCCCGCGAGCGAGTTCACGAGGAACGTCGTCCCGGTGACGTGACCTTCAGGGCGGCTAAGACTTTGCACCAGTCCCAGCGCAACCGGGTCGCCGCCGATACAGAACACAACCGGGACCGCGTTCGCAGCCGCCTTCGCAGCGCGCGGCGCATTCGCGCTTTGCATCGCCACGATGACCGAGACACGCCGCTGCACGAGATCGGCTGCCAGCGCCGGCAGCCGGTCGAAGTGTCCTTCTGCGCCGCGGAACTCGATCGCCACGTTGCGGCCGTCGGTGAATCCCGCTTCTTTCAAACCTTCCTGCACCGCGTCGATGAGCCGTGGGTCGCGGTTCGTGCCACTCAGGATCCCAACGATCGGCAGCGCCTGTTGGGCCTGTGACAGTCCGAACTGGCTCCATACACCCAGAGCGGCGATGGCTGAACTGAAGCGCCTGCGGTTCAATTAAGGCTTTCCGTTTGTCGTGAAACGTGGACGAGATTCAGAGCACACCCGGGTACTGGACTGCACGAGCAGGAGAAGCCATATTAGGATCGCAGGAAGCGCGAAGCAACGTAAGCAGTGCTCACCGGGGCCGTGAATATTCACATTCGGTGCGGCAAGCTCCTCGACTTGGTGAAGCAGCTAGACCACCGGGTTTCGTTCCTCTGAGGATGCGATCGACATAGACCGCTGTTCGCCGGAAGAGGTCTACGGTATCCGCCGAATACGACATCAGTGCGCCAGCTTCCACGTCAGGACGCTCTCCAGCCATTGACACGTCAGCAGTCGACACCGGTTGCGTGAATATTCACGGCGGCCGATCGGCATCGCGCAGGGTTGACACGGCAGAGCGCTGCACTCACGATCGAGAGCTCCATAAAAGATGTTAACGAGGAGGGGACGTGCGTACACTGCCGACCGCAAGCGGCGTGAATATTCACGCTGCGGCTGCGACTTGCTTGGCAGAGACGACCCGGGGGCTGGGCCGAAGATGGTGCTTCGAGCCATCCATCGGAGATCGTCATGCGCACCCGCCGCTATACCGTCGTTCCTTTGCTCCTCTTGATTGCGGTCGTATTCGTCGCCTCTCAGCTCGGCGAGGGGCCGGCGCCCGGGCAGGCGTCGGCCGCCATGGCGCACCCCGAAACGAGATGAGCCGATGAATCGTCGAGATTTCGTAGTGCTGGCCGCGGCGGCGGTGGCGTTCCCCGCGCGCGCCCAACAGACGCGGATGCGCCACGTCGGCGTGCTCACGCACCTTCCCAATCCCGAACCGATCTGGGGCTACTTCAGGGAGGGATTGCGCGATCTCGGATACGTCGAGAACAGGAACATCAGACTCGAGTACCGCTCCGCCAACGGCAGTGTGAGCCGGCTTCCTGAGCTTGCGGCCGAGTTGCTGCGAACAAACGTGGAGCTGATCGTCGGTATCCAGACGCCGTCCGTCGAAGCGGCGAGCCGGGCGACGAAGCACGTCCCGATCGTGATGCTGGCCGCCGCCGATCCGGTCGCCGCGGGGTTCGTAAAGACGCTGTCGCATCCCGGCGGCAACATTACTGGCGTCACCACGGCGACCGCGGAGCTCGCTGGAAAATCCGTGCAGATCATGCGCGAGCTCGTGCCGTCGGTGAAACGAATCACGGTGCTGCTCAACATGGCCGACCCCTTCAACAAGCCGTTCTCCGAACAGGTCGAGTTATCGGCGAAAGTTCTGGGAATAAGGCTGACCACGATAAGGACGCGAGCTGAGGAGCTGCCTGCCGCCGTCGCGGCCATCGCTAAGGATCGGCCGGATGCGCTGGTCATCCAGCCAAGCCTGCCAACGACGGCGGCGGCGTTCGCAATGAACGAGCGCATTCCGGCCGCCGCTTCGTCGACCTTGTTTGCGGACAGCGGCGTGCTCTTCAGCTACAGCGCGAACGCCGCGGATTTCTCGCGCAAGGCCGCGACTTACGTCGACCGCATCCTGAGAGGTGCCAAGCCTGCAGACCTACCGGTCGAGCAACCGACGAAGTTCGACTTCATCGTCAGCCAGAAAGCCGCCCGTTCACTCGGCATTACCCTGCCGCAGTCGGTCGTGTTGCGGGCCGATAAGGTGATCGAATGAACCGCCGCCACTTCGTATCGCTCGGCGCGGCGCTCGCTGCGTTTCCCCTCGTTTCGTCCGCGCAGCAGCGCGTGTTGAAGATCGGCTTCATCACGATTGCGAGCATCGCCGAGGCCTACCTGACACCGTTTCGCACGGCGCTTCGCGACAGAGGCTATATAGAAGGCAAGACGGTGCAGGTCGAGGTGCGCACCCCCGCGCGCGCACCGGAGCTCGCACAGGCCGCTGCCGAGCTCGTCAACGCGCACGTCGACGTCATCGTCAGCGTGCTCACCGTCGCGACGAATGCGGCGAGGAAGGCCACGACATCGATACCGATCGTGTTTCTCGGCGTGGGCGATCCCGTCGGTACCGGCGTCGTCGCTTCCATGAACCGCCCCGGCGCGAACGTCACCGGCATCGGCGACAGCTCCGCCGAAGCGAACGCGAAGACGCTCGAGCTCCTCTCCGAAGCGCTGCCTGCGGCGAAGCGCGTCCAGGTCATCACCGATCCTCGCGACCCGTACGCGAAAACCTTCATGGATCATCTGCGCGAAGTCGGCAAACGTCGGTCGCTGGACGTACAGCCTCTCGCCATCACGACCCCGGATGCGCTCGATTCGGCCGTAGCCGACTTGAGCCGCCAGAAGCCCGATGTGGTGATCATCCAGGGGAGCTTTCCGAGCCGAACGGCCGCGCTGCTGCTCGAACGCGGCATACCGTCCGGCGGTACGCCGGAATCGTTCGCTAACGCCGGAAGCCTCCTCTGCTTCGCCATCGACGTTCCGGACATCTGCCGCCAGGGCGTGGATTACGTGCAGCGCATCGCGCGCGGCGCGAAGCCCGCGGACCTTCCGGTGCAGGTGCCGAAGCGCCATGTCGTGCTCAACCTCAAGACTGCGCGCGCACTCGGCATCGCAATTCCGCAGGCGCTGCTCGTGCGCGCCGATCGGCTGATCGAATGAGCAGCTCCCGTGGATCCCGCTTTGCACGCCTGCGAAGGCGCCGCCGGCCGCTAGAGTCGAGCCGCGCGGGGATCGGGGAGTGCTGAAGGTGAACATTCATGCAGGCAGGTCCTTGTCCCCGCCGGCTGCTCGTGCGACAGTGATTGCTGCCAAGGGAACATGGGGAAGGCGCGCTTGATCCTGCGCGGTTCATTATTTCGTAAGTACGCGGTGTACTTCGTCGCCGTCGTCAGCGCCGCGCTCATCGCCAGCGCACTCGTACAGCTCTACTTCACCTACCAGGAAAACAAGGACGCGCTGCTCAATCTGCAGCGGGAGAAAGCCGCAGCGGCGGCGACTCGCATCGAGACGTACGTGCAGGAGATAGAGCGCCAGCTCGATTGGATGCGTCTGCCTCAGGTGGGGCCCCAGACGCCCGAGCAGCGCCGCATCGAATACCTGAAGCTCCTGCGCGTCGCACCCGCGATCACGGACGTGATGCTCCTCGACGCCGCGGGCCGGGAACAATTGCGGGTCTCTCGCCTGAGCATGGATGTGAGCGGCGGAGAAGCCGACTATTCGAAGGACCCGAAGTTCACGGAGGCCCGCAGCGGCAAGACGTATTTCGGCCCGGTGTACTTCCGCAAGGAGACCGAGCCCTACATGACCATCGCGGTGGCGAGCATGGGCAACGAGGCCAACGTGACGGTCGCCGAGGTGAACCTCAAGTTCATCTGGGACGTGATCTCACGCATCCGGATCGGCAAAGGGGGCCTTGCCTACGTCGTGGATTCGCGCGGTCGACTGGTGGCCCATCCCGATATCAGCTTTGTCCTGCAGAAGCGCGACCTTTCGCATCTGCCCCAGGTCGAGGCCGCGCTCCACAGTAGAGGCGAGGACACCCAGACTATTTCGATCGCTCCGGGCCCGCAAGGCTCGCAAGTACTGACGGCGCACGCGCCCATCGCTTCGCTGGGCTGGCACGTGCTCGTCGAGCAGCCGCTTAGCGAAGCATTCGCGCCGCTGTATGCGGCATTGCAGCGGACAGGTTTTCTTCTACTCGCCGGTCTTATTTCGGCGTTCCTGCTGAGTCTGTATGTCGCGAGGCGCATGGTCAAGCCGATCGAGATCATTCAAGGCGGCGCGGCGCAGCTCGCGACGGGCAAGCTCGACCAGCGCATCGAGGTGAGCACCGGAGACGAGCTCCAGGCGCTCGCCGGGCAGTTCAACGACATGGCGGCGCAACTGCGGGAGTCGTATGCAGACCTCGAGCGCAAAGTCGAAGAGCGCACGCGGGAGCTTTCTGACTCGCAGAAGCAGCTCGAAGTCGCCAACCGACACAAGTCCGAGTTCCTCGCCGGCATGTCGCACGAGCTGCGGACCCCCCTGAACGCGATCATCGGATTCTCCGAAGTGCTGTCCGAGCAGATGTTCGGTGACGTCAACGCGAAGCAGGCGCAGTACTTGAGGAACATACACAGCTCCGGCACGCACCTGCTCTCGCTCATCAACGACATCCTCGACCTCTCGAAAATCGAGGCGGGGAAGATGGAGCTCGAGCTTTCGCGATTTGACCTTCGCGCAGCGCTGGAAAGCGCGATCGCGCTCATCCGCGAGCGTGCGATGAAGAACAACGTCCAGCTCGCGCTCGAATGCGCCGACGGCGTCGGCGAGTGGGTCGCGGACGAGCGCAAATTCAAGCAAATCATGCTGAACCTGCTTTCCAATGCGGTTAAGTTCACGCCGCAAGGCGGCAGGATCACCGTGCGCGCGGCGCGCCACGAGGACCAGGTCGAGATCGCCGTCAGCGATACCGGCATCGGCATCAAGCCCGAGGACCAGGAGCTCGTCTTCCAGGAATTCCGCCAGGCAACCGGCAGTTATCTGAAGAAAACCGAAGGGACGGGCCTCGGCCTCGCCCTGACTCGCCGCTTCGTCGAGCTTCATGGCGGCATGCTCACGCTGCACAGCGAGGTGGGCAAGGGATCCACGTTTGTTTTTACGCTCCCGCAGAAGGAGCTGCAGCCCGTTTCCGCGGAGCTGCAATCATGACTCAGCCGGAGGTGGAGTGAGCGTCATCCTGATCGTCGAGGATAATGAGAACAACATGATGCTGGTGCGCGACGTGCTCCAGTTCAAGGGCTATGAGACTCTCGAAGCGACGACCGGGGCCGAGGGGGTGCGACTCGCGATCGAGCGCAAGCCCGATCTGGTATTGATGGACATACAGCTTCCGGACATCGACGGCCTCACAGCGCTCGCGCGGATTCGCGAAGAGCCGGCGCTCAAGGACGTGCCGGTGCTGGCGGTGTCGGCCTCCGTGATGCCCGACGACCAGCAGCGCATCGCTGCGTCCGGCTTCAACGCGTTCATTACGAAGCCCATCAACGTGAAAAGCTTCGTCGCAACCGTCGAGGGCTTCTTGCCCGCTGGCAAGGATTGAAGCGTTGGTACAGAAGATCCTCGTCGTCGACGACCAGCCGATGAACGTGACGCTGCTCGCCGACGTGCTGGAAGTGAAAGGCTACAGCGTTGCCACCGCCAGTTCCGGCCCGGAAGCGCTGTCGCTGATCGAGGCCGACGCACCGGATCTCGTGCTCCTCGACGTGATGATGCCCGAGATGACCGGCTATGAAGTCTGCGAGCGGCTGCGTGCCGCCCCCGCGACGGCGCTGCTTCCCATCGTCATGGTGACGGCGCTCGACGCCAAAGAGGAGCGTATCAAGGGCCTGGAGGCGGGCGCGGACGATTTTCTCAGCAAGCCGGTCAATCAGCAGGAGCTGCTCGCACGGGTGCGCTCGCTGCTGCGCATCAAATCCTTGCACGACGAGGTCCAGGCGCAGAAGGTCGAGCTTGCGGAATCGCTCGCGCGCATCGAATCGCTCTACGCCGAAGTGCAGGCGCAGAAGGCGGAGCTCGCGGAGTGGAATCGCACGCTGGAGGAGCGGGTCGCGGAGGGCGTGGCGGAGCTCGAGCGCCTGTCGCGCATGAAACGGTTCTTCTCCCCTCAGGTGGCGGAACTCATCATCTCGGGAGATACGCGCGATCCGCTGAAGAGCCATCGCACCGAGATCACCGTCCTGTTCATCGATCTGCGCGGTTACACCTCGTTCACCGAAAGCGCGGAGCCCGAAGACGTCATGGACGTGCTGAGGGAATATCATGCCGAGATGGGGCGTCTCATCATGAAGCACCATGGCACCGTCGAGCGCTTTGCAGGCGACGCGATCATGATCTTCTTCAATGATCCGATCCCGCTCGAGAATCCGGCGGAACATGCTATACGCCTCGCACTCGACATGCACGAAGCCTTCGAAAAGTGCGCGATCACATGGCGCAAGCGCGGCTTCGACCTTCACATCGGGATCGGCATCGCTCAAGGCTATGCGACGATCGGCGCGATAGGCTTCGAGGGGCGTCTGGACTACGGTGCGATCGGCGGCGTTTCGAACGTCGCCGCGCGCCTGTGCTCGGAAGCGAAGGGCGGGCAGACGCTCGTCCAGCAGCGCGTGCTCGGCCGCGTGGAAGACCTCGTCGAAGCCGAATCGGTCGGCGAGCTCGCACTGAAGGGCATCAATCGGCCGATCACGGCTTACAACGTGCTGCGGCTGCGTGCCTGAAATTGGCGCCATACTCACCGCGGGTGCCGGCGTCGGTGCGCGTGTTGTGAATATTCACGCCACACGTGCCAAGGTGTTCACCGAGCGGATGCGGCCCCAGACCTACGATGGTCCTGCAGTCAACCCACAGGAACCATCATGAAAAATGCTCATCGCGCCGCTTTTGGTTTCGCTCTCGCAGTTATTCTGGCTTCTCTCAACGTTCACGCATTCGCGCAGCATCACGCCGGCCCAAGTTGCTGGCGGAAAAGAAGCTGGCGAGGCTGCCGACGGGCCCGCTTTTCTGGCGCATCGACAACTTCCGCACGCTCGCAGAGGCGCAGGCAGCGGCGGGCCCCACGGCCTTGATCGCCGAGGCGGTGGGCAAGATATGGCTCTTCACGTTGGGCCCCACGGGACATGCCCCGTCTGGCGGCAGCAAAGTAGCCGAGATCGGCCCTGTCCCGGTTGCGACCGGGACCCAATATCACCTGCAGGTGCGCGAAGCGAACAATATCCCGGGATTCCGCTCACCTGTGCACACGCACCCTGGATCTGAAGCGTTCTACGTGCTCTCCGGCGAACTTGCGCTGAAGAGCAGTCGAGGTGTCGAGCGCGTGACTGGCGGTCAGTCTCTGCCGGGTCCTCACGCCGGCAATGCGATGCAAGCAGCGAATGAGGGCTCGACCAATCTCCACATGTTCGTCATGTTCATGCTGGACGCCGATAAGCCATTCTCGTCGCCGGCCACCTTCGACTGACAATATGCTGGCCGGAGGTCGGCCTGTTCCGGGTCAGCATCCTGGCTCACCAAGGAGTTGCTCGCATGCTTACTCGTCGCGGATTTCTGATTTCGCTCTCCTTCGCAGCGGCGGCCGGGACGCAGCTCGTGTTCGCCCAGCAAGCACGCCGGGAAGCCGCACGAATCGGCCTGCTCGAGCCCGCATCGGCTGCGAGCTTCGGGCGCTGGCGGCGGGCGCTCGTATCCGGACTGGAGGAGCAGGGATGGAGCGAGGGACGCAACTTCACGATCGAGTCACGATGGGCGGAGGGGAAGTACGAGCGGCTCCCGCAGCTCGCGGCAGAGCTCGTCCAGGCCAAAGTCGACGTCATTGTCGCGGCCTCGGGCCCCGGAATCCGGGCCGCGCAGAAGGCCACGGCAACCATTCCCATCGTGATGGTTCGCACCGCCGATCCGGTCTCTGCGGGCTTCGTGGCAAGCCTCGCTCGGCCAGGCCGCAACATCACGGGCTTGTCGAACGTGCATGTGGACGCGAGCAGCAAATATGTGGAGCTTCTGCGCACGGTGATACCTAAGCTCAACCGGGTCGGCGTGCTCATGAATCCCGGCCATCCTAATCATCCTGCTTTCCTGAGGGCGGCGGAAGCGGCTGCGAAAGCGCATGGCGTCATGGTCGCACCTGCACAGGCGGACACGGCCGGCGCTTTCGAAGCCGCTTTCGCAGCGATGGTCAAAGATGGCGCCCACGCGCTGATCACGCTACCGGACCCGTTCTTCTTCGCGCACGCGCGGCGCATCGCCGAGATGGCGACGCAGCGCGGATTGCCGTCGATGTTCTGGGCGCGCGAGGCGGTCGAGGTCGGCGGACTGATGGCTTACGGGCAGGACAATGCCGAGCATTACTATCGCGCGGCCGTTTACATCGACAAGATACTGAAGGGCACCCCGCCCGCGGAGTTGCCCGTCGAACAACCCACCAAGTTCGAGACGGTCGTCAATCTTGCGACCGCCAAAGCGCTCCGCGTGCGCGTCCCGGATGAGCTGCTGCTGCGAGCCGACGAGGTGATTCGTTGATATCGCTCAACCCACCGGAGACCGCCATGCGCAAAGTGACGAGATGAGCGGCCTCGGCAAGGCCGCGACCATCGCGCTGCTCAACCTCTCGCTCGTGCTCGCCCTGGGCTCCCTGGGCGCGACAGCGCTCGGACAGTCCGCGCTCGGCGCCGGCATCGTCGCCGCCTTCATCGCAACGAGCGTTGGGGGCTTTCTTGTCGCGCTGATCGCTCGCGCTCCGGCGGAAATTGCCGGTGCCGCGTCGTCGACAACGATCATCTACGCAGCGCTCGCTGCCGATCTGGTCGCGCATGCAGGCTCGCATACAAGCGTTGCGCAGGTTTGGGCAGCGCTCTCTGTCGCGGTGATGCTCGCGGGCGTGCTCGTGGTGGTTGCGGGCTATGCGCGCTTCGCAAGCGCGATCAAGTTCATGCCGGCGCCCGTCAATGCAGGCTTCGTCACCGGTCTCGGACTGATGGTCGCCTGGTCGCAGCTCGGGCCGCTGCTCGGAGTCGAAGGACGACTGTGGGCCCACGGGTGGAGCGGGGTCATCGCGCACGTGAAACCCGCATCAGCCGCAGTCGGCCTCATCACGGCGTTCACGGTGTGGGCCGCTCCGAAGCTGAGCCGACGAGCGCAGCCGGCGCTCGTGGCGCTCGCGGCCGGCACCACAGCGTATTACCTCATCGCCTCGATGGAGGGCTTGGCGGTGCTCGGCCCTACGCTCGGCAAGATCGCTCCCGCAGCCATAGCCCCGGCGACGGTAGCCTCGATATGGAGCTTCTTCGATGCGCACTGGTTCTTCGCCACCGCATGGTACGTCGCGCCTTACGCTGCGTTCCTCGCGTTCCAGATCATCATGAATACCGCCCTCGGAGCCGCTGCGGTCGGCGCGATTCGCGGCACGCGCTCGAACGTGAACCGCACGCTCAAGACCGAAGGTTGGGTGAACGTGTTGTGCGGTTCCGCCGGTTCGCTGCCCGTGACGACGATCGGGTCCATCGCGTTGCCTGCCGCGCGCATGGGAGGCGTCACGCCATCGGTGGCGGCGATCAGCTGTGCACTGCTGTTCACGGCGGTTTTCGTCGCGAGCGATCTCCTCGCGCGCATTCCCGTCGCGGTGATCGCCGGGATACTCATCATGAACGGCTTCGCGATGGTCGATCGCTGGGCGCTCGGCCTCTTGGGCACTGCACGACGCGCCACAGTCGGACGCGCTCAGGTGCTGTGGAACCTGGCAATCGTCGGCGCCGTGGCCGGGATGTTCTTCCTCGGGAGCGTGCCGCTGGCACTCTTCGTCGGCGCTGTAATGGCGATGGTGCTGCTCGCACTGAGCCTCTCGGAGGCGACCACGTTCGAGAGCATCGACGGTGGCGGGCTCGCTTCGACTCGCGTATGGCCGCTCGAGCAGGCGCAGTGGCTCGCCGGCGAGCGCGGCTGCATCGCCGTGTTTCGCCCGCGCGGCAGCGTCTTCTTCGGTACCGCCGATCAGCTTTCCGCGCGTCTCGATGGCGTCGAGACGGGCGTGAAGTTCGTGGTGCTCGACCTCTCACGAGTGACCACAATGGACGCGACGGGGTGTCAGATCGTCGCAGCCGCCGCTAAAAAGCTCACCGGCAAAGGGGTGACGACGGTGCTCGGAGGCGTGCGGCCCGGCAGCGCCCGCGGTCACGAATGGCGTGCGCTGGGTCTCACACAGCCGGATGCCAAAAGCCACTGGTTCGACGACTTCGACCACGCCCTGGAATGGGTCGAGCTCGCTCTCTTGCGCAGCCGCTGGCCGGCGCTGGAGACGCGCGCCGCAGACCTCACCGATACGCCGCTCACGCAGGGTTTGTCGGAAGGCGAGGTCGACGCCTTGAGAGACTATGTGAAGACCGCTGACGTGCCGGCGGGGCCGCTTTTCACGCGAGGTGACCCCGGCGCTTCCATGTTCGTCGTCGCTTCGGGTTTTGTCGAAATCCGCATCGCCGACGAAGCCGCGCAGTCGACGCGACTCGCGGCCTTCGGCCCCGGCAGTATGTTCGGTGAGATGGCCATGATGAGCGGCGAAGGGCGCAGCGCAGACGCGGTGTGCCTCGAGCCCACACGGCTGCACGAGCTGACGCGTGATTCGTTCATGCAGCTGGCGATGCAGTCGCCGGCGCTCTATACGCGGGTCGTCGAAAACCTGAACCGGCATCTGGCGAACCGCCTGGTGATCTCCACATCGCTGGTTCAAGCCAGGCGTTGAAAAGCCGCCGTCGATCCGTCCGGCCAGGACTATCGCGTCTACAAAACCAACGAATGAACCGAGGAGAGTGTGAATGAACCGGAGAGAGTGTATTTCCCTGCTCGGCGGAGCGGCGATGGCCGCGGCTGCGCCTATCGCGAAGGCGCAGCAGCCCGGCCGCGTGGTTCGCGTAGGCCACCTGTCGGCGCTTGCACACAGCGTAAACAGGGTATACGTCGATGCCTTCCTCGCGGCCATGCGCTCCCTTGGTTACGTAGAGAAGCAGAACCTGGTTTTCAGCGAACGCTACGCCGAAGGAAGAGTGGACCGGCTGCCGGCACTTGCCAGGGAGCTGGTCGGCTCGGGATGCGATGTCCTGCTCGCTTCGACCACGCCCGGCAACCTTGCGGCCAAGGCGGCGACGACTACGCTGCCCATCGTGATGGTGCTGATCGCCGATCCGGTCGGTTCCGGTATCGTGCCCAATCTTCAAAAACCCGGCGGCAACATTACCGGCGTCACCAATATCATCGCTGAGCTCGCCGGCAAGCGCCTCGAGCTTCTCAGGGAGATCGTGCCGAACGCCTCACGCATCGCGGTGTTCCTGAATTCGAACGATCCGAACGTGCCCCTGCAGACGCGCTACGCCGAGGCCGCCGCGCGGAATCTGAAGGTCGATCTCAAGCCCGTGATCGAGATTCGCACGCCGGCCGACCTGAAAGGGGCGTTCGACACCGCGGCGCAGGCCGGGGTGCAAGGCGTGCTTCGCATGGTCGACCCGCTAGCCTTTACGCTGCGGCAGCAGACCGCCGCGCTCGCGGTGCAATACAGACTGCCCATGATGCATGTGCTTCGCGAAGCCGTCGACGCGGGCGGGCTCGCTGCGTATGGCGCCGACGTAGCGGAGCAGTACCGCCGGGCCGCGACCTTCGTCGATAAGATCCTGAAGGGCGCGCGGCCCGGCGACCTGCCGGTGGAGCAGCCAACGAAGTTCGAGCTGGTGGTGAACCAGAAGGCGGCGCGCGCGATCGGGCTGACGATCCCGCAGTCGGTACTGCTGCGCGCCGACGCGATCGTCGGATGAACGACAATTCGCCGTGAATATTCACGGCGCGCGTGTTGACTTTGTCATCGGATCCGATATGCAGCACCGGTTACAGTGGTTTCGCACCCGCAGCGGTTCAACGCGCGGTGCAGAGAGCGAGACCGTGTGAAAAAGCTATCTGTGATGATGTGTGGTGTTGTTACCCTCGCCGCGGTAACCAGCCATCCCGATCGTGATCACTCAGGTGCCCGACGCAGTCGCCACCGGCTTGGTGGATAGCCTTTCACGTCCAGGACACAACGTAACCGGCGTCCAGTTGAATACCGCCGAGACCGCGGCGAAGACACTGGAGATCCTCCGCGAGATCCTGCCTCGTGCTCGGACTGTTGTTTCGCTCGTCGATCTCTCGTCACCGGTGACCGGCTTCTACAGCGCGGAAGTGGCGCGGGCCGCCAAGCTCCTCTCGCTCAGTTTTCAGACGATCGCGCTCAAATCCAGCGGCAACCTCGACGCCGCATTACCGGAGCTTTCGAGGCTGCGACCGCAGGCGGCCCTCGTGCAGCCGACGCTCGGCCTGCGCGCTGCCGAGATGCTGTTGACGCATGGAGTGCCTGCGGTGTCGCCGAGCGCCACTCTCGCCCCTTCCGCCCTCATAACGTACTCTGCCGACCTTTCCGACATCTACAGAATCGCTGCGGGTTACGTCGATCGCATTCTGAAGGGCGCGAGACCCGCCGAGCTTCCGGTACAGCAACCCACCAAGTTCGAGCTGGTGATCAATCACAGGACCTCGCGGGCGCTTGGCATCGACTTCCCAGCCTCCATCGTCGCGCGCGCCGACCGCGCGATCGAGTGATGCGGACAGGAGAAGGTTTGGGACTCATCTTCCGGCGAAGCTAGCATTTCAGCTCGGCCGCTCGCGTTTACATACCGAGCGCCGAGAACTCGGCGACGAATAACTCGTTGCGGCAGCGAGTTGGCGCACTCGCGTGAGCGCGGGAGCGAGGGTCACTCTGTCCGTCGGCCTTTCAGAGCAAAGACTCGCTGCATCTATGCAAGGCGCGCGAACGCGAGAGCTCCTTCGATAGTCCGCGTCGACAAAAAATCGCCAAAAATCGGCGAAGTTTGCAAGAGCGCGGGAGAGGGCGCCGCGCGCAAGTGCTCGAAGTGATTTGGCTCTCGGACCTGGGCTCGAACCAGGGACCTGCGGATTGACAGTCCGCTGGCAGCCGGCCCGGGCGCTCGCCCCGCGGCACGTGCCGCCAACCGGTCTCAGCCTTCGGTTATGCTCGTTGGCGCGGTGCGCGCGCGCGTAATCGGCCTGTACTTGCAAGAAATAGCATGCAGCACCCGGATTTGCGTTCGAATCCCCGTGGGGGACGCCAGCTCAACTCCGTGCGCCAATCGATACGCTTGAGCAAGCCACCAAGGAAAACGGCGCCCTAAGGCGCCGTCGCACGAACTCAGACGCCGGTCAGGCGTCTTTGCGTCTGCGGCTCAGGCCGAGTGCGGCGAACGCTGCGCCCATCAGCGCGAGCGTGCCCGGCTCGGGCACGGCGGTGAACGAGACGTTGTCCAGGCCGGCCATGTTGTCCCCGGGTGGGGTTGCACTGACAAAAGCGATCGTCGTCGAGTTGCTCGCCGCTATCACCGGAAAAGTGAATTGCAGCCAGTTGAGGTCTCCGGGCGTGCTGTTCGGATTGACGAATGTGCCCATCAAAGAGCCGTCGATGAAAAGGTTGACGGCCGAATCCAACGTGTAATTGGGCTTGCTGTCGTCCTGGTTGCCGACGAAGAACGTCAGCGTGTACGTCGCGCCTGCCGTGGTCGCGACGCTTTGCTGCACGCCGCCGAATCCCGCGTTGCCGAGGCCCGTCAGGTCGAGCGACTGATCGCCGTGCTGGGCGCTGAAAGCCAAACCGGGTTCGGTGTACGTGTCGTGGATGAGCAGAACGTGCGACCCGATGACGGTCCATCCGACGATGGAGGGGTCGCCGGGGCCCACTGGCGCGAATCCGGAACCGATCCCCGGGGTCTCGAAGCTTCCGTTGATCAGAGCTGCGGAGGCCGCGAATGGCGTCAGCAAAGCCGCCAGGAACAGCGCCGATAGCTTTTTCATCTTCCCTCCCTTGTGTGTCCGCGCTTCGAGCACAAAGCGGGCCGGAATTAATGTTCTCGCAGAAACAGTAACTTACACGCGGTCGGGTGATGCGTGTGTAAACCACACCGACACCGACGTTGGCCCTGAATTCGACGGCAGTTCATGAGTAGAGGTAGTCGGCCTCCATCGACCCTTGGAAAGGGGATGGGACGAGGAAGAAAGCGAACTTTTCGGGAGAGCAGATCACGTACGCGTTGCGCCAAGCTGATGGCGGCAGCGCCGGTCGGGGACGTATGCCGTCAGCTCGGCATATCTGAAGCGACGTTCTATTTCTGGAAGAAGAAATACGGCAACTTGGGGGGAAGCGAGCTTCGTGAGATTCGCCAGCTGTGTGATGAGAACGCGCCATTGAAGCGCGTGGTGGCGGATCTCACGCTCGACAAGCACTCCTCTCGGAGGTCCGCCCAAAAAAGCTTTAAGGCCGGCACGGCGGCGAGAGCTTGTCACTTGGATTCAGGAGACATTCCAGGTGAGCACCCTGCTCGTGCGCACTCGCGCACGCGCCGGATCTTCGCGACGTCGCTCTCGACTATGGGGATCGCATACTCAGAGGGTTGGCGAATGCCGCCGACCTGCCGATCCAGCAGCCGACGTCGTTCGACTTGGTGGTGAACGTCGTCGCTGCCAAAGCGGTCGGCGTCAATCTGCCGGGATCGTTCTCCTTAGGTCATCGTGGTTACAACGGTCTCGTGGATTATGTCCGCGCCAACGTCGGCCCGCCGCAACGACGCAGCAGTTCGGAAGCAGTTTGGATTTGCCGCGCATCGGGCGCCCGTGAATATTCACGTTTCCACAGGTAACTCCGCACATCCCGCAACCCACCCAAGTGGATAAAGTCGACCTGCATCCAACGACTAACGACAGGAGATCACACGATGAAAACCACGCTGGTGAAGAAACCGTTGGTCGCAATCGCGACGGCGGCGCTGAGCATGATGAGCACGACGTCCGACGCCGCCGATTACCCGGTCCGTCCTATTCGCTTCGTGATTCCGTTCCCTGCGGGCGGCCCCACCGACGCCGTCGGGCGCATCCTGTCGCAGACGCTCACGCCGACTCTCGGACAGCAAGTAATCATCGACAACCGCGCGGGCGCCGACGGCTCGATCGGCGCCGAGATCATCATGCGCGCCCAACCGGACGGTTACACACTGCTCATGGGCACGAGTAGCACCATGGCCGCGGTCCCGGCGTTGCGGAAACAGGCGCCCTACGAGCCGACGACCGACTTCGCGCCTGTGACGATGCTGGGTTACCTCAGCATGGTCATGGTCGTGAATTCCAGCCTCTCCGTGAAGACCGTTGGCGAGCTGATCGCCTACGCGCGCGCGAACCCCGGCAAGCTGCACATTGCTGCCGCGAACCCGCCGACGATCTTCGCGCTGGGGCAGCTCCGCTCGTTCGGCAAATTCGTTGCACTCGACGTTCAGTACAAGGGCGATGTCGCAGCGATGCCGGACCTTCTGACAGGCCGCATGAACGTGATGGTGGGCGGCACGAACCTCCTGCTGCCTCATGTGAAAGACGGCAAGCTCCGAGCGCTGGCTACGCTCAGCGAGACGCGAACGCCGCCCGCGCCGGATGTTCCCACGATGGCCGAAGCGGGGTTCCCGAAGTTCTCGATTTTCCCGTGGGTGGCGCTTTTCGCCCCTGCAAAAACCCCAACTGCGGTGATCGAGCGGATCACGCGTGAGGCCGGAGCCGCGCTAGACAATCGCGAAGCGCGGGCGCAGTTCACGAAGATCGGATTCGATCCGCAGGCTTCAACGCCCGCAAAGCTGCACGAATTCGTGAAAGAGCAGAAGGTCGCATGGGCGAGCGTCGCGCGGGAGATCGGATTGCCGCAGCAATAGACGGGGGTGATGGACATGGCCTGCTGCGCCACCCGACATCCCACCCTCGCAACGAGGAGGGTGCATGACGGGTGGCGGAAGCCCGGCGCATCGCTTGGTTTGGATGATCTCAAGGCGCCGTTCGGCGCCTGGCGCATTCCATCAATCGATCACCTTGTCGGCTCGCAGCAGCAGCGTCTGCGGCACCGTCATACCGAAGGATCGAGCGACCTTGTGGTTGATGACGAGCTCGAACTTGGTCGGGAGCGCGACCGGCAGATCAGAGGGACGCTGACCCCTGAAGATGCGGTCGACGTAGCTCGCGGCCTTGTAACAAAGATCCCGCGGATCTGCGTTATACGAGAGCACGCAGCCCGCATCGGCAAACGCCGAGTTGGTCCCGATTGCCGCGACACGGTGCTTCACTGCCAGGGCGACCGCGGGAAAACCGAGCGTGTTCACGATGATCGCGGCCTCGGAGCGCGCCTTGACGAGGGCGGGGAATGCCGCCTCGAGCTCGTCATTGTTCTTCACACTGTAAGGTTGAACATCGACGGCCATGGTCTTGCCGGCCGCATTGATCTGCTCGAAAAACGGCTTGGAGTAGGGATTATTGGCATCCAGCAGCACGGCAATACGCTTCAGCGTCGGGAGCAGCTCGCGCATGAGCTCGAGCGTCTTGGCGGCGGCCTCGGGGCCGCTGGCCGAGACGCCGGTGATGTTTCCGCCCGGCTGCGCCAGGGACTTGATAAAACCGGCGCCCACGGGGTCGCCCGCCGGCGCCATCACGATCGGTATGTCCCTGGTCCCGGCTTGCGCAGCGCGTGTGGCGGGAGTCTGGTTCGTTACGATGATCGCCACCTTGTCGCGGAGGAGATCGGCCACCATGTCCGGCAGGACCTTTGCGGTCGCAGCGGATTTGACGTCGACGACGATGTTCTTGCCTTCGTGCAAACCGAACTCCCGCAACCCTTGCCGAAAGTGAGTCAGGTACGGTTCGGCGTTCGAGCTTAGCGTGAGATACCCCAGGCGCCGCAGGGCCGCCTGTTGTGCGTAGCCATGCGATGGCCATAGTGCAGCCGCCCCGAGCGTTGCCAGAAAGTTACGCCTGCGCATGCAGTCACCCTCCGTTTAATTGTGCCCATACCGCGCGGTTGTCATCCGATCAACTCGTCGACGCGCACGAGAACCGACTGCGGAATCGAACTCCAGCGTCTTCGCGGTATTCGGGATCGTCACCGGTGGTGAAGACCCCACGGGAATCGAGCTCGCGGCCGCTTTCAACGCGATGGCAGCGGCCGGATCGTGAGTAACGATCACCGCGACATTACGGCTCCCGAACTCGGCCGCGAACTAGCGAGCTTCTCCTATTCACGCCCGCCCGTCGGTATTCCACCGCGACATTCCGATCTTCGACGTAGGCGCTCTCTTAGAGTCCCTTGCGGGACGCGGCGACGAGGTGGACGCGTTGCTTTCGGAGGCGCTGTTGAGAGAGCCGATGAAGCGCAGGCTCGGCTCCTGCGCTCTCGCCGTGAATGGGACCATCAATGCCGCACACGCGCCCGACAGGAATCTGCGTCTTCGCATCGGAACCTCCCGCGATTTCCATGAACCCCGCTTGATCTTAGCGAATAATGCGGTCCAGTTGTCGCCGCGGCACGTTCATCGCAACGAGCATTGAGGCCTTTTCGTCGCGCTGTCGCCCGCGCTCCGGCGGAGACCGCTCGGGCTGCATCCTCGACCACGATCATCTATGCAGCGCCGGTGTCGATCTGGTCGCACGCGCCGGGTCGCAGGCGAGCATGAAGCGAAGAGAGCGTATTTCCCTGCTCGACGGAGCCGCGATTGCGGCGGTCACGTCCATCGCGAAGGCGCAGGAGCCCGGCCGCGTGTTTCGCGTCGGCCATCCTCGGCGCTTGCACACAGCGTACGAGGCCATACGTCGATGCCTTCGCTGTTCATTGCCCCGAGCTCCGCCTTCTCGCCAGAGTATCTGTCCCGCCGCTTTCTGTGCCATCGAAAAAAGCATTGCTGTTCCCGCCGGAAAAATGGACCGGTTCGTAGTCACGCATGTCGAAGCCCGCAGCGGTATTGCTGGCGCCGTCCTCGCTTCCGTCGAAGAACGCGTTCGTATTACCGCCTGAGAAGTGGACCGGCTCGTACTCGCGCACGTCGAACGCCTGGGCGCTATGGCTGGGCCGGACGGCTCCGCCGGGGATCTCGCCAGCGTGAGCGTTGAGCGTAGGGAACATAAGGGCTAGAGCCAAAACAAAAGCGGGACGAGTATTTTTCATGATGGGCTCATGTCGGTTGAGTTCAGGGCCATCGTAGGTCTGCCGCCAAATTGCATCGGCGAACAAGTTGGCACGCTCGCCGTGAATATTCACGCCGCGCGCAGCGACCTCAAGGTCGGGCAGGGGAGTGCTGCTGCTTCGGTCGCGCAGGCGCAGAATCTTGTAGGCCGGGATCGGGCGATTGATGCCCTTCAGCGCGAGCGCCGATGGCTCGCCTTATCATGATGGCATCGCCCGCGGAGCTCGACGATGCCGTCGTGCTTCAGGGTGAGGCGTCCATCGCTGTGGTAGTCGCGCAGGACGTCACGTCTTCGGCTCGGCGCTTTCAAGAAAGGCGCGTGTAGCCGCGCTGCTCGCCGGTTGACGGCAGGGACACCCGGTACTCATCTTCCGAGCCCTGACCGACAAAGGAGCGGCTGGCATGTGCGCAGGGGCGACAGTTGCGCCGCCGAAGAGAATGTTCCAACTCAGCCGCTCGCGTTTACATACCAAGCGCGGCGAACCGTGCGGTAAATAACTCATTGCGACAGCGAGTTGGCGCACTCCCGTGAACGCGGGAACGACGGTCACTCTGTCCGTCAGTCTTTCAGAGCGAAGATTCGCTGCGCATATTCCAAAGCGCACGAACGCGAGAGCTACTTCGATAGTCCGCGTCGGCAAAAAAATCGCCAAAAAGCGTCGAAATTTGCAAGACTCGGAAGAGGGTGCCGAGTCGTAAGTGCTTGAAGTGAAGTGGCTCCCCGACCTGGGCTCGAACCAGGGACCT